>JAWVZN010000019.1:0-40360 GCA_033722155.1 Gemmatimonadota bacterium | reverse complement strand
CGAGGAAGTAGAAGTCGAGGGTGGCGGGAGAGCTTCCGGCCGGCAGGTCGAGGACCACCACGTCGGCCTCGAGCCCGACCAGCCCGCGGATTAGCTCCAGCTTTCGCTGGCGGAGGGGGTCGCCGGCGGTCACCGTGCCGAACGAGCCGGCGACGTAACGGAGCCCCGCCAGCCGGGTCGGGCGGGCGACGTCCGCGAAGCGCTCGATCCGCCCCTCGAACCAGTCGGCGAGCTAGCGCTCGGGCACCGGTTCCCCCAATAATAGATTTAGGTTGGACCCGCCGACGTCCAGGTCGACGGCCACCACCTCGAGCCCGGGACCGGAGGGGCGGGCCAGGGCGAGCGCCAGGCTCGAGGCCACGAACGTTTTGCCCACCCCACCCTTGCCGCCACCCACGGCGACGAAGACCGGCCCCGAGGAGGGCTCAGCCATCCGCCGGACCGGTCATCCGGTCACGTCGACGTCTTGTCCGGTGCCGCTCAGCATCGTCTCCAACTGTTCCACCAGCGCGTCCACGACCTCGGGATCGAGGGTGTACTCTCCCAGCACCTGGAGCCGCCCCAGCGCCTGCCCCGGCTCGAGCGCGTCGCTGTGGGGGCGGGGGTGCGTGAGCGCCTCCAGAGTGTCGCAGACGGCGAGGATGCGGGCGCCGGGATCGATCGCGTCGCCGACCAGCCCCTCGGGATAGCCGGTTCCGTCCATCCGCTCGTGCTCTTCGAGGATCATCCGCGCGATGGGAGCGGTCATCCCGGGAACGTCCTGCACCGTCTCGAATCCCTCCTCGGGATGGGGCCGGATCGCCCGCTCGAACACTTTCGGAGGGAGCTTCATCTCCACGTCCCACGTCTCGCGAGTGGGAACCATTCCGAGGTCGTGGAGCATCGCCGCGGTCCCGACATCGATCACCTCGCTGAGGGAGCCCTTCAGCCGGTCGCCGGCCAGGATCGCCAGCACCGCCACGTTGACGTGGTGGCGGGCGAACCAGTCGTCCAGCGTGGGCCGGAACACCTCGGGCAGCAGCGAGCCGGGCTCCTCCCGGAGGATCTCCAGAAGGTCGTAGAGCGCGTAGCGGATCTCGCCGAGGTCCGCCTCGGCACGCGGGTCCTCGGCGGAGAGGATCCGCTGCGCCAGCGAGAACGCGGTCTCGTAGGCGGCGGGGGGCTCGCCGGGCTCCAGCTCGGGGAGTCCGACCGGCTCTGCCGCTGCCTCCTCTACGACCTCGACCTCTTCGGCCTCCACCCCCACCTCGATCCGGGACCGGATCTCGGTCTCCGCGCCCGGCAACGGACGTCCCTCGGTCTCCGGCTCGGGGAGCTCGGCTTCGGGTTCGGGTTCGGGCTCCGGCTCGGGAAGCTCGGCCTCGGCCTCGGGCTCCGGCTCGGTCTCGACGGCGGGAGTCGGCTCGGGGGCGGCCTCCTCCTCGACGACCGGCGCCGATTCGGCCCGTTCCCAGGCGACGTCGTCGACGAGGACGTCGGTGCCCTCGGCGAGAAAGTCGTCGGCCAGCGGGATCAGGGACTCGGCCGCCTTGCGCTTCTCGGCGAGACGTTCACGATCCTTCTCCACGCTGTCGCGCAGGGCGAGCACCTCGTCCGGATACGGCATGCCGGCGGAGACGAGCGCCACCCTCGCCGGCTGCTCGCCGACATAGAGCCCCTGCTGAAGGGTGCACGGCGCCGCCTCGTCCCACGCCGCCTGGACGAGCCGCTCGAAGTGCTGCCTGACGCCTTCGTCGATCCACGCCTCGGGCGTCCTCGCGAAGGCCAGCACCGACTGCGACTCCGACCACGAGAACCCCTCCAGCTGCCACGCCATCGTGGCCTCGGCGAGCTTGGCGTGCCACGCGTCGGCGTCGGCGGCGCAATCCTCGCGGGCGAGCTCCATCTCCCGCCAGCCGACGAAGCCCGGCGTCGCGAGGAACTTCGAGAGAGCGGTGGCGCGCACCGGCACCATCGCCTCTCCCCTGTCGCCCGTGGCGAGCTTCCACAGCCACGCGAGCCGCTTCACCGGGGCCTCCGCGTCGGCGCCGAATCCGATCGCCCCGTCCGGCGGCGTCACCAGCACGATGCTGCACTTCGGCGCGCGGAGGACGGCGTTGAGGGAAACCAGCGCCAGCGCCCGCTCGTCGGGGCTGGACCGCACGCCCGGCAACCGGACCACAGCCAGCCGGCCGACGTCGGGCGCGCTGCGTTCGAGGCGCACCAGGAGCGTCGCCAGGAGCGCCCCCGCCCCCATGGAGAGGTCGGCGGTGACCACGATCAGGTCGCAGTCCGAATCGGTCGCGATGGCGTGGCCGAGCTCCTCGTCCCGGGCGAGTGCCCTCGCCGCCTCGGCATAGTCGTCGAGCGTCGCGCCTCCCGGAAGAGGGATCCGGTGGCGCCGCGAGGCGTCTACCCGGGCCCGCTCGATTCCGGGGTCGACGTCCACGGCGCGGACGACGAACCCCTCGTCGGAGAGAAGCTCCGCGCCACGAATCCCCCACTCTCCCAGCCCGATCACGCGGACGCGGGCGTCCGCGGACGTCACGGATTCGCTCCGCTCCCGGGCCGGCTCGGATCGCTGGGCCGGCGCACTCGTCTGTTCCATCGCTCGCTCCTTTCTTCGGGGTTCTGCGGCTGGCGCCTCCTCGCGCTCGCCCCCGGAGCCCTCGCTTCCCTCCCCCACGTCCATCAGCAGTCCGCTGAGGCGTGATCGCAGAGTCTCCTCCTGGAAGGGTCGACAGAGATACTCCTCGATTCCGGTCTGTGCGCCGAACTCCTGGTCGGGCGTCAGCCCGGCCGGCATGATCGCCAGGGTCGGGATGCGCCGACCCCCGGCGCGCTTCTGTACCGCGGTGTGGAAGGTGGCCCCGTCCATGTCGGGGAGGTCGAAGCTGTGGACCACCAGGGCCGGCCGGTCGTATTCGATCTCGTCGAGGGCGGTCCCGGCGTCCCGGTGAAGCTCCGGCTCGAAGCCGATCTCCTCCACCACGCCGATGACGCGGTCGCGGTCGGGCTCGCCCTCGGGCATCACGACGATCGCGCGCCCGACGGTCCGGCCGGCGTCGCCCTCGGGGGCGTCACGTCGATCCGGTCGCATCTCAAGCCTCCTGGTTCGTCCGGTAGAACAGCTCCCCCGGACGGTGCATCCTGGCGACGTTGTCGCCGCGGGTGTCCTCGCCGAAGCGCTTCAAGATCTCGGCGAGAGCCGTATCATCGTCATCCTGCCTCATCCGTACTCCCCGGTGAGCGAACCCGCGCCCTTCCGCTCCGTGGTCGGGTACACGAAGCGGTGGAGCGCCTCGGAGCGCTCCACAGAGAGGTAGAGGAACTCCGGATCCGGCGTGTCCTCGAACGGCTTTCCGTCCAGCTTCCAGTACTCTTCGTACACGGTGGTTTCCGCTCCCGGAGTGGGGAGGAAATCGATTGTACGTCGTCCTCCGATCCACCACAAGCGAGGCCGCGCCGCGACAGCGCCGCTGCCGCGGGGGTCCTCCCGGACGGGAGGGGTTGTTCTGCGTCCCCGCTGATGTCGCAAGGGTCGGGCCAGAACCCCGTACGGGGTATCGGGTTCCGCGCTTTCTTCGACTTTTTTCCGGAATCGACCGCGTTTTGCCCCGCTTTCCCTTCCTGGGGGTGCGTCCACCGCTCCCGGGACCAACCCGCCGGGGGATCCCGTCCACCAGCGACAGCAGGATCGCGGCCGGCCCCGATCCTGCAAGGCCGATTTCGAGGGCTCCGCTCAACGCACCGCCAGCCGTGCCGTCCCGCCGAGCGCGAGCAGGCCGCCCATCACCGCTACGATCATCGGCCCCGACGGAAAGTCGAATCGGTAGGAGAGCCAGATGCCCACGACCACGGCCACCGCCGCCGCGGCCATGGCGACGGCGAACACGCCCCCCATCCGCCGCACCAGCACCAAGCCGAGGGCGGCGGGGATCACCAGGAAGGCGAACATCAGCAGCACCCCGACCGCCTTGATCGCGAGCGCGATCGCGAGCCCGAGCAGCGCGTAGAAGAGGAGGTTCCACCCGCCGGCGCGGTACCCCTGGGTCGCCGCCATCCGGGGATCGAAGGAGAGGTACAGGAACTCCTTGTACAGGAGCAGGTGGACCAGGAGGATCGCCCCGAAGACGATGGCCGAGGTCCACGCCGTCGTCGAGTCGATCGCGAGGAGGTTTCCCTGCAGCAGGTGGAGCACCTCCTCGTTTCCCCGCGCGGTGTGGGCCACCAGCAGCACCGCGGCCGCCCCGGAGACGGTGAACAGGACGCCCAGCACGGTGTCCTGGGGCCATCGTCGTCCGAACGAGGGGTGGGCGAAGAAGAGGACCGCGAGAAAGGTGAAGGCGAGCGAGAGCGCGTTGGGGCTCCACCCGGTCCACACCCCCAGCGCGATCCCGGCGGAGGAGATCTGGGCCAGGGTCGCGCCGACGAAGACGATCCGCCGGGTCACGACGTAGACGCCGAGGAACGCGCACACCAGCCCGATCGCCAGCGTCCCCGCCAGCGCGGTCCGGATGAACGGGTACTGGAGCATCTCGATCACAGCCGCGACTCCGGCACCACGACCACGGCGTCGCCGATCCGCCCCACCTCGACCGGCATGCCGTAGAGATCGGAGAGGCGCTCGTCGGTGAGGATCTCCTCGAGCGTGCCCCAGGCGAAGCGGCCGTCCTCGATCATGGCGAGGCGGTCGACGAAGTTCGCGACCTCGTTGAGCAGGTGGCTCACGAACACCACGGTGAGCCCCTCCTCTTCGTGGAGGCGGCTCACGAGCCGCAGGATCGCCTCCTGGCTCGACAGGTCCATCCCGTCGGTGGGCTCGTCCAGCACCAGGCAGTTCGCCCCGGTCGCCATGGCCCGCGCGATCAGGGTGCGCTGCCGCTGGCCCCCGGAGAGCTCCCCGTAGCCCCGGTGGCGGAGGCGGACGATATCCACCGCCTCGAGCGCGTGCTCGACCGCCTCGCGATCTTCCCGGTCGGGCCCGCGGAGCAGGCCCGCGCTCCGGTAGCGCGCCATCGCGACGATCTCCTCGACGGTGAGCGGGAAGATCTCGTCTAGAGTGTGGCGCTGGGGAATGTAGCCGAACTCGAGCTCCTCGTGGAGCTCGCGCTCGTAGACGATCCGCCCCCGCATCGGCTTCAGCAGCCCCAGCATCGCCTTCACCACCGTCGACTTCCCGGCGCCGTTGGGGCCGACCAGCCCGAGGAAGTCGCCGGCGCAAAGGGTGAAGTCGAGGTCCTCGATCACGGTCTCGCCGCGGTAGCCGAGGGCGACGCCCTCGAAGCGGACCAGCGGCTCGCGCCCCTCGCTCACCCGGCGGTCACCCCCGCCTCCCGGCCCGCCGCGCGGACGGTGTCCACCACGTAGTCCATGAACTCGAGGTACGTCTCGTCCGGGTTCGGCTCGTTTCGCAGCTCCACCACGGTCGCGCCCGTCTCCCGGGCCACCAGCCGGGGGTTCTTCTCCTCGTAGTAGGGCTCCTTCAGGATCAGCTCGATCCCGCGGGCGTTCATCCGGTCCATCAGCCGCGCCAGGTGGGACGGCGACGGGGGAATCCCCGGCTTCGGCTCCAGGTGGTCCACGATCTCGAGCCCGAAGCGCCCGGCGAAGTACTCCCACGACTCGTGGTAGCTCACGATCGGCACGCCCTCCAGCGGAGCCATCTCCCGGCGCCACTCCCCCATGCGCCGGTCGAGCGCGGCCAGGAAGTCGCGGCGGCGGTCGTTGTAGTGGCCCGCGTGGGCCGGGTCGACCCGGGAGAGGGCCAGCGCGATGTCGGCGGTCAGGGGAACCGCGTTCAGCGGATCGAGCCAGTAGTGGGGGTTGCCGTAGGGATGCACGTCTCCGCGGGATCGGTCCACCTTGCCGGTCGGCACGCCGAGCTTGCGGACGTGGGCGCTCGCGTCCACGTATCCCTCCCCGCCGCGCTGGATCGCGGCGTTTCGGGAGCCCTCCCGCACCAGCGGCGCCCACCCCACCTCGAGGTCCATCCCCGCCTCGATGAAGACGTCCGCCTTGCCCGCCTCCACGATGTAGGAGGGCTTGGCGTCGACGAAGTGGGGGTCCTGCAGCGGCGAGGCGATCGCGGTGACGTCGACCCGCTCGCCTCCGATCGCCTTCGCCAGCTTGGCGAAGACGGGGAGGGTGGCGACCACCCGGACTCGCTCCTGAGCCGGGGTGGGAGGCGCGGTCGCGGCCGCGAGCAACGCCACCGCGGCGGCCGTCACGGCGTGTCGGATCCAGAATCTCTCCATCGATTTCATGATATCGGTCTCCTTCGCTTCGATCGGGATGTTCGGATCAGAACGGATGGGGTCGGTGCGGCCCCAACGCGAACGTGGTCTGGAAGAGCACGCGGTCGATCGCGTCGCCCACGTCGGGAACCCGCCGTTCGTAGGCCAGCCGCAGCTGGCTGAACTCCGTCGGGAAGTAGCGGAGCAGGATCTGGCCCGCCTGAAGCGGCTCGTCGGGCGCCTCCAGAGGCTCCACCCAGTCGTACCGCCCGCCCACGTACCACCGGCGGGCGAGTTGCCACTGGCCGAAGAGGAAGGCCCCGGTCCACGTCTCGCCGGCGTCCTCCTCGTCCCTCCACGCCACCTCGGCCTGGACGATCGCCGAGCGGTACTTCTCCCGGCCGGGCGGCTTCCACCGCCACGTGACGTCGAGGCCGTACAGGGTCGTCCGGACGTCGGCCTCGCCGACCGCGCTGGTGCCCCAGGAGGCGCCGACCTCGAGGTTCGAGGCGGGCGTGAGGTCGATCGAGTTCTTGAGGTGGGTCACCCAGAGGCGGTCGCCGAGGTCCTCGAGCAGGTCCCTCTCCTCCCCGTGCTCCTCCTCCTCGTGCTCCTCCTCTCCGTGCTCCTCCTCCTCGCCGTGGCCATGCCGCTCGGCCCCGTTCGTCGCCGTCACCGACACCTCCTGGACGATCCCGAGCGGGTCGCCGAGCCACGAGAGCCACACCCCGGTGGAGGCGAGCCCCTCCTCGCCGAAGTACTCCTGGTGGAGCAGGGGCAGATCGATGGTGTGCAGCTCGGGGACGTGAGTGAGGTTCACCTTGCCGAAGGGGAGGAGCATCTTCCCCACCCTCGCCTGGAGCCCGGCGGGCAGGGCCAGGGTGGTGGCGTACGCCTCCTCCACCTCCGCCTCCTCTCCATGGAAGCCGATGAATGCGTCGTAGCGGAAGTAGGGGTCGACGGCGCCCTGGATCCCGATCTCGATCTCGCGAAGCAGGAACCGGTCTCCCTCCTCCAGGGTGGACTCCTCAGGAGAGAGGTCGGCCACGAAGTCGCCGATCAGCGAGATGTCGGGGTTCAGGGTCCCGGCCTGCTGCGTCGTCCGGGCCGCCTCGGCCGCCCGGGAGGTGTCGGCCTCGCCGAGCTCGCCCAGGAGGCGCTCCTCGAGCTCCTCCAGGGTCTCGGCCGTGTCGGCCGGGGCCGCGGCCGTGGTGTCGGGCTCCTGCGCCAGGGCGGAGCCGGCGATCGAGATCGTCGCGAGAGCCAGGCAGACGAAGGCTCCCGCCAGCGTGCGGTACGTCATGGAAACCTCGGGATCGGGAGAAACGCTCGCGCCGACGCGGGGCCGGCGAACGGACGAACGTCTACCCGAGCGGCGGCGCGCGCGGCGAGCTCGAGCCGAAGAGGCTCCAGGCGGTCGGGGGAGCGGAGCGCGACAGCAGGCTGGAGGCGGGCGGCGGAACCTCCGCCAGCGCCGGTCCGAGGGCGGGGAGCCGCAGGCTCAGCCGGGTCAGCTCGCAGGCGAGGCACTCGTCGGCCAGGCGCGGGGCCTCGCGGTCGGGCCCTTTGTCCAGCTGGAAGGCGTGATGGTGGAACTCGAGGGGGAGCCATTCGAGCGGGCCGTCGGCGTGGTCGCCGGCGTGGAAGCCCGCCCCGGCGGCGATCGTCAGGTACAGCAGCGCCAGGACGCACGCCGTCGCCCGCCAGAGCGGGCTCGGCCGGGGGCTCGAGAGGGCTCGGTTCATCGGGTCGGAGGAGAGTACACCCGAACGCCGAAAAAGATCAACGTGTCGCGCGCAGGAACGCCCGCACCAGCCTGGCGAAGCGGTCCCGGCTGCGGGCCGCCGTCTCGGTCACCTCCTCGTGACGGAGCGGCCCGGCGGCGAGCCCGGCGGCGAAGTTCGTGAGAAGCGAGATCCCCACCACCGGAAGCTCCAGCTCCGCGGCCGCCACCACCTCGCCGACCGTTGACATTCCCACCGCGTCGGCGCCGGCCCGGCGCAGGAACGTCACCTCGGCCGGCGTCTCGTAGGAGGGACCGGGGACCCCCGCGTACACCCCCTCCCGAAGCTCGATCCCCTCCTCCAGCGCGACCGCGTGAAGGCGGCGGCGCAGCTCCCGGTCGTACGGGTTCGACATGTCCGGGAACGGGTTCTCGACCTTCCCGGGCGGTCGGCCGCGGAGCGGGTTGGCGAACTGCAGGTTCAGCTGGTCGCGGATCGCCATCAGGGTGCCGGGTTCCATCCGGAAATCGACCGATCCCGCCGCGTTCGTCACCAGCATCCACCGCGCGCCCAGCACGTGGAGCACCCGCACCGTCAGCGCGACGGCCGCCGGGTCGTACCCCTCGTACAGGTGGAAGCGGCCCTGGGCCATCGCCACCGTCCTCCCCTCGAGGGTGCCCACCACGAAGTTGCCGGCGTGGCCCTCCACGGTGGTTCGGGGGAAGCCGGGGATCTCGTCGTACGCCGCGCGGACCGGGCCCTCGAGCTCGTCGGCGAGGAACGAGAGCCCGGATCCGAGGATCAGCCCCGCCTCCGCCGCGCCGGCGCCGGCGCGGTCGAGCGCGCGGCGCGCCCGGGCCACCAGGGTCTCCACGTCGATCCCGCGGGGCGCCGGGGCACCCCTCACGGCTCCCCCCTCACAGGATCGCCCCGGCCACGGTGGCGGTCATGAAGGCGGCCAGGGTGCCGCCGATCATCGCCCGGAGGCCGATCTTGGAGAGGTCGCTCCGGCGGGAGGGGGCGATGCCGCCGATCCCCCCGATCTGGATCGCGATCGAGCTGAAGTTGGCGAAGCCCGCCAGGGCGTAGGTGGCGATCACGATGGAGCGCGGCTCCAGCGGGGCGTCCGCCTGGAGCAGGCTGGCGAGCTGCAGATACGCCACGAACTCGTTCACCACGGTCTTCACCCCCAGCAGCGAGCCCACCTGCACCGCGTCACCCCACGGGACCCCCATCACCCACGCCAGCGGGGCGAGGGTCCAGCCGAGGATCAGCTCCAGCGAGAGATCGGGGTATCCGAGGAGACCGCCGCCCCACCCCACCAGGGCGTTGACGAGCGCGATCAGGGCGATGAACGCCAGCAGCATCGCGCCGACGTTGAGCGCCAGCCGGAGCCCGTCGCCCGCCCCCCGGGTGGCCGCGTCGATCACGTTCACGTCGGGGGAGGGCACGTCGGCCTTCAGCGTCTCCGCCGTCTCGGGCTCGCCCAGCTCGGGGTACATCACCTTCGAGATCAGGATCGCCGCCGGGGCGCTCATCACGCTGGCGGCGAGCAGGTGGCCGGCGATGTCGGGGAAGTAGGTGACGAGCATCCCCACGTAGGCCGCCATCACCCCGCCCGCCACCGTGGCGAAGCCCCCGGTCATCACGCAGTGGAGCTCGCTCATCGTCATCTTCTCGACGAACGGCTTGATCATCAGCGGCGCCTCGGTCTGTCCGACGAAGATGTTGCCCGACGCCGAGAGCGTCTCCGCTCCCGACGTGCCCATCGTCCGCTGCATCACCCACGCCATCCCCTTCACCGCGCCCTGCATGATCTTGAGGTGGTACAGCACGGTCATGAACGAGCTGAAGAAGATGATGGTGGGGAGCACGGTGAAGGCGAAGTAGCTGCCGGCGGCGGCGTAGCGGGGGTTCTCGGCGGCGGGCTCGATCGGGGCCATCTCCGGGGGCTCGCCCACCGGCACGCCGACGGGGATGTTGTTCTCCACGAGGTTTCCGAAGATGAAGCGGGCCCCGTCCTGGGTGTAGCCGAGCAGCTGGATGAAGGCGGTGTTCACGAGCGCGAAGAACTCCTCGCCCGGCCCGGTCCGGAGGATGAGCACCGCGAACAGGAGCTGGAGGCCGATCCCCCACAGGACCACCCGGGCGGGGAAGCGGCCGCGCTCGACGGAGACGAGCCAGGCGAGGAGGACCATGACGCCGAGCCCGAGCAGCGAGACGGCGCGCTGCCACCACGCGGTGTCGAGCTCGGCGCGCGCCTCCGCCGCTCGCTCCCCCGCCTGATCCATCGCGGGTGCGGCGGCCGCGGTGTCGGGCTCGGCCCGCAGGCTGCCGCGCGGCGCGGCCCCGATCGGGCGGGCCGGGCCGACGGCGGTGGTGTCGCCCGGCGCGGCGTCCGCCGCCGTGTCCCGGGCGAGGGTGTCCTGCGCCACCGGGACGGCGGAGGCGGGCGCGGCGCCCCCTCCGCGGCCCGCCACCCAGCCGGAGGCGAGAAGGATCGCGGCGAGGGCCCAGAGCGCCGGAAGGGCGCGCGACGGGTTCCCCCGTCGGCGGAGAAAGGATCGTCCCGGGAGATCGACCATGGGCGGCGCGCAATATAGGATACGGGTCCGGGCGCGGCGATCCGCGCCTGTCGACTCCAGCCGGAGGTCCGGAGATCGCCACCTCCACACGCTCCGTGAACGGGGATCCCGTCTCGCCGCGCGGGATCACCGCGTTGGTCGCGGCGTCCCTCGCGACGGCGGTCGCCTTCACCCTGTGGCCCACGCTCGATCTCCGGGCGGCGGCGCTGTTCTGGCGGCCGGAGGCGGGGTTCTTCCTCGCCGACTCCCTCTACGCCGAGCTGTGGTACCACGGGGTGACGCTGGTCCGGAACTGGGTCGTCTACCCGGCCGCGGCGATCCTGCTCGGGTGGTGGGCCCTGCGGCGCCGGCTGCCGCTCGGGATCCCGCCACGGGCGGCGGTGCTGGTGGCGGGCACCCTCGCGCTGGGATCGGGGCTCCTGGTGAACGCGGGCCTCAAGGAGCACTGGGGGCGGGCCCGGCCGCGGGACGTCGCCCGCTTCGGGGGCGAGCGGGCCTTCACCCCCGCCTTCGTCCCCGCCGATCAGTGCGCCGACAACTGCTCCTTCGTCTCCGGCCACTCCTCGTTCGTCTTCGCGTTCTTCTCGCTCGCCCTGCTGGCCCGCCGGAGGGTACGCGCGATCGCGCTCGTGGCCGCCCTGGGGGCCGCCGCCGGGCTCGGCCGCGTAATGCAGGGCGCCCACTTCGCGAGCGACGTCCTCTTCTCGGGGGTCTTCCTCTTCCTCGTCGCCTGGGGCCTCCACCGGCTCCTCTATCGGGGGAGAGAGGCCGAGCCGTAGAAGCGCACCCCGCCGGCGGTCTCGCCGACGAGCAGGTCGAGCGCCCCGTCGCCGTCGAGGTCCGCGATCGCGGGCGCGGCGTGGCGGGGCAGGGCGAGAGCGCCGGCGGGCGCGGGCGAGAAGCGGATCTCCCCGCCCTCCCGGATTCCCGGGTGGACCACGGTCTCCCCCGAGTCGCTCCCGACCACCAGGTCGACCACCCCGTCGCCGTCAAGATCGGCCAGGGCGGGGTGGCTGCGCTGACCGGCGTCGATCCCGGCGAGCGAGTCGGTCACGAGCGTGAACCGGGGCTCGCTCGCCGACCCCTCGTTCCGCCACCGGTTCAGCTCCCCGGAGGACTCGCCGGCGAGCAGGTCCAGGTCGCCGTCCCCGTCGAGGTCGGCCAGGACGGGGGCGGCGTGGCTCCCACGGGTGAGCTCGATCGGGGGGATCTCCGCGCGCTCGAACCGGGGCGCGGCGGCGGTTCCCACGTTCTCGTACACGAGGATTCCGTCGTTCCACGTCCCCACCGCGAGATCGAGGTCGCCGTCCCCGTCGAGGTCGCCCAGCGCGGGGGCGTACTGGAAGGCCCCCTCGATCGGGAGCGCCTCCCGGCGGCGGAAGGCGGGCGACGCGGCCGTCCCCACGTTCTCGAAGCGGTGGATCCGCGCGGTCCCCGGCTCTCCGGGCTCGATCTTGTTGGCGAGCAGCAGGTCGAGGTCGCCGTCCCCGTCGATATCGCCCAGCGCGGGGACGCTCCCGGAGCCGACGTCGATCTGGGAGAGGAAGCGGCGGCTCTCGAGGCTCCACCCCGACTCCCCCCGCTCGAGACGGTACAGGTTGTCGGCCGCCGTGCGCCCGGGCCGGAAGGCCCCGCCGAGGACGCCGACCAGCAGATCGAGCGCACCGTCCCCGTCGACGTCGCCGAAGGCGGGGGCGTTGTAGCCGCTGGTCCGGATCGGGTCCGACGGGGGGAAGGAGACGGGCGCCTCGCGGTAGGAGAAGCGCTCGCACCGCCCGCGGTTCTCGATCCACAGCAGGCCGGGCTCGAAGAAGTCGCCCCACAGCAGATCCCGGTCCCCGTCCCCGTCGACGTCGTGGAAGACGAGGGTGTTGGCGCCGTGGCGGGCGCTCGGTGTGATCTGGCCCACGATCCGGATCCCCTCGAACCCCGCCGTCACCAGTTCGAATCGCGGCGCCTCCTCGAACTCCCTCGCGGTCGCCTCGAAGCGGTCGATCGTACCGTCGAGCCGGCCGATCATCAGGTCGAGCCGTCCGTCGCAGTCGAGATCGACCACGTTGGGGATGTTCTGGCGGTCGCTGACGATCGGCTCGCCGGCGGCGTCGAGGAGGGGGTCGGCGAGGATCTCGAAGGCGGGGTCCCCGGCCCCGCCCACGTTCTCCCACACCCGGATCCGGCTGATCGGCGACTCGCCCAGCAGGTCGACGTCCCCGTCGCCGTCGAGGTCGGCGAAGCGGAACCACTCCCCCACGTCGAGCCCCGCGAACCGGTCGGTTCTCCACCGGAAGGGGGCCTCGCCGGGTACCGCGACGTTCTCGAAGTGCGCCACCGCCCCGGTCGCCTCCTGCACGAACAGGTCGTCGTCGCCGTCGCCGTCGATGTCGACGAGCTGCGGGCGGGGGGAGTCGAAGCCGCCGAGGAAGGGGAGCGCGTAGGGAGCGCCGGCCGCGTCGCGCGCCTCGAAGGGCCGGATCCGCCGCTCCCAGCGGGCGTCGAGCCGCTCCACCTCCACGCCCTCCCGCGCGCTCCGGGCCGCACACCCGGACGCCAGGGTCGCGAGCAGGGCCAGCGCCGTGGCGCGAAGCGGGGTCATCGGCGGGAACGGGGGCTCAGCGGCCGGCGACCCCGATCCCGGCGGCGTGGCGCTCGACCACCATCACGTCCACCACCCCGCCCGTCCGGGGGTCGAGGGCGACGACCGCGCCCGCCCGCGGATCCTCGCCGGCGGCGGTCCAGGTCCCCTCGGTGTTGCGGCTGGTCACGAGGACCATCCCGGTCTCGGTGACCGCGCTGCCGTGGGGCCTCGCGAGCGCGGGGTGCTCGATGCGGTCCACCTCACGCCAGGTGGCCGGATCGACCACCGCCACGGCGTCGCCCCGGTTGAGCGGCACGTACACCGCCGAACCGTCCTCGGCGAAGACCGGGTGCCACGGGGCGCCGCCGAGCTCGACGGACGCCACGAGCTCGGGGGCGGCCGGCCGCGCCAGCGACCAGGCGAGGAACGTTCCCGTCTTCTCCCCGCCCGCGACGAGCCATTCCCCGTCGGGGGAGACGGCGAACTCGACCAGGGTGTGAACCGACTCGCCGGGCACGTCGACCAGCTCCACCTCGCCCGAGCCGGCGTGGATCACCGCCAGCCGGTTCTCGGCGAGGCTCGCCGAGTAGACCCGGGCCCCGTCGGGGGAGACCGCCAGCGCGTGGGGCCGGTCGAAGAGGACCTCGATCTCCTCCTCCACCTCCATCGTCCGGGTGTCGATCCGGGCCACGCTCGATGGGGGGGTCACCGCGCTCAGCGACCGTCCCGCCCACAGGGTCGACCCGTCGGGAGAGAGGGCGAGCAGCCCCGGCACCTCGATCTCGGCCCGGCCCACCAGGCGGTTCTCCCGGTCGAACTTCAGCACCCGGTTCTCGCCGATCAGCGAGAGGTACCAGTGGGAGCCGTCGGGCTCGACCGCCACGTCGTGGGGCTTGGCGCTCGCGGAGAAACCGAGCTCCCGGAGATCCACCGTGGCCACCGCGGCGCGCCAATCCACGTCGATCACCGAGACGGTGGCCGACTCCTGGTTGGCCACGTAGGCGAAGGGGCCGTCGGTGGAGGGGCCCCCGACCTCCGCACCGCCCCCGGTGGCGCACGCGGCGGCCGCGATCGCGGCGGCGGCGAGCCAGCCGCGGGCCCCCACCACGCGCCCGATCCTCCTCACGGCCCCGGCGCCTCGCCGGCGTCGCGGAACCGGAGCAGGAACAGCCCCTCGTGTCCGCTGGTGACGACCAGGGTTCGGCTCTCGAAGAACGGGTAGTTGCTCCACGAGCCGTCGAAGCGGGGTCCGTCGCTGCCGTAGGGCATCGTGTCGAAGTGCCCCACCTCGCGGGGGTTCTCGATGTCGGAGATGTCGAGCACCCGGAGTCCGGTCACGTAGTTGGACTGATACACCTTGTCGCCGACCACGTACAGGTTGTGGTCGGTCGCGTTCGTGTTCGGGTTGAGGTACTCGGCGACCAGGACCGGATCGTCGAGGTCGGCCACGTCCCACACCAGGGTCCGGGTGTTCTCCACCAGCCCCTGTATCTCGTCGAGCTCGTCGTTCAGCACGAAGTGGCGGTGGTCCTCCGTCAGCCATCCCTGATGGGTGTAGGCGGCGTTCGGGTACTCGGCGACCGCGATCGCCTTCGGGCTCGCCTTGTCGGTCACGTCCGCGATGGAGAGCGCGGTCTCGTTGGCGCCGAAGCAGATCTGGCGCCCCTCGTAGTCGGCGTCGGGGCCGCGGTAGACGACGCACTGGGCGTCGTGGGTGTAGCCCGTGCCCCGGCGGCCGGTGCGCTCGTCGGAGAAGCAGCCGACGAAGGAGGGATTCAGGGGGTCGCGGATGTCGACCATGTGGAGTCCGCCCCCGCACGTCCGTCCGCCCCCGTCGGAGCCCACCACGTAGGCGAAGCCGCTCTCGGTGTCGATCGCCACGTTGTGGGCGCTGTGGATCCCCATGTAGACGGTGTCGGGCTCGAAGACGGCCGGCTCGTCCCCCACGTCGCGCAGCCGGGCGAGGTCGAACACCTGCATCCCGTGCTCGCCGGCGTTGTCGGAGACCACGAAGGCGTGGTTCTCGTACACCTTGATGTCGCGCCAGGTGGACGCGTTGGCGCCCTCCGTCATCGGCAGGTCGCCCAGGTAGACGGGGTCGACCGGGTCGGTGACGTCCACGAAGGAGGTGCCGTCGCTCCGGCCCGCAAGGGCGTACTCGCGCCCGGTCTCGGGATCGGTCCACCCCCACACGTCGTTGAGCTCGACCCCGCGGCCGCCGCCGAGGGCGCCGACCGGCAGGAAGGAGAGCAGGTCCACCCGCTCGCAGCCGAAGCCCGCCGCGGTGCCCTCGCACCGCACCGCACCGCTCACGACCGGGTCGAGCCCCTCGATCTCGCTCCAAACCTTCTCCGCGAAGCGCCAGGAGCCGTCCTCGCGGACGAAGATCGCGCCGGTGCCCGCGCCGTGGTCGTCGCCGGGGAGGCCGACGGCGGCGACCCCGTCGCCGAGGGCGAGCGCGGTGCCGAAGGCGTCGCCCCGCTCGAGCCCCTCGAGGTCGACCTTGAGCGACTCCCCCCACTCGCCGGTGTCGGGATCGCGACGGAAGCGGTAGGCCGTCCCCGCGAACCGGTCGGCGCCCGAGGCGCCCACCCACACCTCGTCGCCGCGGCGGGAGAGCGCGACGCCGAAGAGCGTGCGGGGCCCGGCGGCGAAGGGACGCAGGCGTCCGGTCTCCTGCCACTCGCCCGTCTCGTCGGGCTCGTAGACGAGCACCGCGCCGCGGCCCCTTCCGAGGCCGGGGGCCCCCGCCATCAGCCGCCCCGGCTCCGCCAGGACGGCGGCGCCGAGCCGGGCGCCTCCCCGGCCGGCGAGGACCGCGGGATCGCTCCACCCGTCGGCCCCGGCGCGGTAGACCAACACCGCGCCGTCGCCGTCGTCGGCGCCGACCGCGCCCACGAACGCGATTCCGTCGGCGAGGTCGAGGGTGCGGCCGAAGCGGGCCTCGGGCGCGAGCTCCCGCGCCTCGAGACGTCCCGCGGAGGTCCACGCCCCGCGGCCGTCGCGGCGGAAGGCGTGGACGGTGCCCGCCGTAGAGTCGCCGGCCCCCGCCACCGAGACGAGGGCGAGGTCGCCGTCGATCGCGACCGCTCCGCCCACGCTGTCGCCGCGCGCCGTGCCGGCGGGGCGCAGCCGGGCGCTCTCCCTCCAGCCGCCGTCGGCCCCCCGCTCGAAGACGTAGGCGGCCCCGCGGCCGCTGTCGGCCCAGAAGGCGCCGACGATCATCCGGCCGTCCGAGACGTCGATCGAGGCGCCGAAGCGGTCCCCGCGGATCCCGTCGGAGGCCGTCAGCTTCACGGTCCGGGTCCAGGAGTCGCTGGCGCGCCGGTACACGTGGACGCTGCCGGGAGCCCGCTCGGTCCCGGGCTGTCCGAACGCGACCTCGTCGCCGGCCACCGCGGCGGAGACCCCGAAGGACTGGGCCGCGGCCGGGGCGGCCGTCGCCAGCGCCGCGGTCCCGAGGAGGAATGCCAGCACAATCGATCTCATGGTCGACCTTTCTCTCGTGATGGGCGCCAGCGGGATGCCGCGGGCGCGGGGACGAAGACATGAAGGCATGTCGTGGAAGACGGTCGGGAGAGAATACCCTACGGACCGTCTCGAGGTCCGACGGTCACCCCGTGGCGTCGAGCGCCTCCAGCGCCTCCCCGATCAGATCCTTGCGCTCGGGATAGCGGAGGAAGGCGCTCTTGAAGCCGTTCAGGAGCAGCTTCTTGATCTCCTCGGCGCCGAAGTCGAGGTGCTCGGCGCACAGGGCCAGCTCGTCGGTCATCGTGGTGTTCGACATCAGCCGGTTGTCGGTGTTCACCGTCACCCGGATCCCCCGCTCGAAGTACTCGCGCATGGGGTGCAGGTCGATCGACTTCACTGCGCCGGTCTGGACGTTCGATGTGGGGCACATCTCCAGCGGGATCCGGTGATCGCACACGTACCGCATGAGGTCCGGGTCCTCGCGGAGCCGCACCCCGTGTCCGATCCGGTGCGCCCCGGCCCAATGGAGCGCCTGGTGGATCGACTCGGGGCCGTACGCCTCGCCGGCGTGCACGGTGACGTTCAGGTTGGCGTGGCGGACCAGGTAGAACGCCTCGGCGAACCGCTTCGCCGGGTTGTCCTTCTCGGCGCCGGCGAGGTCGAAGGCGACCACGCCCCGCCCCTTGTACTCGACGGCGAGGGCGGCCATCCGCACCGCGCGCTCCGGCTCGAAGTGGCGCAGCCCGCAGATGATCTGGTGGGTCTGGATCCTCGGGTACTTCTCCTGCCCCCGGTCGATGCCCCGCTTCACGGCGTCGACCACCTGGCGCAGCGAGAGGCCCCGTTTCTGGGAGAGGATCGGGGCGTAGCGCACCTCCATGTACCACACGTTCTCCCTCGCGGCGTCCTCCACGAGCTCGAACGCGATCCGCTCCAGCGCGTGCTCGGTCTGCATCACCGCCGTGGTGGTGTCGAACCGCTCGAGGTAGGCGACGAGATCGCGTTCGGGCAGGTCCTCGGTGAAGTAGCGCCGCACCTCCTCGACGGACGCGAAGCCGAGATCCACCTCGTCCTTCTCGGCCAGCTCGAAGATCGTCTCCGGACGGAGCGAGCCGTCGAGGTGGACGTGGAGGTCGGTCTTCGGCAGCGCCTCGATGAGATCGCGGTCGATCCTCACGGCGTCTTCCTCCCGCCCGGCCGGGAGTGGACCACGATCGCCGCGCCCGCCACCACCGATCCGTCCGGGTCGACGGGGTTGCCCCGGGGATCGGCGATCCAGGCGCGTCCGGCGGCGAGCGCCGAGCCGATCCCGGGATCCCACGCGGTCACCGCGTCGCTCCACCGCGCGCACGGCCACACCTCCACCTCCTCCCCGTTCACCTCCAGCCGCACCCGGGCGGAGCGCTCCATCCGATCGGTCGGAGAGGAGTCGGCCGTCGGCGGACTCACCGTCCCTCCCCGGGCCACGGCGCGAGGCGGATGATCCTCCCCTGCGGATCGTATCGGACCGGCTGGGGGAGCTGATCCAGATACTCGGCGAGGATCTCGCTGTCGACGAGCCCGGTGTTGGTGGCGGAGACGGCCTCGGTGAGGGCGTCGTAGCCACTGCCCCCGGACGCCATGAAGTTGTTCGCCGTCACGGTGTAGGTGGCGTCGGGGTCGACCGCCTCGCCGTCCCGCACGACGGCCACGTCGCCGTCCGTGAGGGTGGCATCGACGATCCGGTCGCCGACGGGGCGGGTCGGGTCGAAGGTGAAGCGGATCCCGCTCACCGCTCCGAGCCGGTCGTCCACCACGTGGTCGAGGGCCCGGCGGAGCTGCTCCGCGGTCAGCTCGAGGCGCATCAGCGTGTTCTGGAACGGCTGCACCCGGAAGACGTCCTCGTAGGTGACGTCCCCGGCGTCGAGGCGGGCCCGGATCCCCCCCCCGTTCATCAGCGCGACCTGGGTCCCGGTCGCCCACCGCTGGGCGTCGGCGATCAGGTCGTCGAGGGCGGTCTCGCGGTCGCGGACGTCCTCCAGCGGGGTGGCGAGGGTGGCGATCGGCCGCTTCGCGACCTCGGCCACCTCGGCCGCCCACCGGTCGACCAGCGAGTCGATCGCCGCCACCGGGTCCACCCCCTCGGCCCGGGTCGTCCACACGTCGATCGTGTGGTCCACCACCCGGCCCGCGCTCCGGTCGTAGGTGAGGGTCACCACGCCGAGCGCGGTCCCGCTCGCGCCCGCCTGGACGATCGGGATCCCGTTCTCCTCGGCGTCGACCCGGGTGTGGGTGTGGCCCGACACGATCAGGTCGACCGGGGCGTCGATCCGGCGGGCGGCGTCCACGATCTCGCCGTGGTGGACGCCGTCGGCGTCGGCGACCGCGCCGGCGTGGGCGAGCAGGATCACCACGTCGGCCCCCTCGCGCTTCAGGGTCGGCGCGATCTCGTTCGCCACCGTCGCGATGTCGCGGAACGCGTAGGGCGCGACGTTCGCCGGCATGGTGGTCGTGGGCGTGGAGACGGTCGCCGCGCCGATCACCGCCACCGTCAGGCCCCCCGCCTCGAGCCACGCCACCGGCCGCGCCCATTCGGGCCGCTCGCCGCTCTCCTTCTCGAAGGCGTTGGCGACGAGCCACGGGAAGGCCGCCTGGTCCATGCGCGCCCGGAGGGTGTCGACCCCCCAGTCGAACTCGTGGTTGCCCACCGCGGCCGCATCGAGCCCCATCGCGTTCATGACGTCCACGGTGGACCGTCCCGCGGTGAGGTTGGAGATCACCGTACCCTGCATCACGTCGCCGCCGTCGAGGTGGAGGGCGGCGTCCGGGTAGCGGCCGGCGGCCTCGGCGAGCCAGGCGGCGAGCACCGCCGCCCCGCCGATCGTGTCCCCCTCCGCCCACGCCGGGGTCTGCGGCTCGAGGGCCCCGTGGAAGTCGTTCGTCGCCAGGATCGCGATCCGCACCGAGTCGCTCGTGGCCGGCAGCGGGGGCGGCACGCCCTCGATCAGGGCGGCGGGCCCGACGATCTCGATCCGGCGGTGCTTCTCCCCCTCGATCCGCTCCGCCTCCCGCTCGAGGATCTCCTCGAGGTCCGCCCCCTCGGGGGAGGTGCGGGGCGAGGGGCGCCAGGCGGTGGTGTCCTTCAGCCACCGGGTGGCCACCGCCGGCGGCACGATCCTCCACTCGATCTCGTGGACGTCGGCGGGGCGGACCGTGTCGCGGGAGGCGATCCACTCGACGAGCCGCTCCCGGATCGGCTGCTGGCGATCGTACACCACCGGGGCGTCGGCGATCATCGCGTAGCCGCCGCCGCCTCCCTGCCGGTAGTTGTTGATCGCCATGGTGAAGGTCTCCCCGTCCGCCACCGGCTCGCCCTCGTGCTCGAGGTTTCGGATCCGGTCGCCCACCGGCCGGGTGAGGTCGACGCCGTAGGAGACGCCGGCGACCATGTCGTAGTTGTAGCCCGGCACCGAGTCGACGAAGACGTCGGTGTCGGCGCCGGCGTCCACCAGGTCGCCCTCCTCCGTGGTACGGTGGAAGTGCTTGGCCGAGTACTCCAGGTACTCCCGAAGCTGCTCGCCGGTGATCTCGATCGCTTTCAGGGTGTTGTCGTAGATGTAGAGGGCGGCCGCGTCGGCGACGGTGATCGGGCCGGGCCCGATCCGGGCGTCTTCGGTGAACGCGCTCGCCGACGAGAGGTCCGCCCCGGTCTCCTCCAGCTGGACGGCGTGGATCAGGTCGATGATCGCCTTGTCCATCAGCCGTGCGCCGGCGGTCGACCACCGCTCTGGCGTCCAACCGATCGTGTCGGCGACGTAGGCGACCACCTTCTCGTGGTACGGCTCGAGGGCGGCCAGGAAGGCCGAGTCGGGCTCCGCGTCCGCGGTCGAGAGGGTTTCGGCGCTACGGTCGACCACCCGCCACCCCGCCTCCTCCCGCACCACGCCGATCCGGGCGACGGCCAGCCCCTCGCCCCACCGTCCCGCCTGGGTGAAGAGCACCCCGTTCTCCCGCACCTCCTCGACGTCGGTGTGGGAGTGGCCGAGGAAGACGACCTCGATCCCGGGCAGCTCCTCGGCGAGCCGGCTGCCGAAGTTCTCCCCGGACACGCCGGTCGCGGCGGGATCGTAGGAGGAGCCCGGCCCCAGGCCCGTGTGGGCCACGACGACCTGGACGTCGGAGGCGGCCTCCAGCTCGGGCCACACTCCCTTCGCGCTCTCCACGCCGTCGCGGAACTCGAGCCTTCCCCCGACGTGGTGGCGGTCCCAGATCGCCGAGCCCGGCGTGGTGAGGCCCAGGATCCCGATCCGCAGGCCGGAACGCTCTACCACGGTGTAGGCCGGCCACCTCCGCTCGTCCGTCCCGGCCACGAAGACGTTGGCGGCCAGGAAGGGGAACCCCGCGTCCTCCAGCGCGCGCTCGAGGGCGGGGATGCCGTAGTTGAACTCGTGGTTTCCGATCGCGGCCGCGTCGTAGCCCAGCCGGTTCATCGCGAGGATCACCGGATGGACCTCGGCGGGCTCGACGACGCCGAAGTAGTAGTCGAGGGGGTTGCCCTGGAGCAGGTCGCCGGAGTCGACCAGCAGCGTGTGGGACTCGGCGGCGCGGATCGAGTCGACGAGCGTGGCCACGCGGGCGAGGCCGCGCTCCTCGAGCGCCCCGGTGTAGTAGTCGTAAGGGTAGAGCCGGCCGTGGAGGTCGGTCGTCCCCATCGCGACGATCTCGACCCGCTCCCCGAGGGCGGGGCCTTCGTCGGTCGTCGCGCAGGCCGACAGCCCGACGGCCAGGGCCGCGATCGCGAACAGGGCGTTTCTCATGCTTCCTCCAGTCGTTCGTCCAGGGTGACCAGCTCCGCGCCGGTCCACCGCGACAGCCACAGGTACGCCGCATCGTAGGCGGTCAGGTCGACCTCCTCCGCCAGGGCGACCGTCTCCCCGGACGGGACCTGGACCTCGTCGATGTCGAGCTCGCCCAGGAGTCCGAGCGCGTCCAGCAGCTGATCGCGTCGCTCCGGATTCCGACGGAGCTTCTTGAGGCAGACACTGGCCACCTCGTAGCGTAGCAGGGTGGGCGCGAACAGAGGTCCCTCGCCGAGGCGGTCGGCCACCTCCTCGGCGGCGGGCTCGCCGAACAGGAGGGCGGCCAGCGCGGAGGCCTCGACGACCTTACCGCGCATCGCGGTCGGCCCGCACCATCTCCTCCGCCTCCGGGCCGGTCTCCAGCTCCAGGTCCCGGACGCGCTCCAAGGCTTCCTCGGGCGTCAGGGGCCGCCTCTCCTCCGAGAGCGCCCCCTCGAGGATCGCCATCAGCTCCCCCTGGAGCGACCGATGGGATCGCGCGGCGCGCTCCCGCAACCGCTCGGCCCACTCCTCCGGGACGTTCTTGATCGACAGGTTGACGCTCATCGTACCCTCCGCGGTTCCATTTCGGAACCATTCTAGATCCGCTCCGGAATCCTCGCAACGGCTCCGCTCCGGGGCGCTGCCGCGACCGGTCAGCCGCGCTCCACCCACCGGGCGGGGATCGAATCGGCGAGCCACACGTCCCCTCCACCCCGGAAGAAGGCGACCCCGTCCTCCCACGCCTCCCGGGCCCGGACCCGCAGCAGCTCCGGCTCGGCCGCCTTGCGGCGGCCCACCTCCCGGGCGCCCGCCGGATCCGTCGACAGGTGGACCCGCTGGCGACCTCGCGGCTCGAGGCCGCGCTCCACGATCGCGGCGGCCGCCTCCGGCGAGGTGCCGTGCCACAACGTCTCCGGGGGCCGGCCCTCGGGGCGGACGACGGGCTCGGGCGTGGAATGGCCGTAGAGGGCCCGGATCCTCCCGTCCTCGATCTCGAAGCGCCGCTTCTCCGACCGGGCCAGCGCCCCGCGCAGATCGTCCGCGTCGAGATCGGGCCATCCGGAGCGCTTCTTCCGGAGCGCCGCGATCAGCCGATCGAGGTCGGCCCACCCCTCCCCGTCCAGCTCGAGGCCGTAGACGCCGGGGTCGTGGCGCAGCGCGTGGGCCACGGTCCTGCTCAGACGGACGGGATCGGAGACGCACATCTCCCGTCCGACTACACCGGAGCCGATCCCGGGGGTTCGCCTCCGGTCGCGCGCCGGGCGCCGATCCCCCCCGACGACGAAGCCCCCGGCCGACGGCCGGGGGCTTCGCGTCACATCCGTGGCGGACCGGCTCCTAGAACCGGTAGCGTGCCCCGAGCTGGGCCTGGAACTGCAGCTGGCCGAAACCGACCGGGAGCTCCTGGCCGTATCGCTCGTCCACCGAATACCGGATCCGGTTCGTCTCCGGATCGTACTCCTCGGCCCGGAACAGGCCGCTCCGCTTGAAGACGAACTCGCCCGCACCGATGCTGAACGCGTCGAGCAGGTTGAAGAGGTCCATGGTGAGCTCGATCTCCTGCCCGGAGAAGGTCCGGAACGCCTTCGACACCTTCACGTCCACCGAGTGCCACCACGGGTTGTTGCAGGTGTTGCGGTTGATGATCGTCCCGATCGCCTCCCGCAGGCAGTCGTTGTCGTCGTCGGCCATGATCGCCTGGAACTGGGCCAGCTCCTCGGCCGGCGAGCCCGGGAGGAGCTCCCCCGTATCGTCGTCCACCACTCCGAACAGGACGTTCTGCGGGTCGGCCGGGTTCGGGATGTACGGCCGGTCGTTGCCGTCGTTCTGGTCGGCGTTGATGTCGCCGCCGATGAACGGCGTGAACGGGTTGCCCGACTGGGCGCGGTAGATCACGCCCACGTCGACGTCCCAGGGCGCCTGCCACACCGCGTTCGCCACGAACACGTGGCGCCGCTCGAAGTCCGACGGACCCCACGCGCCCTGGTCCTCGTCACCGAAGTCGCCGACGAAGTTCGGGTTGCCGGCGGTGGGGATGTCGAAGACGCCCGCGTTCGCCGTGCAGCAGACGAACGAGGTGTTGTCGAACGCGTAGTTCCAGGTGTAGTTCGCGCCGAGCCGCAGGTTCTCCACGGGACGGCCCTGGACGTCGAACTTGAGGTTCCAGATTTCCGCCTTTCCGGTGTCGGTCTGGCGGTAGAGCGCGCTCAGTTCGTTGGTGATCCCCACGTCGAACTCGTTGGGCTCGTCGGTCGGATCGAAGTCCTCCGCCTCGATGTGGACCGGCCGCCCCTCGGCGCTGACGAACTGCCCGCTCCCGAACCGGTCCCGCGGGGTCCCCTGCACGTTCAGGGTCTGGACGTGGAAGTTGTCGTAGGTGCGGGAGTAGAGACCCTGCACGCCGACCTTGAGGTTATCCCCGACCCGCTGCTCGTAGCCGAGGTTCGCCTTGTAGGTGCGCGGCATGTCGAGATCCTCGTCCCACAGCGCGATCTGGGGGTTGCCCCGGATGCCGATTCCGAACGGAGCGAAGTCGATGATGAACTCCCGCTCGGGATCGGTGAACTCCGGGGCGCAGGTGGTGGGGATCCCCTCGCCGTCCTGCCACTGGCCGTAGTCGAACTCCGGCGTCCCCGCGCCGATGCAGATCACCGCGAGCAGCGGTGTCGGCGTGGAGAACAGGACGTTGCTGTGAAGCACCGTCGGGATGCGGGCGTAAAAGACCCCGAGACCGCCCCGGACGAGCTTCCGCTCGTTCCCCTCGACGTCGTAGGTGAACGAGAAGCGGGGGCCCAGGTTGTTGGTGTCGTTGGGGTTGTTGGTGACGTTCATGCCCGGGAGGTTCCGGGCGGCAGCGACCTCGCCGATCGCCTCCGTCCACCCGGCCACGGGGAGGGGGTCCGGCTCGGTGAGCCACTCCGTGTAGTCGTACCGCAACCCGAGGGTCACGAGCAGCTTCTCGGTGGCCTGCCACTTGTCCTGGGCGTAGACGGACCACTCGGCGGTGTCGAACTTCGCCACGGGCCCCTCCGGATCGGGGTCCGGGAAGTCCCGTCCGACCTCCGCCGGCACGAGGCGGAAGAAGAAGCCCGGCTCCCCTTCGCGGAAGGCGTCCAGGTCCGAGAACGTGAAGAAGCCGTTCCCGTTGAGCCAGAAGTCGTTCTGGGTGCTCGAGAAAATGTTGTCGGTGCCGAGCTTGAAGGTGTGATCCCCCGTTCTCCACGTGAAGTTGTCCGTCACCTGGAACTTGCTCTCCTGGAGCCGGTTCTCGTGGAGGATCCCGAAGAAGTTGCCGCCGAACTCCATCTCGTTCGGACGGTCCTCGTTCACCACGACCGAGGGGAGGCGGCTGTTGGCCGGACGCGGGCGGTCCTCGTCGGAGAAGTGGACCCGCAGGGTGTTGAACATCGTCGACTCCTCGTCGAGGATGGAGTTCCACTCCCCGACGATCGAAAACGCCTCGTCCATGAAGGTGCCGCCCATCGACCGCGCCTCGTTCCCGGAGCGGCTGATCCGGTCGTTCTTGTTGGTGAAGTCGGTGTAGTTCACCCGGAAGGAGGTCCGGTTCCGGTCGTTGATGGTCCAGTCGAGCCGGCCGAACAGGGCGTTCTCGTCGTCCGTCTCCTCGAATCGGCCCGACTGCATCTCTGTCGAGATCCCGTAGACGTTCTCGACGATGCTCAGGAACTCGTCGATCTCCGAGGCCGGGATCCCCGACTGCTCCGGGGTGAGGGTGAAGACCGGCTGGTCGCGCTGCTGGAAGTCGCCGGCGATGAAGTAGTGGAGCTTGTCCTCGATGATCGGACCCGACACGGTCCCCCCGAACTGCCACGAACCGAAGCTCTGGGGCTCGGTGTCGTCGAAGTTCCTCGCCGTCAGGTCCTCGTCGCGCGCGAAGACGAAGAAGCTCGCGTCGAAGTCGTTCGTACCACCCTTGGTGACGGCGTTGATCAGCCCGCCCGAGAACTTGCCGTATTCGACGTCGTACCCGTTGGTGACGATCTGGAACTCCTTGATCGACTCCAGCGAGAACGCGAACGGGATCCTGGAGGAGCCGCGGTTCTCGCCGAAGAAGGCGTTGTTCGCGTCCGCCCCGTCGATCGTGACGTTCGTGCCCGAGGTGCGGGCCCCGCCGACCGAGAACTGGCCGCCGGTGGTGATGTTCGGCTGGGGGCTGATCAGGCCCGAGAGGTTGATGAAGTCGGTGAAGTCGCGACCGGCGGTGGGGAGCTCGTTGATCTGCTCCTCCGAGACCGACTCGATCACGCCACCCTGGGTCGGGTCGATCGCCACCGCCTCGTCGATCATGGCGACGATCTCCTCCACCTCGACCGGCTGGAGGGCGATCGAGACCGCCCGCTCCTCGCCGATCTTCACCTGTACGGGCCCGCGCTCGACCGCCTCGAGCGGCGGCATCTCCGCTCGGACCGTGTACCGGCCGGGCCGGAGCAGGGCGACGGTATAGCGGCCGTTCTCGTCGGTCTCGACCTGGCTGGTCGCGCCGGTCTCGAGGTTCTCCACCACGACGGTGGCGCCGTCGAGCGGCTGGCCCTGCTGGTCGACGATCGTTCCGGAGATCGAGCCCGTCGTCAGCCCCTGCTGGGCCGCGGCGGGGCTCGGCAAGGTCAGGATCAGGAACGCCGCGAGGGCGGCGACACAGGCCGCCCCTGCGGCACGCACACTATGTGGTGCCATGGTCGTTCCTCTCTTTGGATGCGGGTCGCAGGAGTGCGGGATTCACGGCGCGCCGGCTGAGGTCCACGGATTGGAGGCCACGGATGGGGCCCTCGCCTCGATGAAGCCCGATTCGGATCTGTTCACGCTGATGCTGGGTCCAACCTACGACGAGAGGTCGCCCGGGGTCAACCGTCGAATCGTGATCGTTCTGTCGCCTTTCGGACGGCCTCGTAGTCCGGCTCCAGGGAGGCGTCGTCGGAGACCCACGAGAAGGCAATCTTCCCGTCCTGGCCGATCACGAACGCGGCCCGCTTCGCCACGCCTTCGAGGCCGTAGAACTCCTCGTACAGCACCCCGTACGCTTCCGCGACCTCGCGGTTGAAGTCGGAGAGCACGGGGAAGGGGAGGCGGTGCTCCTCGCGGAACCGCTCGGTGACGAACGGGCTGTCCACGCTGATCCCGTACACCGCGGCGTCGAGCTCCTCCCACCGCTCCCACTCGTCCCGAACCGCGCACATCTCGGCCGTGCAGGTGGAGCTGAAGGCGAGCGGGAAGAAGAGCAGCACCACCGGCCGCTCGCCGATCCGCTCGCCCACGTCCACCTCGTGGCCGGGGGCGTCGGGCAGGGTGAAGCGGGGAGCGGGGTCGCCCTCCCGGATCGTCACGGGACCTCCTCGGGGTCGGGTTCGCGATTCGCTTCGGCGCGCCTCGGCAGCACGATCCGAAAAGTGGAGCCCGAGCCGGGAGCGGACTCGACCGCGACCCGGCCGCCGTGGGCCTCGGCCACGTGCTTGACGATCGCCAGGCCGAGGCCCGTCCCGCCGGTGCCCCGGGCCCGCCCCTTCTCCACCCGGTAGAACCGCTCGAAGATCCGGGGCAGGTCGTCGGCCGCGATCCCGGGGCCGGTGTCCGCCACCGCCAGCTCCACCTCGCCGTCGGTGGAGGCCGCCGCGAGGCGCACCTCGGCTCCCTCCGGGCTGTACTTTATGGCGTTCTCGAGGAGGTTGGCGAGCGCGCGGCGCAGGGAAGTTCGCTCCGCCTCCACCACGAGGCCGGGCTCGATCTCCCGGCGGAGCTGGATGTCGGCCTCCTCGGCGGCGGGACGCCACTCGGCGAGGAGCCCGTCCGCCAGCGCGGCCAGGTCCACCGTCTCCCGCCGGGGAAAGAACTCCTCCGCCTCGATCCGGGAGAGCTCCAGCAGGTCGTCCACCAGCTCGGCCAGGCGGTCGACCTGCCGCACCAGGACCTCGGCACCCTCCCGCCTGCCCCCCGGGCTCGTGGCCGGGTCGGCGATCTCCTCGGCGTGCACGGCGAGCGTGGCGAGCGGGGTGCGGAGCTCGTGGCTCACGTTGGCGACGAACTCGCGCCGCACCCGCTCGGCCCGCTTCAGCGCGGTGACGTCGTGGAAGACGCCGACCGCCCCTCCGGCGGACAGACCCGCCGCGTGAAGCGTGAGGATCCGCTCGGCGGGATACGTCAGCCGCAGCTCCTCGCGCACGATCTCCTCGCCGTCCCGGGCCGCGAGACGCATCGCCTCCGCCGCTTCGGCGTGGCGCAGCGCCTCGAGCACGGTGCGGCCCGTGGCCGGCCGATCCACCCCGAACATCTCCCGCAGGGCCGCGTTCGCGCGGTCTATCCGCCCCGCGGAGTCGGTCACGACCACCCCTTCGGCCATCCCGTCCAGGACCGCCTCGAGCCGGTCCCGCTCGGCTATGGCCGCCTCGATGCGGTCGGCGAGCCGCTCGTTCGCGGAGTTGATCGCGCCCGCCAGCTCCTCGAGCTCGTCTCCGGTGGCGATCCGGGCCCGCGCCGAGAGATCCCCCTCCCGCACCCGCTCGGCCACCTCGACCAGCCTCCCCACCGGATCCGCCACCCGGCGCGCCATCGCGACGCCGGCGATCAGCGCGAGGACCAGCGCGATCCCGAGCCCGAAGGCGACTTCCCGGAGGGCCTCCGCCCGGGCGGCGGAGAACCGGGTGGCCGGAATCGCCATCCGGGCCACGCTCCCCTCCCACGGCCCCGCGTCGATCCGGCGTGCCCGGTACAGGAGGTCCTCTCCCACCGAGCGGGAGTAGCGTACGCTCCGACTCTCCCCCCGCTGGACCGCCTCCCGGATCTCGGGCCTGCCGGCGTGGTTGTCGAGCGCGGCGAGGGCGGCGTCGTCGAACTCGCTGTCGGCGAGGACCTTGCCGTCGGGTCCGACGACCGTGAAGCGACCTTCGACCCGGCGGGCGAGCGCGTCGACGTGGTCGTCGAGGGCCTCGCCCGAGAGGGGTGCTCCCGGACGCTCGAGCCCGACGGCGAGCATCCGGACCCCCACGGTCAGACGGCTCTCCTCGCCGGCCCGCGCCTCGTCGACCAGCGAGTCGTACAGGATCGCCCCGCCCGCCACGGAGAGCAGCAGGGCCACCCCCAGGTACGTCGCGAACAGACTCCGTCTCAGCCTCATCCGGTCGGCGGGCGGAACTTGTAGCCGATCCCCCACGCCGTCTCGATCCACTCTCCGGGCTCGCCGAGCTTCCGCCTCAGCCGCGCCACGTGAGCGTCGACCGTACGGTCGTACCCCTCGAAGTCGTACTCCCACACCTGGCGCAACAGCTCGGAGCGGCTGAAGACCCGGTTCGGATGGGTGAGCAGGAAGTGGAGCAGGTCGAACTCCCGCTGGGTGAGGTGGACCTCCTCGCCGTCCACCTTCACGGTGCGGGCCGCCGAGTCGACCACGAGGCCGTCGTACCCGACGATCCCGGCGGTGGCCTCGTGGCCCCGGCTGCGGCGGAGCACCGCCGCCACCCGGAGGACCAGCTCGCGCAGGTTGAACGGCTTGGTGATGTAGTCGTCGGCCCCGAGCTCGAATCCCTCGATCCGGTCGTCGGGCTCCTGCCGGGCGGTCAACATGACGACCGGGAGGGTCGCGGTGCGCTCGTCCCGCTTCAGCCTGCGGCACACCTCCGTGCCGTCGAGGTGGGGAAGCATGAGGTCGAGCACCACCAGGTCGAGGGGCTCGCCCCACGCCCGCTCGAGCGCCTCCACGCCGTCGGCGGCGACCGCCACCTCGTGGCCGGCCCGCTCGAGCTGGCGCCGCAGCAGGCTCCGGAGGTCGGGCTCGTCCTCGACGACGAGGATCCGGGCCGAAGCCTCGTTCAAGCGGGGCCTCCCGTCACTGGTCCCACTCGCCCTCCTCCTCGTGCTCGGCCCGCTCCTCCTCTTCCTCCTGCGCGTGGTGCTTGATCGTCTTCGCCTCGACGATGTAGATGACGTCCTCGCCGAGGTTGGTGGCGAGGTCGGCGATCCGCTCCAGGTTGCGGGCCACGAGCATCATCTGGAGCGCCGCGGTATGGGCGCTGGGATTGTCGGAGATCTCCTTGAGCATCACCCGGAAGACGATGTCGTTGTACCGGTCCACCTCGTCGTCGCGCACCAGGATCTCCCGCGCCAGATCGACGTCCTGCTCGATGAACGCCTCGATCGCGTCGCGCAGCATCGTGGTCGACGCCTCCGCCATCGCGTCGAGCTCGTCCGGGGGGACGAGGGGGAGCGCCTCGGCGAGCCGGCGCGCGCACTGGGCGATGTTCACCGCGTGGTCGCCCACCCGCTCGAGGTCGTTGGAGATCTTCAGGGTGGAGACGAGCAGCCGGAGATCCACCGCCATCGGCTGGCGGCGCGCCAGCAGGTTGATCGCCCGCTCCTCGATCTCGAGCTCGAGCTCGTCGATCTCGCGGTCCGCCTCCACGGTCCTGGCCGCCGCCTGGGCGTCGCGGTCCTTCACGGCGGCGATCCCGGCGCGGACCTGCTCCTCGCACATGCTCGCCATCCGGAGCAACAGCTCGCGGACCTCGGCGAGCTCCTGGTCGAACTGTCTCGATGCCCTAGCCGAATCGTCCGGTGACATAATCCTCCGTCTTCTGCTCGGTGGGGGCGGTGAAGATCGTGTCGGTGTCGCCGTACTCGATCAACTCGCCAAGGTAGAGGTAGGCGGTGTAGTCGGAGACCCGGGCCGCCTGCTGCATGTTGTGGGTCACGATCACGATCGTGTAGTCGTGGACGAGCTCCTGGATCAGCTCCTCGATCTTGGCGGTGGCGATCGGGTCGAGTGCGCTCGCCGGCTCGTCCATGAGCAGGATCTCGGGGGTGACCGCGAGCGCCCGGGCGATGCACAGGCGCTGCTGCTGGCCGCCGGAGAGGTCGAGGGCCGACTCGTCGAGGCGGTCGGCCACCTCGTCCCACAGCGCCGCCTGGCGCAGCGAGCGCTCGACGATCTCGTCGAGGTCGTCGGGGGTTCCGTAGAGGCGGGGGCCGAATGCGACGTTGTCGCGGATCGACTTCGGGAACGGGTTCGGCTTCTGGAACACCATCCCGATCCGGCGGCGCACCTCGACCGGATCCACGTGGCCGTCGTACAGGTTCTCCCCGCGGAACAGCACCTCTCCGGTCACCCGGGCGGCGGGGACGAGGTCGTTCATCCGGTTGAAGCACCGCAGCAGCGTCGACTTCCCGCACCCCGACGGCCCGATCAGGGCGACGATCCGGTTCTGCGGGATCTCCATCGAGACCCTCTTGATGGCGTGGGTCGTGGTGCCGTAGTGGACGTCGAGGTCGCGCGCCTCCAGCGCGGGGGTCCCCTCGGCGGTCACGTTGATGGTCGCCACCCTACCACTCCCTTTCGTAACGGTTGCGCAGGTAGATCGCGAGCGCGTTCATCGACAGCAGCAGCACGAGCAGCACGATGATCGCCGCCGCCGCCAGGTGGCGGAACTCGTCCTGGGGACGGCTCGCCCAGTTGAAGATCTGGATCGGGAGGACGGTGAACGCGTCGCGCGGCCCCTCCGGGACGAACGCGATGAAGGTGAGCGCGCCGATCATGATCAGCGGCGCGGTCTCCCCGATCGCCCGCGAGAGCGCCAGGATCGTGCCGGTGAGGATGCCGGGGAACGCGTTCGGCAGCACGTGGTGGCGGACCGTCTGCCACTTCGTGGCGCCGAGGCCGTAGCTCGCCTGCCGGATCGAGTCCGGCACCGCCCGGATCGCCTCCTGTGCGGCGATGATCAGGATGGGGAGGATGAGCAGCGAGATCGTGAGGGCGCCCGAAAGCACGCTCCGCCCGCCGGTGACCACGCCCATCCACCGGACGAAGACCGTGAGGCCGAGAATGCCGTACACGATCGAGGGAACGCCCGCCAGGTTGGCGATGTTCGTCTGGATCACCGTCTGGATCCAGTTCCGACCGGCGTACTCCTCGAGCCACACCGCGGCGGCCACCCCCAGCGGGAAGGAGATCACGGCGACCAGGCCCATGAGCCACACCGTCCCCCAGAGCGCCGACTCGATCCCGGCGCGCTCGGGGATCCGGCTGGGCATCTCGGTGAAGAAGGCCGGGTCGAGCCATCCGATCCCGTCCACGAGGACGTCCACCAGCAGGACCACCAGCACCACGATCCCCACCAGGGTCGTGGCGAGGCACGCCCACTTGAACGCCTCTCCCTTCCGCCGACGCGCCTCCAGCTCGGGCGGAGCCTCGAGGAGTCGTCCCCGGCCCCTGCTCACGCGTACACCTCCCGGTACCGCTTGAGGAACCAGCGCCCGAACACGTTCATCCCCAGCGTCACCACGAAGAGCGCGAGGCCCACCGCGAAGATCGAGCGGTACTCGATCGAGCCGAAGGGGGTGTCGCCGAGCGAGACCTGCACGATGTAGGAGGTCATCGTCTGGATGGACTCCCGGGGGTCGATCGTGAGGTTCGGCGTCATCCCGGCGGCGAGCACGACCGCCATCGTCTCGCCGATCGCGCGGCTGATCGCGAGGATGAACGAGGCCACGATCCCCGACAGCGCCGACGGGGTCACCACCCGGGTCGCCACCTCGAACTTGGTGGCGCCGAGCGCGTAGCCTCCCTGCCGCAGCGACCGGGGCACCGCGCTCATCGCGTCCTCCGAGAGCGAGGCGATGAGGGGGAGGATCATCACCCCCACCACGATGCCGGCCGACAGCGCGTTGAAGATGTTCACGCCGGGGAGGAAGGTGCGCAGCAGCGGGGTGACGAAAGTGAGGGCGAAATAGCCGTACACCACGGTCGGGATCCCCGCCAGCACCTCGAGCACCGGCTTGATCGTCCGGCGGGCCCGGCCCGGTGCGTACTCGCTCAGGTAGATCGCCGAGCCCAGGCCCAGCGGGATCGCGATCGCGGCCGCGATCGCCGCCACGAGGACCGAGCCCGAGAGCAGGGGGAGCACGCCGAAGTGCTGGGGCTCGAAGAGCGGGGTCCACTCCGTGCCGGTCAGGAACTCCGTGGGGGAGACCTCGCGGAAGAAGCCCACCGACTCCCACACCAGCACGACCACGATCCCGACCGTGGTGAGGATCGAGATCCCGCCGGCGAGGAAGAGGGTTCCCCCGATCGCCCGCTCCCGCACGTTCCGGCGGGCGGCGCCCGCCAGGCCGCCGGATGTCGGCTCCGGGCTCACCGGAGGCCGATCACTCGGCCGGGGTGGTGTCGGCCGGGGCGGCCTCGCCCGCGGCGAGACGCTCCACCTTTTCGAGCTCCTCCGCGTACTGCTCCCGGCTCAGCGGGATGTACCCGACCGAGCGCACCAGTTCCGCGGCGTTCTCGAAGGTGAACTCCACGAACGCGCTCACCACCTCGCGGTCGAGCGCGCCCTTCCGAACGTAGAGGTACAGCGGGCGGCTCAGGGGAGCGTACTCGCCCGTCTCGATCGTCTCCACCGAGGGCTTCACGCACCCGGTCCCGTCGTCCACGCCGAGGAGCTTCAGCTTCTCCTGGTTCTCCTCGTAGTAGGCGTAGCCGAAGTAGCCGAGCGCGTTCGGGTCCCCCGCGATTCCCTGCACCAGCACGTTGTCGTCCTCGCTGGCGGTGTAGTCGGGGCGGCTGGCGTCCTCCTCCCCCACGATCGCCTCGGTGAAGTAGTCGAACGTCCCGCTGTCGGTGCCGGGGCCGTAGAGCGCGAGCTCCTTGTCGGGGAAGTCGGGCCGGATGTCGCTCCAGTTGTCGACCGTGCTGCCGGGCTCCCAGACCCGCTTCAGCTCCTCCACGGTGAGGCACTGGACGAACTCGTTCCCCGGGTTGGTCATCACCGAGAGGCCGTCCAACGCCACCCGGAGCTCGGTGAACGCGATCCCGTTCTCGGCGCACCGCTCCCGCTCGGACTCCTTGATCTCCCGGGAAGCGTCGGAGATGTCGATCTCCCCGGCGCAGAACCGCTTGAAGCCGCCTCCGGTGCCGGAGACGCCGACCGTCACCCGCGCTCCGGGGTTGGCCCGCTGGAACTCCTCGGCCACCGCCTCGGTGACCGGGTAGACGGTGCTCGATCCGTCGATCTGGACCGTGCCCCTCAAGCCTTCCTCTTCGCCGTCGTCGGCGGCCCCGCCGCACGCGGCCAGGACGACCATCGCGACGGCCGCCGCCCCACCCACCCATCCACGCATCGTACCGCTCATCGCTCGTCTCCTTCGTCGAAGGTCGCGGGGAACGTATACCCGGAGTGTGACCGAAATATGACAGCCATCCCGGTCAGAAGCCGAAAACGGCGTGGAGCCGGAAGGCGGCCTCCGAGTCCCCCTCGGCCGGCGACAGCACGTCGACCCCCAGCTGGGTCTTCACCCGCTCGTGGTGGTACAGGTTCACGCCGGCGGTCCACAGGGTCGCATCGTCGTCGTCCACGTCGGTGTCGGGGTCGGTCCATCCCACCCGGCCCGCGGGCTCCCACCCGATCAGATACGGGACGTCGAAGACCGCCACGTGCCAGGCGGCGATCGCCTGAGCGGCGAGAAAGGAGGCTTCGGGCCCGCCGCCGAGGCCGCCGTCCCAGTTGTCACCGAACATCGCCTGCGCCAGGACCTGGAGCCCGGGCTCGGCGTATTCGCCTCGCGTGAGCGCGATCTCCCCTGCCTGGACCCACTCCTCCTCCAGGACGGGTGCGTCCCTCGGCGGCAGCTCGAGCCGGTTCGCCGTCCACGCCCCGGCGAGCGACCATCCGTCGGCCATCTCGACCGTCAGCCGGGCGGCCACCTGCTTGCCGTCGTCCTCGTCGGAGGTGTTCGCGCCGGATCCGTTGAAGCCGGCGACGGTGGCGCTCCACCGGCCGAACGTCCCGTTCCACTCCGCCCCGATGTCGCGGGCCGCGTACAGCAGGTCGGTGACGAGCCCGTTGGGCGTGGGGCCCGCGGTGCCGCGGGGGGCCCCGTCCCGCTCGATCACCAGGAGCTCCTTGCTGGAGGTGAGCTCGAGCGCGTCGAAGGGCTTCTTGTATTGACCCGCTCGGAGGCGGAAGCGGGGGTCGAACTCCAGCCGGATCGCCGCGTCGGTCAGCTTCGCGCCGCCCTTGCCGAAATCCGCCTCGAGGTCACCCCGCAGCCACCCGGCCAACCACACGCGCACGCCGAGGCGCGCCCGCCGCAGGAGCCACTCGCTGGAGGCGTCCGCCGCGTCGACGGTCGTGGTGTTGTACTGGGGCTGGACGTTGGCGCGCACGTGGAGGCTGTCGACCCCCTTCGCGCGGACGTTCTGCGCCGCGGCGGGGACGGCGAGGCCCGGTCCGAGAGCGATCGCCGCCGCGAGAAGGGCCAGCCCTCTTCTCCGTCCTGTTCCCGTGCAATGCTCTCGTGTCTTCATCGCCCCCTCCTTCGAACGAGTGCGGGTGCGTCCCTGAATCGCTTCGCCGTCCTTCGCACCCTTCACTGTACCGACGATCGTGATCATAGTATGACCGACCGGTCCGGATCGGCTTGACGCGCCCTCGCTGCTTGGAGAGTGTCTCCTCCATGGCGATCCCTCGACCCCTCCGGGTGGCGATCCAGGGCGAGCGTGGGGCGTACAGCGAGGAGGCGGCGGTCCAGCTGCTCGGTGACTCGATCAAGGTCGTCTCCACCCGCGACGTGCCCCACATGTTCAGCTCGGTCGCCCGCCACCGCGCCCACGTTTGCCTCGTCCCGATGGAGAACTCCCTCGTCGGCTCGATCTTCCACCACTACGACCTGCTGCTCCAGTACGGCATGCGGATCCACGGCGAGGTGTACCTGCGGGCGGAGCACTGCCTGATCGCGCCGGTAGGCACGTTCTTCGAGGACCTCGAGCGGGTCTACAGCCACCCCTTCGCGCTCGACCAGTGCCAGGAGTTCTTCCGCCGCCACCCCCACATCGAGGCGATCTCCACCTGGGACACCGCCGGCAGCGTGCAGATGCTCGTCGACCGTCGGGTTGCGGGCGCGGGCGCGATCGCCGGCCGGGGGGCGGCGAGCCACTACGGTGCGAAGGTGCTGCGCGAGGGCCTGGAGGACGACCCCGCCAACTACACCCGCTTCTTCCTCCTGGCCCTCGACGACGACGAGGACCTGGGTTCCCTCTCCGACGGGTTCGAGCCGGAGGTCCTGGGCCCGACCAAGACGTCCATCGTCTTCCACGTCGAGAACCAGCCCGGCAACCTCCGGGAGGTCCTGGACGGCTTCGCGAGACGGGAGATCGACCTCACCCGGATCGAATCCCGGACGGTGCGGGGAAAGCCCCTGGAGCACCTCTTCTACCTCGACTTCCTGGGATCCCCGGAGTCGGGACCCGGCGAAGCGGCGATGGCCGATCTGGAGCAGCGGGCCGGGTTCCTGCGGAGGATGGGGACCTACCCCTCGGGACGTTTCGACTGGGTGGGGCGGGACGATCCCCTCTTTCCCCGCCGGCCCGGATAGCGCCGCCGGCCCCGCCGAGATCGCTCAGGCGAAGACGGCCGCGATCCCCCAGTAGGCGAGCACGGTGACGACGGCCGCGGCGGGGATCGTCACGATCCAGCTCGAGACGATGTTCCGGATCACGCGCAGGTCGAGGGCCGCGATCCCCCGGGCGAGGCCCACCCCGATCACCGAGCCGACCAGGGTGTGGGTGGTGGAGATCGGAAGCCCCAGTCGGGAAGCGAAAAGCACCGTGGTCGCCGCCCCGAACTCGGCCGAGAAACCGCGCGTCGGCGTCATGGTCGTGATCTTGTGGCCCACCGTCTCGATCACCCGGTAACCGTAGGTCGCCAGCCCCATCACGATCCCGGCCCCGCCGAGCACCAGGATCCAGATCGGCACCGGCGCCCGGGCCGCAACCACCCCCTCCTGCGCCGCCTGGACGACAGCGGCCAGGGGACCGATCGCGTTCGCCACGTCGTTCGCCCCGTGGGCGAACGCCACGTAGCAGGCGGTCACCACCTGGAGCCCCGCGAAGAGCCGCTCCACCTCCACCACCGAGTAGCCGGTGGGCCGGGGCCGCCGCGACAGCCACATCCGCATCGCCAGTCCCAGCACACCCCCGACCAGGAGGCAGAGGGGGAGCGCCGTCACGAAGGAGAAGTCGAGGTGGAGGTTCTTGAGCCCCTTGTACAGGATCGAGAGGGCCAGGGTGAATCCCACCAGGGCGACCAGGTGGGGCGCCCACTTGACGGTGGCATCGTAGGGCTCGTCGGAGAGGATGATCTCCCGCCGCACGAAGGTGAACATGAGAAAGGCGATCAGCCCGCCGCACACCGGGGAGACGATCCACGACAGCACGATCGACCCCATCAGCGGCCAGTCCACCTCGCGCCACCCCACCGTGAGGAGCCCGAAGCCCACCACCGCCCCCACGATCGAGTGGGTGGTGGAGACCGGGAGACCGAGAACCGTCGCCACCAGCAGCCATACCGAGGCGCCGAGCAGAGCCGCCGCCATGCCGTACATGAAGACCTCCGGCGAGGCAGCGAACGCCTCGGGGGGGATGATGCCCCCCTTGATCGTCTCGGCGACGTGGGCGCCCACGAGCACCGCGCCGCCGAACTCGAAGACGGCCGCGACCCAGATCGCCTGCTTGAGCGTGAGCGCCCCCGAGCCCACGCTCGTCCCCATGGCGTTGGCCACGTCGTTCGCCCCGATGTTCCACGCCATGAAGAGCCCGATGAGGAGGGCCAGCCCGAGAAACAGGGTGAGGCCGTCCACGGACTACTTCCGCGTCAGCATCATGCGCAGGTTGTCCCCGGTGTTCTCGGCGTGGTTGGCGATCTCCCCGAGCAGCCGGAAGAGCTTCGTGATGAAGTACACCGAGACCGGGTCGATGCGGTCCTCGATCTCGTAGAGGTGGCGGGTGACCGCGGTCTGGATCTTGTCCGCCTCGTACTCCCCCTGGCTCACCTCCTCGATCATGGCGATCACCCGCTCGGCCCCCTTGCCGCCGAACGACGCCTCCTGGAGGGCCTCGAGCTCGCCGGCCGCCTGCACGAGTTGCTCGCTCACCTCGAGGACCTTCTCCGTGAGATCGAGGATCTCCTCGTGGAGATCCGGCGGGACGTCGGTCTCGCGGATCGTCAGCAGCACCGCGATGTCCTCGGCCACGTCGGCGATGGCGTCCTGCTCGTTGAGGAACTTGAGCATGTCGCCCCGGTCCACCGGCAGGAAGAGGGACTTCGGCAGGTGGTTGCGGATCTCGGTCTTGATCTTGTCGGCCTCGTATTCCAGCGTCGAGATCCGGTCGTAGATCCCCTCGACCGTCTCGTTGCGTCCCTCGAGGAAGGCCTCGATGAGGGGGCGTACCTCGAGGACGCACTCGTGCACCTTCTGGGTGTGCTGGACGAGGGGGCCGAAGGGGGAGCGGCCGAACAGCTCGGCGATCGCTTTCACGGGGCCTCCGGGGCCGGGGTCGTCACGGCTTCGTCATGCTCGCCTCAAACTATTCCGCTCCCGCGCCGACAACAACGGGGTCGGGTCCCTCCGGACGAGCGGCCCGTTCGAATCCCCTCAGCGGGGGTCGGGCAGGCCGAGCCGGAGGTGGGCGATCGGGACCGGCCGGACGAGGGGCCACCACTCCCCGCTCTCCAGCTGGACGAGGTCGCGGACCCATTCGGGATCCGTGCGCGCGTACGTACGGGCCGCGGCGGCCCGGTCGTAGCGCCACGGCTCGATCCGGCCGAGCGGCGAGACCCAATCCTCGGCCATCAGCCGCCCTCCGGTGAGCTGCCAGCCGTTGTCGCCGGGCTCCGCCGAGAAGTGGCCGAAGTAGAAGCCGAGCAGCGGCTGGCGGTCGACCTCGCGCAGGACCAGCAGCTCCGCGAACACCCGCGTGGAGTCCTCCGGCACCGGGCGGAGGCGCACGATGGCGGGCCGCACCAGCCCCTCCAGCCCCCCCGCCCACCGCTCCGCGGAGCGCCCCTGGCGGATCCGGGGGTGGAGGTAGGTGAACGCCCGCTGGTAGCCCCGCTCCCCGGTCCCCAGCTCCCCGCGGAACGACGAGCCGGCCTGGGCGAGAGCCCGGACGAACTGGCGGACCGCCTCCTCGGCGTCCTCGGGATAGGAGCGCTCGGCGGGCACCCGCGGGGCGGGCCGGTCCACGATCCATCCGAAGCTCGCGGCGGCGCTGTCGATCGGCGTCGGTCGGTAGACGGTGTCGACGACCACCTCGGGCGCGGTCGTGGTGTCCTCGTGGAGCGCCTCCAGGTGCTCGTCCGGACTCTCGAGCCACACCTCGGCCCGGCAGCCGACGAGCAGCGCGGCGAGGGAGGCGACGAGGAGGGCGCGTTGGTCGAGCATCCTGGGCCGGGTATATTCGACTCCACGGTTGCCGCCTGCAAGACGAGCGGACGCTCCGGAGGAGCGATGGATCCCGAGACGGTCACCCAGATGCGCCCACCACCCTCCTTGCGCGGGGTGCCGCCCCGCTACCAGGTGTTCGACCGGCGCAAGTCGCCCCCCCAGTCGTCGGGCCGATTCTACCGGGATCCCGACCGCGACGCCGTCGTCTTCGAGGTGTACGAGGATCTCTTCCGGGAGTTCCTGAAGCGCTCCGAGGCGCTCGAGGGCAAGCACTTCGACTGGATCGTCGACGTCGACCCCGACGCCCCCCACGGCACCCGCGGCGCGATCGTCCGGAGCCACCCCATGCCCGCTCCCGCCTGCCACGATCCCGAGAGCGCCGAGACCCTCACGCTGGAGGAGGCCCTCGACGCGGTCCGGGCGGAGGAGTTCTACCGGGTGGTGCGGGCGAGCGACCCGGTGTGAGCCGGCCCGATCAGCGGGCCTCGACCTCGGGCCTTCGGAACTCCCGCTTCGCCTCCCGCGAGCGCCGCTCCAGGCCGGCCGTCTCCCGCTCGTCGATCTCCCGCATCACCTCGACCGCCCGGGATTTGAGCCGCGCCTCCAGCTCGCGGTAATCCTCCTCGGAGAGCTTGCCGGTCTCCCAGTCCAGCTCGAGTTCGTGGATCTCGCCCAGCAGCCGCTCCTTCTCTGCGAGCAGCTCCCGTCGCTCGAGCTCGGCCTCGTCGATCTCCCCGGCCGTCTCCCGAAGGAACGGGTGGACCGCGAGCCACACCGCCCCCAGCAGGACCCAGAGGGCTCCGAGGGTGAGGATCGCGGTGGTCACGCGGCCGCCTCCTCGGCCTCCGCCTCCGCCTCGGCCCGCTCCACCGCCCGAGCGGGCTTCGGCCGCGCGGTCGTCAGCGACACCAGGATGCCGAACACCATCACCCCGCCCCCGATCCAGAGCCACAACACCATCGGGTTGATGACGAAGGTGAGGTCGGCCGCCCCGCTCGACGGCTGGTAGCCGTCCTGGATCACGTACAGGTCCTCGAAGAGCCGCGACCAGATCGCCACCTCGGTGGTCACCTGCTCCTGCCCCGAAGGGTAGAATCTCCGCTCGGGCCGGATCCGGTGGGGGGCGCCGTCCCGGTCGGCCACGGTGAGGTTGGCGACCGTGGCGACGTAGTTGGGGCCCTGCTCGAGCTCGGTGTCGATGTACTCGACCGAGAAGGGGCCCACCGTCGTCTCGCCGCCCGGCGGGAGCCGCACCGACTTCTCCTGGACGAACAGGGCGCCCGCCACCCCGAAGAAGACGAGGACCACGCCCACGTGGACGATGTAGCCGCCGTAGCGGCGTCGGTTCTTGCCGACGAGGCGGACGACCGCGAGGAGCGGGTTCTCCCCCCTTCGGGTCCGGACGCCCGCCCCCCGCCACACCTCCTGGACGATCGTCGCCAGCACGAAGGCGGAGAAGGTGACGACCGCGAGGGCGTACCACTGGCGCATTCCCAGCGCGAAGGCGACCACGCCCGCGACGAGGAGCGCGGCGACGGGCGCGACGAAGTTGCGCTGGAGGTTCCGGCGGCTCGCCCGCCGCCACGCGATCACCGGCCCGATCCCCACCAGCAGGAGCAGGGCGATCGAGAGCGGTCCGTTCACCTGGTTGAAGAACGGCGGGCCGACCGAGATCCGCTGGCCGGTGAACGCCTCGGAGATGAACGGGAAGAACGTGCCCCACCAGATGGCGAACGCGATCCCGACCAGCAGG
>JAWVZN010000018.1:0-41161 GCA_033722155.1 Gemmatimonadota bacterium | reverse complement strand
GGGGGTCGACTACATGACCGTCCACGCCGGGGTGCTGCTCCGGTTCGTTCCGCTCACCGCGGAGCGGCTCACCGGAATCGTCTCCCGCGGGGGCTCGATCGTGGCGAAGTGGTGCCTCGCCCACCACGAGGAGAACTTCCTCTACACCCACTGGGACGAGCTGTGCGAGATCTTCGCCGCCTACGACGTCACCTTCTCCATCGGGGACGGCTTGCGGCCGGGCGCGATCGCCGACGCCAACGACGAAGCCCAGTTCGCCGAGCTCGAGGTGCAGGGCGAGCTCGCCCGCCGGGCCTGGGAGCACGACGTGCAGGTGATGTGCGAGGGCCCGGGCCACGTCCCGATGCACAGGATCCGGGAGAACATGGAGAAGCAGCTGGAGTGGTGCGACGAGGCGCCCTTCTACACGCTGGGTCCCCTCACCACCGACGTGGCCCCCGGCTACGACCACCTCACCAGCGCGATCGGGGCGGCGATGATCGGGTGGTACGGCACCGCGATGCTGTGCTACGTGACCCCGAAGGAGCACCTCGGGCTGCCCGACAGGGACGACGTCCGCGAGGGGGTGATCGCCTACAGGATCGCCGCCCACGCCGCCGACCTCGCGAAGGGGCACCCCGGCGCCCAGGCGCGCGACAACGCGCTCTCGAAGGCACGCTTCGAGTTCCGGTGGCGGGACCAGTTCCACCTCGGGCTCGACCCCGAGCGGGCCGAGGCGTACCACGACGAGACCCTTCCGGCCGAGGGGGCGAAGGTCGCCCACTTCTGCTCGATGTGCGGCCCGAAGTTCTGCTCGATGAAGATCACCCAGGACGTCCGCGACTACGCCGAGGCGCACGGCCTGGGGACGACCGCCGCGATCGAAGCCGGCCTCGAGGAGAAGGCGGACGCGTTCCGCGAGGGCGGGGGCGAGATCTACCGGCCGGCGTGAGCGGCGGGGAGGGATGGGGTTCACCCGGGAGGAGCTCGAGGCCGTCCGCGGCGAGAGCGTGCCCGACCTCGTCGGCGACGAGGTCGGGCTGCTGTTCGTGGGGATCAACCCGAGCCTGTGGACGGCCGCCGCGCAGGCCCACTTCGCCCATCCCAGCAACCGCTTCTACAAGGCGCTCCACGCCGCCGGCGTCGTGGACCGCGTCCTCGACGTCTCCGACGGCTTCGACGAGGGGTCGGAGGACGCGCTGACCGGCCGCGGGATCGCGATCACGAACCTGGTGAACCGGGCGACCGCCCGGGCTGCCGAGCTCGGCGACGAGGAGCTGGTGGAGGGGGCGCGGACGCTCGGGGGGAAGGTGGCCGTCTGGGATCCCGACGCGGTGGCGTTCGTCGGCCTCGGAGCCTACCGCACCGCCTACGATCGCCCCGGCGCCGACGTCGGCCGCCAGGACGACCACGAGATCGCCGGCGTGCAGGTGTGGGCGCTGCCGAACCCGAGCGGGCTCAACGCCCACTACCGGCTCGACGACCTGGCGCGGTGGTACCGCCGCGCGGCGGAGGCCGCCGGCGTGGACCTCGATCCACCTCGGGGGTGAGCCCGGGCTGACGCGAGCGGCCCGAGGCGGCCTGGTCCCACCCCGTGCGGCGTGGCCCTACCGGAGCAGGATATCCAGGACCCGGTCGTGGACCCGGCCGTTGGTGGAGATCGCGCTGCCACCGTCGGGTCGGGCCTCCCCCTCGATCGTGGTGAAGCGCCCGCCCGCCTCCTCGACGATCGGCTGGAGCGGGACCGAGTCCCACGGCTTCATCCGGGGGTCGATCATCGCCTCGGCCCGGCCGGTGGCCACGAGCCCGTGGCCCCAGCAGTCGCCCCACGTCCGCAGCTCGCCGGCGGCCTCGCGGAGGCGGACGAACGCCACGCCGAGGTCGGGGCCGGGGAGCCGGCCGAAGTCGGTGGCCAGCACCATGGCCCGGGCGAGATCGCCCTCCTCGCTCACCCGCGCCTCCACGGCGTCCCCGCCGCTTCGCTCCCGGGCGCACCCGAGGCCGCGGGCGGCCGAGACCGTCTCCCCGAGCGCGGGGTGGTGGACCACGCCGAGCACCGACTCGTCGCCATCGAGCAGGCCCACCATCACCCCGTAGAGGGGCACTCCGTGCACGAAGGCGATCGTCCCGTCGATCGGGTCGAGCGTCCAGCGACGGCCGCTCGTCCCCTCGACGACGCCGAACTCCTCGCCCACGATCCCGTCGGCCGGGCACCGGTCGGCCACCCGCTCGCGCAGGAGCTCCTCGGCGCGGCGGTCGGCGACGGTCACGGGGGTGGCGTCGGGCTTCTCCTCGACGGCGAGATCGCCGCCGAAGTAGCGGAGGGTGATCCGGCCGGCCGCGCGCGCCGCGTCGACCGCGAACGCGCGCAGCTCCGCCAGCTCGGCCGGATCGATCACGCGGGAGGGGGCGCTACAGCTCGGCGGGGCGCTCGATCGTCATCGTGAGCGCGGTCCCCGCCGGGATCGCGACCTCGTAGTCGCGGCGCGCCGATCCCATGGCGGCCCCGCCGGCTCCGCCGGCGGCCGCGCCGATGGCGGCGCCCTTCTTGCCCCCGACGATCGCGCCGATCGCGGCGCCGGCGCCGGCCCCGATGGCGGTCTCCTTGGCCGGGAAGTCGCGGTCCCGGTAGGAGCTGCCCGCCGAGGCCGCCGCGGTGGCGATCGGCCGGGTGCCCGCGACGGTCTCGATGGAGCGCGCCTCCAGCGTGATCGCGCCCCGACCGTCGCTCTCGTCACCCTCGTCGATCGCCGTCACCACGCCCGAGACGGCCGCGCCGGCGGGGATCACGACGTGGCCGTTCACGGTGACGTCGCGGGTCACCCGCCCGGTCCACGCGTCGCCCACCTCGTGGTTCTCGGAGTCGATCTGCGCGAGGATCTCCACCGGGACGGAGGTGCCGGCCGGAATGGCGGAGGGCCGCAGCGGGGTGACGTCCTCGGGCTCCTCGCGGGCCTCTGGCTCCCCGGTCCTCTCCCGACGCTCGGGCGGACGTTCGCGGACCACCACGGTTCGGGTCACGACCCGCGGCTCCTCCTCGACGACGTCGACCTCCTCCTCGAAGGGAACCGAGTCGCTCTCGCCGAGCGCGATCGGGCCGCTCTCCTCGACGACGATCGGCGGAGCCTCCTCGGCGGTGTCCTCGCCCCCCTGGCAGGCCGCCAGCCCGAGGGCGGCGGCGAGCAGCGGCGCGAACGAATATCTCGTGATCGAGCCCATGGTGTACCTCCCGATAGACGGTTCTTGCGCGGAGCCGTTCCACGCTTTGTAGCCCCGCGAGTCGGACAAAAGTTCCGCCTGTGCGAGAAGACTATTCGGAGCGGTCGGACGGCACGGTGACGGTGCCGATCCCGGTCGCCTGGAGCCCCACCTCGATCGAGCGGACCGTCTCGAGGGTGACCGGGTCGATCACGTCCACCGCGCCGGGGACCACCGCTCGACTCTCCATCGAGAGATACGCCGTGCCGTCCGGACCGAACGCGAAGGTGTGGGGGTGGGAGGCGCTGGACGGCCAGGTCGCGATCGCGTCGCGGGAGCGGGGATCGATCACCGTGTAGGAGCTGCCGTTCCGGTTCGGGACCCACACCCTCCCCTCCGGCCCCGTCCGGAGGAGGTAGGGGCCCTTGCCGGTCGGGATCGTCGCGGCGATCGTGCCGAATCGCGCGGTCGGCACCACCCGCACCTCGTCGCTCCTGTGGCACGCGACGTACAGCTCGGAGTCGTCGGCCGAGAGGGCCAGTCCCGCCGCGTAGCACACCCTCCCCGCGGCCCGATCCTCCGCGGTCCGCGCGCTCATGGAGTCGACGACCGAGAGGGACGACACCGCGATCTTCCGGATCCCGTCGTCCCGTGTGCAGGAAGCGTACACCCACCGGCCGTCGCTGGAGGCGGCCATGCCGTGGGGCTTGGTGCAGACGGGGATCCGCTCCACCTCGGTCATCGTGGGGGTGTGGATCGCGCTGACCGTGTCGGTGCGGGGGTCGCCGTGGAGGTTGTAGTTGGCGACGAAGAGCCACGTTCCGTCCGGGGTGATCGCCATGGTGGCGGGAAACAGGCCCACCCCGGTGCGGCCGGCGAGGGAGTCCTTCGCCGTGGCCATCTTCCAGACCGATCCGTGGGGCCAGCCGTGGGCCAGAGCCACGTAGTAGTGCTCCCCGTCGGGGGAGACCACCAGGGCGTGGACCCCCTCCATCTCCTCCGCCGAGAGGCCGACGGGGATCTTGCGGAGGAGCTCGCCGGCTCCCGGGTCCACCACCGCCACGGCGTCCTCGGACTCGAGGCCGACGTACAGGAGCAGGTCGGGGCGATCCTCGGGGGCGGGTGCGGAGCGGTCGCCCGAGCCCGTGGCGCACGCCGCGGACGCGAGCGCGAGGGCGACGAGGGCGGCGTAGCGGGACACGGCGAACCTCCTCCTTCCGGGTGGAGCGGAGATCTTCCGCAAGCTAACGCGTCCGGAGGTGGACATCAGCGGGGGGCGGCAGGCTCCGGGCCGGCGAGCCGGGGATACGGATCGATCGCCTCGCCGGAGGCGAAGATGGCGTAATGGAGGTGGGGGGCGTCGGCCGGGGCGTTCCCGGAGGTCCCCACGAAGCCGATCATCTCTCCGGCCTCGACCCAGTCGCCCTCGGAGTGTCCGCCGTACTGCTGCAGGTGGGCGTAGTAGTGACGTCGTCCGCCCGGACCGAGGATCGTGACCGTGCGTCCGCCCAGCGGGTTCTCCCCGCGGCGGACCACGATGCCGTCGGTCGTGGAGACCACCGGGGTCCGGCGGGAGGCGAAGATATCGACCCCCCGGTGGCGCCGGGTTCCGCCGCCGCGCGGGTCTCCCCAGGTGTCGCGCAGTTCCCCCCGCTCCACCCCCTCCACCGGCACGAGGAGACGGGCCGGGGGGTCCTCGCCGTGCAGCCGGACCGTGCGAACGGCGCGCTCCACGCCCGGCCACAGGACGATGGCGAGACCCAGCAGCGCCGCCCCCAGGACCAGCCCCCGCAGGACGGCACCGAAGCGGACCGTCCACCACGGGCGCGGCTCGTCGGGGGTCGACCCCATCGGCCGGAAGATGAAGTCCCCCCGTCGCGACGCGCAACGCGACTCCGGCGCCGGTTGCCTCACCGTGATCGACGGGCTTAGCTTGAAAGATCTCATGACGGACAGGTGGATCACGCTCTCGCTGACGGCCCTCGCCGTGACCAGCCTGGCGCCGGCGACGCTCCACGGCCAGGACATCGCCGCTCCTTCGAGCGCCGAGGGGGAGGAGGTCCGTCGCGCCGCCTTCACGCTGTGGTGGCCCGAATACGAGCGTCTCGTGCGCGAGTTCCTCCGAAACACCCCCGCCGAGGAAGGGCGCATCGCCCTGCCCGATCCCGATCCGGAGTCCTTCTACAGCAACATCGAGATCCTGGGCAGAATCGAGCACCCCGCCCTCGAGGACGTCGCCCTCTACGGCGTGACCACGGACGGGAAGCTGTACGAGGCGCTGTTCGTGGTGGGCGAGGGGACGAGCCCCTGGCCGCTGGTGAACCGGGTCGATCCCGAGGCCTTCCACCACAGGATGTCGAACGCGTACGTCGAAGCCACGAACGCCCTTCTGGACCGCCATCGGGCGGCCGCCTCGTCGGCCGAGGAGGCCCTGGCCCTGGCCCGTTTCACGGTCGAGGTGTTCTACAACTTCGACTACCGGTATCGGCCCGGCGGGGTCGACTCGACCACCTTCGCCGAGTTGAACCGGGTCCGGGTCCTCCGGTCCACCGACGACATTCCGCAGGGCCTGCGGCGGTTCGACGCGAATGGAGGCAACGCGCTGCTCTACGGCAAGATCCCGGAGCGGGTCGAGAGCCTCGTGACGCCTCCCCGGGTGCAGTCCCGATCTCCGGAGCAGTACCTGATCAGCTTCTACAGCTGGCATCCCCAGCTCGGGGAGCTGAAGCGGTGGGAGATCCGGATGGCGGACGGCCGGTTCGTGTCGCTGAAAGACCGGACCGTCGACAAGTGGGTGTCCTTCACCGTGGAGCGTTTTTGAGAATCCGGGCGATTCCACTGCGTCTCCTGGTCGTCGCCTGCACGGTCCCGTGGCTCGCCTTCTGTAGCGGCGAGCAAGAGCTCGATCCGGGCGAGAGCCCCCGGGACGTTTCCGCCGACACCGCGAAAGTCGACGAGGCGAGAGCCCGGATCGACACCGCAGGCGCCGTGTACGGAGGTGGAGGAATCGCCAACGGCGGGCCGATGCCCCCCGCGGAGCAAGCCGGTGGGATCCCCCCGTACCCGGACGCCGTGGTGTGGACCCGCGCCCCTCGCGACACCTCGGAGTACCGTTCTCTCGAGGCGTTCACGCCCGACAGCGTGCGTCGGGTGATCACCTTCTACGACAGCCTGCTTCCCGGATGGACGAAACGGAAAGCGAAGGATACGGTGATCTACGAAAAGCCGGGAGAGGAGGCGGCGGTCACCGTCCAGCAGTGGGACGGCGACAAGACTCCACCGGGATCCGCCGAGCCGTTGAAGAGAGCGAACACCGCGATCGGCACCGCCTGGCGCCGCTAGGAAGGCTCGATCCGGGTCACGTCCACGATCGGGTTGCCCGTGAGCTCGCTCCTTCCGGTCCGCACCCGTCCCTCGATCCGGATCCGCTCGAACGGCTGGAGGCGCTCGAATTCCTCTCGAAGCCGCTCCGGAACCGCCAGATAGACGTACAGGCCGTCCCCTCCCGGCACCCGCGCCAGGTCGTACGTCTCCCCGGCGCGAAAGTCCCGCCGCCACTCGTCGGCCCGCTGCAGCGCCACGTGCTCGAGGGTCCACGAGACGTCGTTGCCGACGAAGGCTCCCGGCTCGGCGGCGGCCACGACGTCGGGGGCGAGATCCTCCTCGGTCCCGGCGAGAACCGAGCCCGAGGGAACCCATCCCTCCACGACCACCCGGGTGTACCCGGCCCGCCGCTCGCCGGAGCGGACCACCAGGCCCGCGGGCAGGTTGGCGATGACCGGCCCTTCGGGCACTCCGCGCAACGGGACCCGGTCCGCCAGCCGTCCGACCGTTTTGGGCACCGAGAGGGGGGAGGCGTCCGCCCCGTCCTCGGGCCCGGTCTCCTTCCCCGCCTCGGACTCCTTCGCCGCAGCCGGCGGGACCTCGGCCAGGGTGGAGTCGGCGAGCCAGCCGATCATCTCGATCTCGATCCATCCGGCGTCGCCGCCGATTCGATCCACCTCCACCCCGCGGCGCAACCCGCCCATCCGCGGGCCCCGGGGCCTCTCGTGGAGGCTCGCGTCCTCGGGCCGCACCGCGAGCCCGTCCCCGGCGGGCCGCAGCGCCCCCTCCTCCATCCATCCGCGAACGCGGGCGCGGGTCCACCCTTCGTCCCCGCCGATCGCCTCGATCCGGGCACCGGAGTCGAGCCAGCCGAGGAGCCGCCCGGTGGAGCTCCACTTCAGCTCGGCACGATCGACCACCACGCGCAGCGGGGTATCGCTCCCCACCTCGCCGCGGGGAGTCAACCGGTCCGCGAGCGGGGCCGCGAACGCGGCGGCGGCCACCCCGACCGCCCCCACCGCGGCCGTCCATCGGATCGATCGTCTCATGCCCGTGTCCTCCTCGAAAGAATCCTCGAACGCTCGCCCTTTCAGTAACGATCCCCGCAGGGGAAAGTCAAGCGTCGGGCGATCGGCTACATTCGGCTCGATGGCGCCGACCGACGAACCGACCTTCCACGTCGTCCTGGTCGAGCCCCTGATCCCCCAGAACACGGGAACCATCGGTCGGCTGTGCGTCGCCGCCGGGGCCCGGCTCCATCTCGTGGGCCCGCTCGGCTTCGACATCGGCGACTCCCGGCGGCGACGAGCCGGGCTCGACTACTGGCCCCACCTCTCCTGGAGGCGCTACGACGATCTTTCCCACTTCCTCCACGAGGCCGACCCCCCGGTGGAGCGAAGCTGGTACGCCGCGGTGGCGCGGGGGCGGCCGTACGCGGACGTCTCCTACCGCCGGGGGGACTGGATCTTCTTCGGGACCGAGACCGAGGGCCTCCCCCCCGAGCTGATCGAAGGCGAGGAGAGATGCGTGACGATCCCGATGCGATCGCGGGCGCGCTCGATCAACCTCGCGATCGCGACCGGGATCGTCCTGTACGAGGGGCTGCGGCAGACCGGCTGGCCCGCCGCGACGGGGGGCCCCTTCTCGTGATCGGGTCGAGACGTTACCTTGCGGATTCGACGCGCTCGAATCCCGCAACCTCTCTCCGAAGCGACTCCATGACGCTCCATCGCCTCTGGCACGTCGCGACGCTCGCGACCCTGACCGCCTCGGTCGCCTGCGGCAAGGGTCCCTCCTACGGCTCGCCGAACGCGATCATCGCCGTCGTGGACCCGGCGATCCGGGACACCGTGGAGCCGATCCTGAGAGCCTCGCTGGAGCGGGAGGCGCGGACGACCCGGGCCGAGAAGATCTTCGAGCTGACCGTCACCACCCCCACGGAGATCGGGGACTTCGAGAAGTGGCGCCGGCTGATCGTGGTGGAGCCCTACGGGGAGGGGTCGCTGGTGAACGATCTCGTGGATCCGCCCGGGCGGGGGCCCGTGGTCGAGGAGGTCCACGACGCGTGGGCCCGCGACCAGACGATCTGGGTGCTCGCCGCCGGGGAGCCGGCGTCGACCGTCGAGCTGGCGCGGGCGAAGGGGGACTCCCTCTACCGGGTGATCCACGAGCGGTTCGTCGCGTGGCAGGTGGACCGGATGTGGGCCAGCGGGAGGGATTCGGCCCTGTACCGGGCGATGGTCGACACCCTCGGCTTCGGGATCGTGCTGCCGCGGGTGTACGAGGAGGCGCCAGGCTCGGCCCCCGAGAGCGCGCGGGTCTTCTTCAACCGGGATCCCCGCCGGGTGGTGAGCGTGTCGTGGTCGCCGCGGCCCGCCGGGATCACGCCCGACACCGTCCTCGCCCTGCGTCGCGCGCTCGCGGAGGTCGCGTTCCCCGACCAGCGAATCGCCGGCGCGGAGGAGGGGGGCGGGAGCCCGCCGGACACGGCCGAGGCCACCACCCCGGCGGACACCGCCCGGCCCGACGGCTCGCCCCGGGTCCGCCGGACCACGCTCGACGGCCGACCGGCGGTCCGGGTCCAGGGCGTGTGGCGCGAGGTCGACGGGACGAGCGCCGGCGTCTTCCTCGCCTACGGGGTGGGGTGCGGCGACCGGCTGGTACTGCTCGACGGGGACCTGTTCGCGCCCGACCGCGACAAGTACCCCTACGTCATCCAGCTGGAGCGGATCTTCCACACCTTCCACTGCGCCGCAGCGGGGAACGGAGAGCGATGAGCTTCGTGCACCTCCACGCCCACTCCGAGTACTCGCTGCTCGACGGGGCCAATCGCTTCGACCGGATGGTCGCCGCCGTCGACGAGATGGGGATGGGAGCGGTGGCCCTGACCGACCACGGCAACCTCTTCGGGGCGATCGACTTCTACCGCACCGCGAAGGAGGCGGGGGTGAAGCCGATCCTGGGAATGGAGGCGTATCTGGCTCCCGGCGACCGGCGCGAGCGGGGCGGACGCGGAGGCGGCTCCTTCCACCTCGTCCTGCTCGCCGAGAACCGGACCGGGTGGAAGAATCTCATGAAGCTCAGCTCGATCGGCTACCTCGAAGGCTTCTACTACAAGCCCCGCATCGACCACGCCGTCCTCGCCGAGCACGCCGAGGGCCTGGTGTGCCTCTCGGCCTGCCTGAAGGGGGAGGTCGCCACCTTCCTCGACCAGGAGAACTACGCCAAGGCGAAGGAATGCGCCGAGCGGATGGCGACGACCTTCGGCGACGACCGCTTCTTCCTGGAGCTGCAGGACCACGGGATCCCCGCGCAACGGGCGGTGAACCGGGGCGTGGTGGACCTCGCCGACGAGCTGGGGCTGCCGCTGGTGGCGACGAACGACGTCCACTACGAGCGCCGCTCCGACGCCTCCCCCCACGACGTGCTGCTGTGCATCCAGACCGGCAAGCTCGTCGACCAGGAGGACCGGATGCGCTTCTACTCCGACGAGTTCTACATCAAGAGCCCCGACGAGATGGCCGAGGCCTTCCCCGGGCAGGAGGAGGCGCTGGCGAACACCGGCTGGATCGCCGAGCGGTGCGGGGTCGAGCTCGACTTCGGCACCCACCACCTGCCCGACTTCCCCCTGCCCGAGCGCCACGACTCGCTCGAGGAGCTGCTCGAGGAGCGGGCCCGCGCGGGGCTCGCGGAGCGGTACGACGAGGTGGACGGGAAGGTGCGCGAGCGGTTCGAGTACGAGCTCGACGTGATCGTGAAGACCGGATACGCCGGATACTTCCTGATCGTCGCCGACTTCATCGCCCACGCCCGCGAAAAGGGGATCGCCGTGGGCCCCGGCCGCGGCTCCGCCGCCGGCAGCCTGGTCGCCTACTGCCTCGGCATCACCGACCTCGATCCGCTGCAGTACGGGCTGCTCTTCGAGCGGTTCCTGAACCCGGAGCGGATCTCGATGCCCGACATCGACATCGACTTCCGCGACGACCGCCGCGGGGAGATCATCGAGTACGTGAAGGAGAAGTACGGCGAGGAGTCCGTCGCCCAGATCATCACCTTCGGGACGATGAAGTCGAAGGCGGTGGTGCGCGACGTGGGCCGGGTCCTCCAGCTCCCCCTCTCCGAGGCCGACCGTCTCGCCAAGCTGATCCCCAACGCGCCGGGCTCGCCCCAGCCGGTCCGGATCGAGGAAGCGATCGAGCAGGTCCCCGAGATCGAGGAGGCGTACCGATCGAACGACCGGATCCGCCGCCTGCTCGATGACGCCAAGGTCCTCCAGGGCCTCGCCCGCCACGCCTCCGTCCACGCCGCGGGCGTGGTGATCGCGCCGGGCGAGCTGGTGGACTACGTGCCGCTCTACCGCTCGGAGAAGGGCGAGCTCACCACCCAGTGGGACATGAACGCCGTGGAGAAGGTGGGCCTGCTGAAGATCGACTTCCTCGGCCTGAAGACCCTCACCGTGATCGACGACACCGTCCGGATGGTCGAGGCGCGCACTGGGCAGGCGATCGACGCCGAGGAGATCCCGCTCGACGATCCGGCCGCCTACCGGCTGCTCGCCGAGGGGCGCACCGCCGGAGTGTTCCAGTTCGAGTCCTCGCTCGCCACGGACATCTGCGCCCGCATGCGCCCGGACCGCTTCGAGGACCTGATCGCGGTCAACGCGCTCATCCGCCCCGGCCCGCTCGACACCGGGATGACCGACCGCTACATCCGGCGCAAGAAGGGCGAGGAGCCGGTCGACGCCTACCACCCCGACCTCGAGGACCTGCTCGCCGACACCTACGGCGTGATCACCTACCAGGAGCAGGTGATGCGGATCGCCAACCGGATCGCCGGCTTCTCGCTGGGCGAGGCGGACGTGCTCCGGAAGGCGATGGGGAAGAAGATCCAGGCGCTGGTGGACGAGCAGCTCGACCGCTTCCGCTCCGGCGCGCGCGAGCGCGGCTATCGGGAGGACGTGGTCGAGCGGCTCGCCCACGACATCGCCACCTTCGGTCGCTACGGCTTCAACAAGAGCCACTCGGCCGCCTACGCGCTGCTCTCCTACCGGACCGCCTGGCTCAAGGCGCACCATCCGCGCGAGTTCATGGCGGCCCTGCTCACCAGCGAGATCGGCAACACCGACAAGGTCGTGCGCTACATCGAGGCGTGCCGGGAGATGGAGATCGAGATCCTCTCCCCGGACGTGAACGAGTCCGGCTACGCGTTCACGGTGGTGGATCGCGGGATCCGCTTCGGCCTGGGAGCGATCAAGAACGTGGGCAAGGGCGCGATCGAGTCGATCCTCGCCGCCCGGGAGGCGCACGGGCGCTTCGACAACCTGTTCGAGCTCACCGAGCGGATCGACCTGCGGCAGGCGAACAAGCGGGTGCTCGAGAGCCTCGTCATGGCCGGGGCGTGCGACTCGCTCGAGGGGCATCGCGCCCGGCAGGTGGCGGCGCTCGACCTGGCGATCTCCTACGGGCAGCGGAAGGCGGACGAACGGGAGCGGGGGCAGTTCACGATCTTCGCCGGGGACCCCGAGAACACCAGCGAGAACCTGCCGCCGCTTCCCGAGGTGGAGGAGTGGAAGGACGGCGACCGGCTGCGGATGGAGAAGGAGGTGCTCGGCTTCTACATCTCGGGCCACCCGCTCGACAAGGTGCGCGCCCAGCTCGAGGCGTTCGCCCGCCACACCACCGCGGGCCTGGCCGACGTCCCGGCGAACCGGGACGTGGCGTTGGGCGGGGTCGTGACCGGGGTGCGCGGGATGCGGGACAAGCGGGGCGACGAGATGGCGTTCTTCACGCTCGAGGACTACGGCGGAACGATCGAGGTGATCGCCTTCAGCTCCGTCTACGAGACCGCCCGGGCCCTGATCCACAGCGACACCCCGATCCTCGTCACCGGCCGGCTCGACCGCCGAGACGAGGAGGCCGGCAAGGTGATCGCCGAGACGATCGTGCCCCTCGGCGAGGCGGGCTCCACCACCGGGGGCCGGCTCGAGGTGAAGGTGCCCCGGGAGAAGTGCGATCCCGACACCCTCGTCGAGGTGCGCTCGCTGCTGGCCCGCCACAGCGGCTCGATCCCGGTCCGGCTGCTCGTGGACACCGGCGACTGCCAGGCGGTGCTCGCCCCGCGGACCCTGCGGGTGGCGCTGAGCACCCGGCTGCTCGAGCCGCTGTCGGCCCTGCTCGGGAGCGAGAACGTGCGGCTCGGGGCCGCGGGCCGCCGTCGCGGGTCCGGCGAGCGGAGCGACGCGAACGGGAGCTCGGGCAACGGACGGGGAAGGCGGGGCCGGTGAGCGCCGTCTACCTCGACTTCGAGCGTCCGATCGTGGAGCTCGAGGAGAAGATCGCGGAGATGGAGACCCTCGCCGAGGAGCGCGGGATCGACGTCTCCGCCGAGCTCTCCACCCTGCAGGCGAAGCTGGCCCGGCTCAAGGAGGACATCTTCTCCCACCTCACCCCGATCCAGCGGGTCCAGCTCGCCCGCCACCCGCGGCGGCCGTTTCCGCTCGACTTCGTCTCCCGGATCTTCACCGGCTGGCTCGAGCTCCACGGTGACCGGGCCTTCGCCGACGACAAGGCGATGGTGGGAGGGCTCGCCCGGTTCGACGGGCGGCCGGTCCTGGTGATCGGCCAGCAGAAGGGGCGCGACACCAACGAGAACCTCCACCGCAACTTCGGCATGCCCCACCCCGAGGGGTACCGGAAGGCGCTCCGGCTCATGAGGCTGGCCGAGAAGTTCGGCCATCCGGTCGTGGTCCTGATCGACACCCCGGGCGCCTACCCCGGGATCGGGGCCGAGGAGCGGGGCCAGGCGGAGGCGATCGCCCGCAACCTCCGCGAGATGGCGCGCCTGCGGGTGCCCACCATCTCGATCGTGACCGGGGAGGGGGCGTCCGGCGGCGCGCTCGGGGTGGGGGTCACCGACAGGATCCTCATCCTGGAGAACGCCTACTACTCCGTCATCAGCCCCGAGGGGTGCGCCGCCATCCTGTGGAAGGACGGCGAGAAGCGGGACCTCGCCGCCCGGGCCATGAAGATCACCGCCGACGACCTGTACGGCCTCGGCGTCGTCGACGAGATCGTGCCCGAGCCGATGGGGGGCGCGCACAACGACGTTCCCGCCACCACCCGCGCGATCGAGGAGACGCTCCGGCGCCACCTCGGCGAGGTGGCCGACGTCGGGGCGGAGGAGCGGATCCGGCTCCGGCGCGAGAAGTACCGGGACCTCGGGGCGTGGCGGAGCGCGGCGGGGCTCCACCCGGCGTCCCGCGGGGACGCGCCCGGGGGGGAGGCCGGATGAGCGGGAGCGGTCCCGAGCCCGCCTCCTCCCATCTCGACCCCGACGGCCGGGCCCGGATGGTGGACGTCAGCGAGAAGCCCGTCACCCGGCGGGTCGCCCGCGCCAGCGGGCGGATCCGGATCGGTCCCGACGCCCTCGACGCGATCCTCGCGGGCGAGCTGCCGAAGGGCGACGCTCTCTCGGTGGCTCGTCTGGCCGGGATCCAGGCGGCCAAGCGCACCTCCGATCTGCTTCCCCTCTGCCATCCCCTGCCGCTCGACCACGTTCGGGTCGAGCTCTCCCCCGATCCCGATCTCCCCGGGGTGAGGGTGGAGTCCGAGGTCGTCGTGACGGCTCGCACGGGAGCGGAGATGGAGGCGCTCGCCGCAGTGACCGGAGCGCTCCTCGCGCTCTACGACATGGCCAAGTCGATCGACCGCGGGATGGAGATCGAAGCGATCTTTCTGGAATCCAAATCCGGAGGAACCAGCGGACGTTGGAGGAGACGATGAAAGACGACCCCCGAAGGAGGCGAGAGCGCGCGATGCGCGTCCTCACCCTGGCCTGCCTCCTGGCCCTCGGTTGCGGAGGGGCGGAGAGGCCGGAGGAAGCCGCGAACGGCGAGGCCGGAATCGCGGACACCGCCGCCGTCGCCGATACGCGGTACGTCGTCGATTCTCTGGGCGACAGCGTCCAGCTGATCATCAATCGGCGCCGGCTGGTGAGAGAGGTGCACGCGGAGGCGGGCAAGGGCGATCCCGACGAGCCCGGCGTGATCCGGTCGCTGAAGCCGAAAGTCGCTCACGAGCGAATGCGGTCGGCGCAACCGAAGTGGTACGTGATCGATCTGCGAGATTCCCGGGCGTGGGCGTCGGGGCACGTGCCGGAGTCGGGGCTGATACCCCTGGAGCTGCTCGAGGAGAACATCGGCGATCTCCACGTCCGCACGGATCAGACCGTTCTGGTGTACGACGACGATCCTCGCGACGCGATGGCCGGCGCCCGGCTGCTCGCCTTCTACGGATTTCCGCGGGTCCGGATTCTGGAGGGCGGACTGGATGCCTGGGAGGAGGCCGGGCTGCCGGTGGAGTCGCATCGCTGAAACCGGCTCGCCGCTGCGGCGGGAGTCGCCTGCGGCGGCCTCATCCCGTGGAGTGCCGATCTTGCAGGGAGGCTGACCTCCGAACCATCTTCACGGGGTCGAGGTTCGCCGGCCGCCGTCTTCGTCTCTCACTGGGAGGTCGCATGCTCCCGCGCTCGCTCGCCCGCTCGCTTCGCCTTCTGCCCGCTCTGGTCGTCGCCCTCGTAGCGCTCGGGTGTCTCGACGGGGACGGCGACGGCCCGGTCGGGCCCGACCGGCTGATCGTCGGGAGCGCGGACTTCACCTCCTACGTGGCGATCGGCAACAGCCTCACCGCCGGTTTCACCGATGCGGCGCTCTTCGTGGGAGGGCAGGAGTGCTCGGTTCCGCGGCTGCTCGCCGGCCAGGTGGGGATCGGTGACTTCGAGCAGCCGCTCGTCTCCGACCCCGGCATCTCGTCCACGCCCGGTCGGGGCAAGCTCGAGCTGGTGAGCCTCCAGCCGCTGGTGATCCAGCGGACGCAGGCCGCCGGCGCACCGACCAACCTCCAGCTGCCCCGACCCTACGACAACCTCGGAGTACCCGGCGCGCTGGGCTTCGAGGCGCTCACCGCCGAGAGCGCGGAGACCTCGCTGGGTGGCAACCCCTTCTTCGATCTGGTCCTCCGGGAACAGGGCACCTGGCTCGAGCAGACCGCCGCCCTCGAGGCGAGCTTCGTGACCGTCTGGCTCGGGAACAACGACGTGCTCGGGTTCGCCGCGAGCGGGGGGACGGCCGCCGGACTCCCGATCCCCGTCACCGCCTTCGGCGCCGTCTACCAGGCGCTGGTGAACCAGCTCGTCGGGATCACCGGCCAGGTCGTGCTGTTCAACATCCCGGACGTCACCTCGATCCCGTTCCTCACCACGATCCCCCCGTTCGTGGTGAACCCGCAGACCGGCCAGCCGGTGCTCGGCCCGGACGGCCGGCCGATCCCGCTGATCGGCCCCGAAGGGCCCCTCGCGGGCGACGACCTCGTGACCCTCAACGCGGCCGCAGCCCTGGCGCAGGGCGTGGGAATCCCGGCCGCGCTCGGCGGAACCGGCCAGCCGCTCCCCGACGCGGTGGTGCTGAACGTGGCCGAGCAGCAGGTGGCCGGTCAGGCGGTCGCCGGCTACAACCAGGTGATCGCCGGCATGGCGGCGCAGCACGATCTGCCGCTGGTGGACGTCAACGCGCTGCTGGAGGAACTCGCGACCGACGGGATCCAGGCGGGCGGACAGCTGTTGACCGACGACTTCATCGTCGGCCAGGCGTTCAGCCTGGACGGGGTCCATCCCACCTGCAAGGGGTACGGGGTCGTCGCGAACCGGCTGATCGCCACGATCAACGCCGCCTTCGGCTCCTCGATCCCGACGGTCGACGTGGCCGCGTTGCCGGGCAACCCGCTGCCCGGGATGGGCGTGGAGCCCGCAGCGGGGCTCGGGGTCCCCAGGTTCGAGAACTTCGAGGAGGTCCCGCTGCCGGAGTTCGCGCCGATCCGCTAGCGGGTCACCGGCGCGAGCCTCTCGAGAGAAACGGCGTTTCTCGGCAGAAGCGGAGCTTCTGCTCCGGCGGAAGCGCCCGGAAGCGGCGCAGCGCGGCCACCGACTCGGCGGGCTCCAGCCCCTCCAGCCGCCCGACGAACTCCGCCGCCCGGCGGGCCGCCCCGCGATAGCGGCGCGCGAGCCGGGGATCGTCGTAGGGCACGTCCCACCGCTCGATCGCCTGGTGGCGCACCCACGCCCGGTCGCGCTCGGTGATCCCGCCCCCCAGGACGTGGACGAAGTGGCGAAGCAGCAGGTAGGCGTCGATCCGCGCCAGCAGCTCCAGCTCCCCGAGGAACTCGGGGGAGCGCACCCGCTCCGCGCCCGCCTCGTCGAAGGCGAAGGTGGTGTGGAGGGCGTGGCTCGCCTCCTCCGCGAAGACGAGGAACGGCACCACGTTCGCCTCGCCGAGCCCCCGTCGGGGGTCGTTCTCCTCGAGAACCTCGATCATCTCCTCGGCGTAGAACAGCGCGAGCCGCAGGTCGGCACCGTCGACGTAGTAGAAGAAGCGCGCCCAGTCGGACAGCTCCCCCTCGTGCTCCCCGCTCGCCTCCACCAGCTCGGCGCACCGCCGCGGGCCCACCACGCACGCCTCGAGGTCGACCCCGGCCTCGCGGCCGTAGGTGTTCTCGAAGACCCGCTGCAGCTCGGCGAGGAGCGCCACCGGGGCCCCGCTCAGTTCCGGATCCGGTAGAGGGCCTGGCGGCACAGGGCGTCGACCGGCGCGGGACGGGGCGACAGGTGGAGGTGGTCGTCCACGAGGTCGTTCAGCGCCTGGCGGAGCTCGCCGAACCGGTCCGCCATCGTTCCCAGCACGCCGCCCAGGTCGTGCCGCTCGGCCAGGGTGTTGCTCGCGGCGGCCGCGTAGTAGCGGCTCCCCATCGCCTCGTAGTAGCCGAGGTCCACCGGACGGCGGCCGTAGGTGTGGCGGTGGTGGATCCAGTCGGGGAAGAGCCCTGCGAGGTAGAGCGCCAGGTCGCCCACCTCCGTCTGGAGGCGGAAGGCGTCCTCGCGGGTGCGGGCCTCGGCCATCGCCAGCACCAGGTCGACGAGGTAGCGGCCGCCCCCCCGCCGGGGCGCCGACCCCCGCCGCTGGAGGTGGAAGGAGAGCAGCGCCCCCACGTAGTCGGCCACCTCGAGGTCGTCGATCCCGTGGTCGAGGAAGGCGCGGCGCACGACCACGTAGTAGAAGAACCAGGGAGAGACCCGCAGCAGGCGGGGGGCCTCGAGCAGCCGGGCGAACAGCTCGGGGGAGTCGAGGAGGCGGTCGAGCGCGGCGGGGTCGGAGGCGAGCTCCTGGAGCGGCGCCCGGTCGCGCTCGCCGCCGGCGAGGACGTCGACGAGGAACTCGAGGTCCTCCGATCGGATCCGAGCGCGGCAGTTCGCGGCGATCAGGGCGGCTCACCTCCCGGTTCGTTCTCGCGCCACACCTCCCCGTCGGAGAAGACCTCCTTCTTCCAGACGGGCAGGACCGCCTTCAGCCGGTCGATTCCCCACGAGCAGGCGGCCAGCGCCTCCTTCCGGTGCGGGGCCGAGACCGCGACGATCACGCTCGTCTCGCCGACCTCCACGCGGCCGACGCGGTGGGCGATCGCGACCCCGGTGACCGGGGGCCACTTGTCTGCAATCTTCGTACCGATCTCCTCGAGCGTACGTTCCGCCATCGCCCCGTACGCTTCGTACTCGAGATAGCGGACCTCCTTGCCTTGAAAGGAGTTACGGGTCGTGCCGGCGAACGTGGCGATGGCGCCCGCGGCGGGGTCGGAGACCGCGGCGACGGCCCGCTCCATCGAAAGGGGAGTCTCGGATATCTGGTACCAGGTGCGCACGATTCCTCGGAAATCCACGGTCAGCACTCGGGCCCCGGCGCTGCCAGCCCGAGAGCGCCAGCCCTCAGCCGCCCCCCACCGGCGGGAGGATCGCGATCTCGTCGCCGGGCCGGAGGCGGGCCTCGGGATCGACGTACTCCCGCTCCACCGCCACCCGGCTGCGGGGCAGCAGATCCGCGATCTCGGGGTGGCGGGCGGCCACCGCCTCCACCACGGCGGCGGCCGTCGCGGGCTCGCCCACGTCCACCTCCGTTCGGTCCGTCCCGATCGCCTCCCGGGCCGGGCCGAACAGGCGCACCGTCCACCGGGTCACGCCCCCCCTCCCGCCTGGGTCCTCCCGGGCTCGCCGGCCATCCGCCGCTGCCCGCCGGCCGGCCCCCGGGGCCCTCCCTCGGCGAGGGAGCGGTCCAGAAACCCCGCGATCCGCTCGACGTACGCCCGTCGGTCGACGAAGTACGCACCGCAATGGAGGGCGTCGGGGACGAACCACGCCTCCTTCGGCTCGGGAGCGGCCTCCACCATGCGACGGGCCTGCTCCACCGGGACCGTGCGGTCGCGCTCTCCGTGGACGAACAGGAGCGGGGTGCCCGCGAGGCCGTCGAGGGCCTCGATCGGGGCCACCGCGTCGAACGGGGGCTTGCCCCGCCGGCGGTGCCACCACTCCACGGCGGGCAGGAACCAGCTCCCCCGGATCCAGCCGCCCGGCAGCCGGGCGGCGTCGGCGCGGGCGACATGCTCCAGAACCTCCCGCTGGCTGGCGAAGGCGCTGTCGGCGACGACGGCATCGACCCTCGGGTCGTCCCCGCACCGAAGGGCCACCACCGCCCCCATCGAAAAGCCGAACAGCCCGATGGACGGTTCGGGCACCCGCCGGGCGATCCAGTCGAGCGCGGCCGTCAGGTCCTCCCTCTCCCACATCCCCATCGTGATCGGCGCCCGGTCGCTCCGACCGCGGCCCCGGAAGTCGAAGAGCAACACGTTGAAGCCCGATCGCCACAGCAGGGTCGAGATCCCGAGGACCTGGCTCATCTCCCCGCGGTATCCGTGCATCGCGATCACCACGCGGCGACTCTCCGGACGGGGCAGGAACCACCCGGCCAGCCCGACCCCGTCGGCGGTCTCGAGGCGGACCGGCTCGCTCTCGGCGTCGAGCTCCCAGGGGGTGAAGGTGAACTCCTCGGCGCCGCGCGGAGCGGAGGGAAGGCGGTTGAGGCGCCACGCCCCGAGCCAGCCGAGGCCCAGCCACACCAGCGCGGCCGCGGAGCTCGCCGCCACCGCCGCCACGGCGGCGATCGCCATCGCTTCGCTCACCCCTCGGCGGGCCCGGTGTCAGAGGAGGTGACGCTCCGGTCGCGGCCACCCCGCTTCGCGGTGTAGAGGGCCTGGTCGGCCCGGGCGATCAGCGCGTCCTGTCGATGGCGGGGGATCTCGAAGTCCTCCTCCTCGAAGGGAAGGCAGGCGACGCCGCAGGAGATCGTGAGGGGATTGCCCTGCAGCGCCTCGAAGTAGTGGGCCTTCACCTGGCGGCGCAGCCGCTCGGCCTGCTGGAAGGCCCCGGAGAGGTTCGTCTCCGGGAGGAGCACCGCGAACTCCTCGCCGCCGTAGCGGGCGAGCAGGTCGGTCTCCCGGATCGTCCGGTGGAGAACCGTGGCGAGCTCCTGCAGCACCTCGTCCCCCTTCTGGTGGCCGTAGGTGTCGTTCACCCGCTTGAAGTGGTCGAGATCGAGCAGGATCAGCGAGAGGTCCGATCCGTACCGCTCGGCCCGCTTGAACTCCTCCTCCAGCCGCTGATAGAAGTAGCGGTGGTTGTACAGCATGGTGAGGTCGTCGGTGTTCGCCAGCTTGGTGAGGCGCTGGTTGTCGATCTCGGACTGCTCGTAGAGGGCGGCGTTGGCGAGCCCGTTGGCGGCGGCGCTCGCGACCACCCGGGCGAACTTCACCTCCGAGTCCCCGTAGGGCCGAACCTCGCGGGAGGAGAGGAGCACGTACTGGCCGAGCTTCTCGTGCTGGACCTCCAGCGGGACGATCATCACCGACTTGCGGGCCGGAAGGCGGTCGGCCACCGGGACCGTGATCGGATCGGTGTGGGTGTCGTCGACCACCACGACCCGCCTCGCGAAGGCCGCCTCCCGGATCTCCGGGTAATCCTCGAGATCGATCTGGAGGTTTCTCAGATCCGGATCGTCGACGGTCGCGACCACGTATCCCGAGTCCTCGTCCACGATCTTGATCAGCGAGGCGCGATCGGACTGGACCACCTCCGCCAGCTCGCACACGATGGTGTACAGGACCCTGTCGATGTCGAGCGACGAGGAGACGGCCTGGGTGATCCGCAGCATGGCGGCCAGGTCGTCGTGGTACCGCTTCACCTCGAGGTTGGTGCGGATACGGGCCACCAGCTCGTCGATGAAGAACGGCTTGGTGACGTAGTCGCTCGCACCGGCCTCCAGCGCGCGGACCACGTCCTGGCGTCCGCTCCGCGCGGTGAGCATGAGGACCCGGACGTCGGCCAGCCCGGGGTCGTCCTTGATCTCCCGGCACACCTCGAGGCCGTCCATCTCGGGCATCATCACGTCGAGCAGGATCAGGTCGGGGGGGTCGCGACGCGCCTTCTCGAGCGCGTCGGCGCCGTCGTGGGACGCGACGGTCTCGAACCCCTTGAATTGCAGCATGGTGGTGAGGGTCTCGCAGATCGAGGGGTCGTCGTCCACGACGAGGATCCTCCCGTCGGAGACGGTCCGGCGGGGCGGGGGTTCTACCGTGACGCTCCGTTCCATCCGTTCCTTTCCGGCGGGCCGCGAGGGCAGGATGGCCCGCTCCGGCCTCACTCCTCCTCCTCCTCCTCGATCTCGAGCTGCTCTTCGACCGCCTTTGCCGCCGCGGCTTCCCCGAGGCTCGGAGCGGCTTCCTCCTCGTCCTCCCGCACGACCCGTGCCACGTCGCCCACCCGGTGGCCCTCCTCGAGGTTGATCAGCTTCACCCCCTGGGTGGCCCGCCCCTGGATCCGGATCCCCTGGACCGGCATCCGGATGATGATGCCCCCGGTGGTCACGATCATCAGCTCGTCCTGCTCCACGACCTCCTTCACCGCCACCAGGTCGCCCGTCTTCTTCGTGGGCTTGAGGGTCTTCACCCCCTTGCCGCCGCGGTGGGTGACCCGGTAGTCACGGATCCGGGTCCGCTTGCCGTAACCGTTCTCCGTCACCGCGAGGACCGCGTTCTCCTCGTTCTTGACGATCACCATCCCGAGCACCCCGTCGTCCTCGCCCTGCAGCGTGATCCCCTTCACGCCCTGGGTGTCGCGCCCCATGTCCCGGACCTCGCTCTCCTCGAAGCGGATCGCCTGGCCCTTCCGGGTGGCGAGCATCACGTCGTTGGTGCCGTCGGTGAGCTGGGCGCTGATCACCTTGTCGTCCTCGTCGACGCTCATGGCGATGATCCCGCCCCGCCTCGGGTTGCCGTAGGCCGAGAGGACCGTCTTCTTCACCTGTCCCCCCTCGGTCGCCATCAGCACGTAATGCTCGTCGTCGAACTCCCGCACCGGGATCACGTCGGCGATCGAGTCGCCGCTCTGCATCTCCAGCAGGTTGACGATGGGGCGGCCGCGATGGGCGCGCCCGCCCTGGGGGATGTCGTACACCTTGAGCCAGTGGCACTGCCCCCGCTCGGTGAGGATCAGCAGGTAGTCGTGGGTGTTGGCCACGTAGAGCCGCTCGATCCAGTCGTCCTCCTTGGTGCCCATCCCGGTGATCCCCCGCCCTCCGCGCCGCTGGCGGCGGTAGGTGGAGGCCGCGATCCGCTTGACGTAGCCGGTGTGGCTCATCGTCACGACCATGTCCTCCTCGGCGATCAGATCCTCGATCGAGAGATCGGCCTCCCCGGGCATGATCTCGGTGCGGCGGGGGTCGCCGTACGTCTCGGCGATCTCCCTCAGCTCCTCCTTCACCACCTCCATCCTCATCCTCCGGGAGCCGAGCAGCTCCTCGAGCCGGGCGATCGTCTGGAGCAGCTCCTCGTGCTCGCTCTCGAGCTTCTCCCGCTCGAGCCCGGTCAGCCTGCGGAGCTGCATGTCGAGGATCGCGCGCGCCTGACGCTCGCTCAGCTCGAACTCCTCCATCAGCCCGCGCTGGGCCGCGTCGGTGTCCTCGGCCCCGCGGATCAGCGCGATGATCGCGTCGATGTTGTCGACGGCGATCCGGAGGCCCTCCACGATGTGGAGGCGCTCCTCCGCCTGCTCGAGGTCGTACTCGGAGCGCCGGACCACCACGTCGTGGCGGTGATCGAGGAAGTGCTGGAGCGTCTCCTTGAGCCCCATCTCGCGGGGCTGGCCGTCGACGAGCGCGAGGTTGATCACGCCGAACGTCCATTGGAGCTGGGTCGAGCTGTACAGCTGGTTGAGGACCACCTGGGGGATGGCGTCGCGCTTCAGCTCCACCACGATCCGCATCCCGTCGCGGTCGGACTCGTCGCGCAGGTCGGAGATCTCGGTGATCTTCTTGCTTCGGACCAGGTCGGCGATCTGCTCGATCACCTTCGTCTTGTTCACCTGATACGGGATCTCGGTGATGACGATCGACTCGCGGCCGCTCGACTTCGTCTCGGTGATCGCCCGCGCCCGCATCACCACCCGGCCGCGGCCCGACTCGTACGCCTCGCGGATCGGCTCCGAGCCCATGATGAACCCGCCGGTGGGGAAGTCCGGTCCCCGGATGTGCTCCATCAGCCCGTCGACGTCGATCTCCGGATCGTCCACCAGGGCGCACAGGCCGTCGACCACCTCGCCCAGGTTGTGGGGCGGGATGTTCGTGGCCATGCCGACCGCGATGCCGGAGGAGCCGTTCACCAGGAGGTTCGGAAGCCGCGCGGGGAGCACGCTCGGCTCCTCGAGCCGGTCGTCGAAGTTGGGAACGAAGTCGACCGTCTCCTTCTCGATGTCGGCCAGCATCTCCGCCGCGATCGGCGCCATCCGCGCCTCGGTGTACCGGTATGCGGCGGCCGAGTCGCCGTCGATCGAGCCGAAGTTCCCCTGGCCGTCGACGAGGGGGTAGCGAAGCGAGAACGCCTGGACCATCCGCACCATCGCGTCGTACACCGCGGCGTCGCCGTGGGGGTGGTACTTGCCGAGGACGTCGCCGACGACCGTCGCGCTCTTCTTGTACGGCCGTCCGGGTCCGAGCCCCACCTCGCTCATGGAGTAGAGGATCCTTCGGTGGACGGGCTTGAGGCCGTCCCTCACGTCCGGCAGCGCCCGGGACACGATCACGCTCATCGAGTAGTCGATGAACGACTCCCGCATCTCGTCCTCGATGTAGCGCGGGATGATCCGCTCTCTGCCCTGCTCCAGTGCCATCTATCGAGTCTCCTCCGTCCGTATCGTCGTCCTCTTCACGTCGCCCTACACGTCCAGGTTCTTCACGTACTTGGCGTTCTCCTCGATGAACTCGCGGCGCGGCTCGACGTCGTCGCCCATCAGCTTCTGGAACAGCTCGTGGGCCTGCATCGCGTCGTCCATCGTCACCTGCAGGATGGTCCGGCTCTCCGGGTCCATGGTGGTCTTCCACAGCTGATCCGGGTTCATCTCTCCGAGCCCCTTGTACCGCTGAACGTTGACCTTCCCGTCGCCGAGCCGCTCGATCGCGGCCTTCCGCTCCTCCTCGTCGAAGGCGTAGAACTCCTTGCTCCCCCTCCAGACCCGATAGAGGGGCGGCTGGGCGATGTAGATGCGCCCGGCCTCGATCAACTCCTGCATCCACTGGAAGAAGAAGGTGAGGAGCAGGGTCCTGATGTGAGAGCCGTCGACGTCGGCGTCGGTCATGACGATGATCTTGCCGTAGCGCGCCATCTCCAGATCGAACTCGTCCTCGCCGAAACCGGTGCCGATGGCGGTGATGATCGCCCGGATCTCCTTGTTCGAAAGGATCTTGTCGACCCGGGCCTTGATCGTGTTCAGGATCTTGCCGCGCAGCGGCAGGATCGCCTGGTAGTTGCGGTCGCGCCCCTGCTTGGCACTCCCTCCGGCGGAGTCCCCCTCCACCAAAAACAGCTCGGAGAGCATCGGGTCATCGATCGAGCAGTCGGCGAGCTTTCCGGGCAGGACCCCGGTGTCGAGCGCCGATTTCTTGCGCGTGAGGTCGCGGGCCTTGCGCGCCGCCTCCCGGGCGCGGGCGGCCTGGATCGACTTCTCGATGATCCGCTTCGCCGGCCCCGGGTTCTCCTCCAGCCAGCTGCCCAGCGCCTCGTTCATCACGGTCTCCACGATCCACCGGACCTCGGAGTTGCCCAGCTTCGTCTTCGTCTGCCCCTCGAACTGGGGCTCCATCACCTTGACCGAGAGCACCGCGGTCATCCCCTCCCGGACGTCGTCGCCGGAGAGGGAGAAGTCGTCCTTCTTGAACAGGTTGCGCTCGGTGGCGTACGCGTTGATGGTGCGGGTGAGCGACGCCTTGAAGCCGGAGAGATGGCTGCCGCCCTCGTGGGTGTTGATGTTGTTGACGAAGGTGAACAGCCGCTGAGTGTAGCCGTCGTTGTACTGGATGGCGCACTGCACCTCCACTTCGTCCTTCGTCCGCTCCACGTAGACCGGCTTCTTGTGGAGCACCTTGTCGCTCCTGTTGAGGTGCTTGACGAACTCCACCAGGCCGCCCTCGTACTCGAAGACGTCCCGCTTCTCCCTGTCGCCCCGGAGATCCTCGATCACGATCTCCACCCCGCGGTTCAGGAACGCCAGCTCCCGCAGCCGCGTCGAAAGGGTGTCGTACTGGAACTCGATCTCGGGGAAGATCTCCGGATCGGGCCGGAATCGGACGATCGTCCCCGAGGTCTCGGCCTCGCCGATCTCCTCGAGCTCGGTCGCCTTCGCCCCGCGCTCGTAGCGCTGCTGGTAGCGCGAACCGTCGCGCATCACCTCCACCTCGAGCCACTCGGAGAGCGCGTTCACGACGGAGACGCCGACGCCGTGGAGGCCTCCCGACACCTTGTAGGAGGAGTGGTCGAACTTCCCGCCGGCGTGGAGCGTGGTCATCGCGACCTCGACCCCGGGCTTCTTCTCGGTGGGATGGATGTCGACGGGAAAGCCGCGCCCGTTGTCCTCCACCCGGATCACGTTGTCGGTCTCGATGGTGACCGAGATCCGGTCGCAGTAATCCGCCATCGCCTCGTCGACGGCGTTGTCCACAACTTCGTAGACGAGGTGGTGCAACCCGCGCGGACCGGTCGATCCGATGTACATGCCGGGACGCTTGCGCACCGCCTCCAGCCCCTGCAGGACCTGGATCTTCTCGGCGCGGTAGTTCGCGGCGGCCTCGGCGTTGCGACCCGGGTCGGTCGCTCTCGTGTCCGGTTTCGCCATCGTTTCGCTCTATCCCTTCGTTCGAGGGTCGATTCGAAAGATCAGCCGTCGGATTTCGCTCCTGCGCCGCCCGTCGTTGAGCCGCTCGAGGAGCTCGTTTCTCCGCAACGACAGCTCGTTGAGCCAGACGCTGTTCGCCACCCGGACGATCAGCGTCTCGCCGTCGAGTCGGTGCGGCCGGGCCACCCGGGCGATCTCGGCTCCGACGCGATCGTCCCACTCCCCGAAGACGGCGTGGCGCTCCACCACGTCGGCCACCCCCAGGTTCTCGAGGACGGCATCGAGCGCCGAATCGATCCGGTCGGGCTTCTCCGCTCCCCTGCTCACGTCACTGCGCCGATCCGCCCTCCGGACACGCTCCAGCGCGGCAGCGCGCCCTCGAGCCACGGGAGCGGCCGGGGGCTCGTGACGAACCGCTGGTGCTCCCCGCCCAGACGGGCGAGCAGGCGGTTCGCCCGGGCGCGGTCGAGCTCGGCGAATACGTCGTCGAGCAGCAGGATCGGCCGGTGTCCCGTATCCGCCTCCACGACCTCGATCTCGAGGAGACGGAGCGCGATGGCGGCGGTTCGCCGCTCCCCCTGGGAGCCGAACCGGCCGATCGACCGGCCTCCCCGATCGACCGCGAGATCGTCGCGGTGCGGGCCCACCGTCGTCCACCCGCGCTTCCGGTCCCGGGGGAGGCTCTCCTCCAGGGCCTCCTCGAAGGCGTCGGCGACCGCGGCGGCGTCGTGCGCCTCCCCGGGCGCCAGGGGGGGCGACGACCGGTAGCCGATCGCGTACCCGCCGTGTCCGTCCTCCGCCGCGATCGCCGCGGCGATCCGGTCGAACCGATCCGCCAGTCGATCCACGAGCCCGGCGCGCGCCCGGACGATCGGAACCGCCCGCTCGACGAGAGCCGCGTTCCACGACGGCAAGACCGGGGCCGCGGACCGGGGCGACGCCCGCAGGAGCTCGTTCCGCTGGCGCAGCGTCCGGTCGTACTCCCGCAGCGCCCTCTCGTAGGAGCCCGAGGTGCGCGCGAGGATCCCGTCCAGATAGTCGCGCCGCTCCGACGGTCCCCCCGCCAGCAGGTCGTGATCCTCCGGCGAGAGGATCACGGTCGAGACCGCTCCCGAGGCCTCCGAGATCGTCTTCGCCTCCGCCCCGTCGATCGAGATCCGCCGCGTCGAGCGGTCGGCGGCCACGGCGATCGTTCGACGCCGGCCGTTCCCGTACTCCACCAGCCCCTCCACTCGAAAGTGGTCCGCTCCGAATGCGATCGCGTCCGCGTGACGGGAGTTGCGAAAGGACCGGAACGCCGTCAGGTAGTGGATCGCCTCGAGGAAGTTCGTCTTCCCCTGCGCGTTGTCGCCCACCAGGATGGCTCCCTCGGAGGGAACGTCGAGGCTCGCGGAGACGAGGTTTCGAAAGCGCTCGAGGCGAAGTTCGGTCAGACGCACCGAAGCCTCCGCGGTCGGTCCGTTGTCGACACCCGATAAATCTAATCCGATCAACGAATTCGAGCAACGGGGAACGGGCCGGGAAACGGCCCGAAAATCGACCTCTCCCGTGGGGGCGCCGCCCGGGTCGACCCGCCCCTATTCGTTGAGCCGAAGGGGCATGACGAGGCACAGGTACCGCGTCCCGTTCTCCCCCCCGGCGGGGCGCAGCAGCGCGGCCCGTTCGGGCGCCTTGAAGGTCATCTCCACCTCGTCGGTGTCGATGTTCCGCAACACCTCGAGCAGGTAGTTCGCGTTGAAGCCGATCTCCATCGGCTCGCCCTCGTAGCTCACCGGCATCCGGTCGCTTCCCTCGCCCACGTCGGGGGTGGAGACGTGGAAGTCGAGGACGTCCTCGTTCAGCGAGAGCCGGACCCGGTGGGTCTGGTCGCTCGCCATCACCGCCATTCGGCGCAGGGCGCTCTCGAAGCGCTCCTTGTCGGCGCGGAGCCGCTTGTCGTTGTCCCGGGGGATCACCTGCTCGTAGTTCGGGTAGGGCCCCTCGATCAACCGGCTGAACACCACCCCGCGATCCCCTCGAATCCCGATCTGCTTCTCGTCGGAGGCGACGATCACCTCGTCGTCGGGCGCGAAGATCCGGGAGATCTGGGAGAGTGCCTTCGGGGGGACGATCAGGTCGACGCCGGAATCGGCTCCGCTCACCTCGGCCTCCACGGTGTACCGGGCGAGCCGGTGTCCGTTGGTCGCCACCATCCGCATCTCTCCTTCCCCCACCTCCCACAGCACCCCGTTCAGGATCGGGCGCGTATCCTCGGTGGAGGCGGCGAACGCGGTGTGAGCGGCCAGCCGATCCACCACCTCGGCCTTCACCGACCACCCCTCTTCGAAATCCAGGGAGGGGAAGCTCGGAAAGTCGTCGGCCGGCAGGCCGTGGACCCGGAACCGGCTGCTCTCGCACTCCACGTCGACGTGCTCACCCTCCCCCTCCACGCGGACCAAACTGGCGGGGAGGGCGCGGATCATGTCGGTGAGCTTGCGGGCGGGAAGCGTGACACGGCCGGATCCCTCCACGCTCGCGGCGACCCGGATCGTCACCGAGAGATCGAGGTCGGTCGCTGAGAGGGAGAGCTCGTCCTCCTCGGCGGCGAGCAGGAGGTTCCCGATGATCGGAAGCGGGGTCCTCGCCGGAACCACGTTCGACACCGCACCGAGGGCGTCTACGAACTCGCTCTGACCGATCGTGAAGCGCATCGCTGTCTCCCGTCTATCCGGTTATCCCCGAAGAGGGTCTCTACTGGTTTTCACCTGTTTCGAACCTAGTCGTAGAAACAGGGAGCGTGAACATGTGGACAACTCGTCCGAGACGCTCGCTCCGGTGCGGGGATCCGGGCCGTGGCGGACCCTCCGGCGTGGGGAACGGGGTGTGGAGAACCGGACCGCCGTTGGGGAAGCGAGAGACGGCGAGGGAGCGGGAGCCCGGATTTCCACTCCGGTCCCCGGCGAATCCCCACTTGATGCACATCGTGGGGTCACGACGCGATCCGGGTCCGGAGCTGCTCGATGCGCCTCCGGGTGGAGCGCTCCTTCATCATGGAGTTCTCCACCTTGTCGCAGGCGTGGATCACCGTGGTGTGGTCGCGTCCGCCAAACGCCTGGCCGATCTCCACCAGCGGCAGATCGGTGAGCTGTCGGCACAGGTGCATGGCGATCTGCCGGGGGACGGTGAGGGTCTTGGTGCGCTTCCTCGACTTGAGCCCGTCCACGGTGATCCCGTACTCCTTGGCCACCTCCTTCTGGATCCGGTCGATGGTGACCTTCACCGTCTCGATCGTGAGGATGTTCTGCAGCACCTCCTCGGCGAGCTCGATCGTGATGTCGGATCCGTTCAGGCTCGAATGGGCGACGAGCCGGATGAGCGATCCCTCGAGCTCCCGCACGTTCGACTTCACGTTCTTCGCGATGAACAGCACCACCTCGGAGGGAATCTCGAGCCCGTTGCGGGCGGCCTTGTGCTGCAGGATCGCGATACGGGTCTCCAGGTCCGGGGGCTGGATGTCCACTACGAGACCCCATTCGAAGCGGGAGACGAGCCGCTCCTCCAGCGTGGGGATCTCCTTCGGGGGACGATCGCTCGTCAGCACGATCTGCTTGTGGGCGTCGTAGAGGGCGTTGAACGTATGGAAGAACTCCTCCTGGGTGGCGTCCTTGCCTTGGAGGAACTGGACGTCGTCGATCAGCAGCAGGTCCATGCGTCGATACTTGTTGCGGAACTCGAGCGTCTTGCCGTGCTGGAGCGCCTCCACCATCTGGTTCATGAACTGCTCCGCTGAAAGGTAACAGACACGCTCCAGCTGCTCGGATCCCATCGTCTCGTTCCCGATCGCCTGCATGAGATGGGTCTTGCCGAGGCCGACCCCGCCATAGATGAAGAGGGGGTTGTATGCCTGGGCGGGTGTCTCGGCGACCGCCTGGGAGGCGGCGTGCGCCCACTGGTTGGAGTTCCCGACGACGAAGCTGTCGAAGGTGTAGCGGGGGTTGAGGGGCATGCCGAGGTTCGTCGGGTTGCCCCCCTCCTCGGAACCGCTCCCGGAGGGAGAGACGAGTTCCCGGGGAGCGACCGAGCGCGCCTCGAGCGAGCGTGGCGGACGCGAATCCTCTTCGTCGGTCTGGAAGACGATCCCGCCGATCTCGCTCTCGAACATCGCGTCCGCGATGTCAGAAAGTACGGCTCCGTACTGTCCTTCGAGGTAGTCTGCGGCGAACTGGTTCTTCACGTCGACGATCAGCTGGCCGTCGACGAGGGCCACGCCCTCGGTGGGCTCGAGCCACGTCCGGTAGGTTTGCGGGTTGATGACCTTCTTCGACTCCTCGAGGATCGACGACCACACCTCGGGAGCCGTAAGTTCGGCAGACGTCAAGAAAGAGACTCCGAGCGGACGAGAGATGGAAAGGATGTGTCAGCGCGTCGAGGGATGTTGATCATAGCCCTGCGGGCGCGGGGTGTCAACACCCGGAACCGGACGTTTCGGACCCGCAGATCGTGCGCGGGTCCGGCCGGGGAATCGGTTGACGAAAACGGGCCTCGAACGGTACTTTCCGTTTCTCTTTTCCCATCGCGAGAAGATCTTCCCATGCCACGAGGAGCACCATGAAGCGCACGTATCTGCCCAGCCGGCGCAAGCGGAAGAACAAGCACGGCTTCCGGGCCCGGAAGAAGAAGAAGGGGGGTCGAAAGATCCTGAAGCGCCGCCGCCGCAAGGGGCGCTCGAAGCTGACCGTCAGCGCGGAGTTCGGACGCAAGCGCCGCTGATCCGTTCGGCCGCGTTCGAGGCGGCCGCACCCCTCGCTCGCCGGAGACGGGGCGATGGGGATTCCGCGTGAGCGCCGGATCACCACGCGGCGGGAGATCGGCCGCCTTCTGTCCGGTTCGCGGGTACGCGGTCGCCACCTGGAGCTGTTCTGGACCCCGGGCGCCCGGCGCGGGCGATCCCGAGCGGGGTGCATCACCCCGAAGTTCGGCCACGGCACCGTCGAGCGGAACCGGTTGCGCCGACGCTTGAAGGAGCTGGTCCGGCACCGCCTGCTGGCCCGCTTCGACGACCGGGACTTTCTCGTCCGCGCCCGCCCTTCGGCGTACGGGCTCCCCTTCGAAGCGCTGCGTTCGGAGCTCGAGCGGCTCGTGGGGCGGCTCGAGACCGAGCATTCCGACGACGCAGAGGAATCCTGAAGCACGTTCTTGTCGCATTCGTTCGCTCGTACCGGGCGTTGACCGCCTGGACCCCGCCCGTCTGTCGCTACGTCCCGAGCTGCTCGGCCTACGCGATCGAGGCGCTGGAGCGCCACGGAGCGCTCCGGGGTTCGGCGCTCGCCGTGCGGCGGATTCTCCGGTGCCACCCCTGGCGTGACGGGGGCCACGACCCCGTGCCTCCCGCCCGGTCCCGGCGGGGCGCACCCCGGAGCTGAGGGAAGAGGATGGAGCAGCGCCGCGTCCTGCTGGCCTTCGTGCTGATGGCCCTCGTCCTCGTGGCGAGCCAGTGGTGGTACAGCCAGCTGGGTCCGCCCCCCGGAGAGGAGGTCGGCCCCGCGGACACCACGAAGATGGTCGAGGCGGAGGAGCCGCGGGGCGGGGAGCGCGGGGCGCCGGCCGACACCGCCGCGCGGCCGGCCCCCCCCGTCGAGACGCCCGCCGACACGATCGACGCCGGGGTGGTGGAGAACGCGCTCCTGGAGCCCGGCGCCGCTCCGCCCGCGGTGCGGGTGGAGACCCCCCTGTATCGCGCCCGCCTCGATCCCGAAGGGGGCGTCCTGAGGCAGATCGAGCTTCTCCGGTACGCCTCGTTCACCGCGGACGCCGCCCCGGTCGCCCTCGTCCCCGACGGGGAGGCGTTCCTCGATCGCACCGTGGACCTGGGCGAGAGCACGCTTCGCCTCGGCCGGCGCACCTTCGTGCCGAGCGACTCGATCGTGCGGCTGGCGGAGGGCGACCCGACGTCGGCCGTGACGTTCACCTGGGAGGGCGGCGGGCGCCGGATCGTGCAGACCTACCGGTTCGCGCCGGACACCTACGTCGTCGACTACCGCCTCGAGCTCTCCGACGGGGGAGACGGGGTCGTGGTCACCGGGATCGCCCCACGGCTCCACTCGAACGAGAAGAAGCCCGAGGAGGATTACAGCCAGATGCGGGCGGTGGCGTACGTCGACGGGGAGATCCTCACGAAGTCGGCGGAGGACGCGGCCGAGGCGAACGGCCTCTCGATCGGGGGGAGCGTCGACTGGTCGGGGCTGAAGAGCAAGTACTTCCTGGGGCTGCTGATGGCGCCTCCCGAGGGCCCGACCCTCACCGCGGTCCGGGTGGAAGGGAGCCCCGGCGACTCCCTGCCGCGCCTCGACGTGGGGATCGCGGCGCCGCTGAAGTCCGGCGCGTCCGCCTACCGGCTCTACTTCGGTCCCCAGGAGTACGATCGCCTTCGCGCCCTGGGCGGCGGGCTCGACGAGGTGAACCAGTACGGCTGGTCGTGGATCCAGTGGGCGATCACCCCGTTCGCCAAGATCGCCGTCGTCGTGATGCTGTGGCTCCACCAGTTCGTGCCCGTCTGGGGGCTGGTCCTGATCCTCTTCGCCGTGGTCGTGCGGCTTCTCATGTGGCCCCTCACCGCCAAGTCGTACCGCTCGATCCAGGCGATGCAGAAGATCCAGCCGGAGATCCAGCGGATCCGGGACCAGTACAGCGACGACCCGCAGCAGATGCAGAAGGAGACGATGCGGCTGTATCGGGAGAAGAAGGTGAACCCGCTGGGCGGCTGTCTGCCGAACCTCATCCCGATGCCGATCCTCTTCGCGCTCTTCTTCGTCTTCCAGACCACGATCGAGTTCCGCGGCCAGGCGTTCCTGTGGCTGCCCGACCTCTCCCAGCCCGACCCCCTCTACGCCCTGCCGGTCTTCATGGGGCTGACGATGTTCGCCACCTCGAAGATGACGGCGACGGATCCGAAGATGAGCGCGATGGTGTACGTGATGCCGGTCGTGCTCACCTTCGTGTTCATGAATCTCGCCGCGGGCCTGGTGCTCTACTACGCGTTCTCGAACCTGCTCACCTTCGGACAGCAGTACTGGTTGCGCAGGGTGGGGGGCGAGGAGCCGGACGAGGAGGAGGGCTGACGAACGGACCGGTCCCCGACTTGCCGCCGAGGACCGAGAGGCGCACATTCGGCCCCGAGGCCGCCCGACCTTCGCGCCCCTCGACCCCGACGCCCGTGAGCGACCGATCCCATGTGTCCGACCCGTCCCCGACCCGGGCCGCGGAGGCCCGCGCCCGGCTCACCGCGGAGCTCGAAACCGCGTTTCTGGACGACCCCCCCGTGACCCGAAGCGATGTTGCACGTGAAACGGGATCGCCGGATGTTTCACGTGAAACCCCGTCGGCGCGCGTCCTCGGGATCGTGAACCAGAAGGGGGGTGTGGGGAAGACGACCACGGCGGTCAACCTCGGCGCCAGCCTCGCCGCCGCGGAGCAGCGGACCCTCCTCGTGGATCTCGATCCCCAGGGCAACGCGACGAGCGGGCTGGGGGTGGAGCGAGAGGCGATCGAGCGGAGCCTCTACGGGGCGCTCGTGGAGGACGAGCCGATCGAGGACGCGATCCGCCCCGCCGGGCTCGCGCACCTCGAGGTGGTCCCCGCGACGGTCGACCTCTTCGGTGCGGAGATCGAACTCGTGGGGGAGGTGGCGCGCGAGCACCGGCTCGAGGACGCGCTCCGCCCGGTCCTCGGCCGCTACGCGTACGTCCTGGTGGATTGTCCGCCGTCGCTCGGCCTGCTCACCCTCAACGCGCTGACCGCGGTGGAGTCGGTCCTGATCCCGATCCAGTGCGAGTACTACGCGCTGGAGGGTCTCTCCCAGTTGCTCCGGACGATCCGGATCGTGCAGCGGAACCTGAACCCGGAGCTCGAGATCGAGGGGATCCTGCTGACGATGTACGACGCGCGGCTCAACCTCGCGCGCCAGGTCCAGCAGGAGGCGGTGGATTACTTCGGGGAGAAGGTGTACGATACCGTCATCCCGCGAAACGTACGGTTGTCCGAGGCGCCCGGCTTCGGGAAGCCGGCCCTGCTCTACGACATCGTCTCCGCCGGCGCGGAGAGCTACATGAAGCTCGCAGAGGAGCTGATCGAGCGATGCCCTCCAAGAAACGGCTCGGCAAAGGCCTAGGCGCCCTTCTCGGGGACACCGGGGTCGAGGGGGACTCCGCTCCCGCGGAGGACGGAATCGTGCGGGAGATCGGGGTCGAGAGGATCTCGCCGAACCGGTTCCAGCCGCGGCACACCGTCCGGGAGGAGGGGCTCGACGAGCTCGCCGCCTCGATCCGGGAGAAGGGGGTCCTGCAGCCGGTGATCGTCGCCCCGCGGGACGGCGAGTACGAGCTGATCTCCGGGGAGCGCCGATGGCGGGCGGCCCGTCGCGCCGGCTTGCGCCGGGTGCCGGCCATCGTCCGCGTGGTGGACGATCGGGAGCGGCTGGAGATCGCCCTGGTCGAGAACCTCCAGCGGGAGGACCTCGACCCGATCGACGAAGCGCTCGGCTACCGCCGGCTCGTGGACGAGTTCGACCTCACCCAGGCCGAACTCGCCGAGCGGGTCGGCAAGAGCCGCCCGGCGATCGCCAATGCGCTCCGCCTCCTCGAGCTGCCCGAGCCGGTTCGGCAGTCGGTGAAGGAGGGCGCCCTCACGGCCGGGCACGCTCGCGCGCTGCTCGGCCTCGAGGATCGGGAGCGCCTCGGGGAAATCGCCGCCGAGATCGAGGCGAAAGGACTCTCGGTCCGACAGGTGGAGCGACGGGTCCGCCGGGAGAACCGGCGGGACGACGCCGGGGCGGAGGGCGACGACGCCGGAGAGCTCCAGCGGGTCCGGCTCGAAGAGGAGCTCCAGCGGGCGCTCGGCACCCGGGTCCGGATCCACGCGGCCAGGGAGGGCCGCGGGAGAATCGAGGTCGCCTTCTATTCGTGGGAGGACCTCGACCGCCTGGTGGAGCAGCTGAAGGGCGGGGCGCGGTGAGGGAGAAGTACCTCACCCTGCTCGTCGTTCCCCACGACGAGCGCAACGTCCGCCGCCTGAGGCTCTCCTACCGGAGCCTCAAGGGCCTCGGGGCGGTGGCGCTGGTCCTCTTCGCCGTCGCCCTGGCGGCGGTCCTCACCTACGGACGGGTGGCGACACGGGCCACCCGGGCCGCCATGCTCCAACGGGAGAACGAGACGCTCGCCGCCGAGAACGCCAAGGTGGATCAGATCGCGCAGAACCTCGAGCGAACCGAGCAGGCGTACCGCCAGATCCGCGCCATGGCGGGCCTTCCGCCGCGCGAGGAAGACGACACGCCGCCGGCGAGGCGCCGCGCGGAAGCGGGGGCCGAGCGCCCGCGGGAGACGGTTCCGATCTCGCAGGGCCCGGAGGCGACGTCCGGGGGCGAGGGCCGGACCCTCGCCGGCTGGCCCCTGACGATCAAGGGCTTCGTCACCGCGGACTACGGCGAGGGGGAGGACCATCCGGGAATCGACATCGCGGTTCCGCCCAACACCCCGGTCGTCGCGACCGCTCCGGGGGTCGTGCGCGAGAGCGGCTCCGATCGGGTCTACGGCAACTTCGTCGTCCTCGACCACGGCGAGGGCCTCGAGACGATGTACGCGCACAACGCCCTCCTGCTGGTGGGGGAGGGCGAAGAGGTGGAGCGGGGGCAGACGATCGCCTACAGCGGCAACAGCGGCGAGTCCACGGCGCCGCATCTCCATTACGAGGTCCGCGAGGACGGCACGCCCGTGGATCCACGACGGCACATGCCATGAGGAACCTGTTCGGCAGGAGGAGTGGAATGGGAAAGAAGCAGAACGGACTGAACTCCCTGCTGGGAGCGGGCGTCGATTGCGAGGGGACCGCCCGGGTGGAGGGCACCCTGCGTCTCGACGGCGCCTTTCGGGGCGATCTCGAGGTCGGCGAGACGTTGATCATCGGTCAGGGAGGATCGTTCACCGGCAAGGCGTGCGCCCGCGAGGTCGTGATCGCGGGCTCGTTCCGGGGGGAAGTCCTCGGCACCGAGCAGGTGGAGCTCCAGGAGGGGGCCCGGCTCGAAGGCGATGTCCTCACCCGGTCGTTCGTGATCGAGCCCGGCGTCCACTTCGAGGGCAGCTGTCAGATGGAGTTCACCGAGGCCGACGAGGCGCGCCTGCGCATCGCGGGCGAGGGGTCCCGGAAGGCGCCGGAGGCGGCGTCGAAGGAGTCCGAAGAGGGGGGGGAATCGGGCGAACAGGTCGTCCGGAGGCTCTCCCAGTAGGCCGGTCCTCCGGGATCCGAATTGTGAATTAGATCTCGCCCCGCCAGTTTGTGGAAAACCCCATAACTGGCTGTCCTCCAGCAGGTTGCGGGGTTTTTGCTGATACGGCTGTCGGGTTTTCCACACTTGTCCACAATGAAGGGCGAGGGCCCGAATTCCCCATGGCGAAGGGCTTTTCCGCGCTCGTGGGGGATTCGCTCGGATCGGAGCCGGCGGGAGCTTCGCGGGGCTCCCGCCCGCCCGCGTGTGGACAATCGTGGAAACGTGGGGAAAAACGGAGCCGGCCTCACTCGCCGGCGCGCCGGGCCACCCTCTCACGGAGCCGTCCGAGCCGCTTCCGCTGCTCCTCTCCCAGGATCGTTCCCTGCAGCAGGGGGTTCTCGGCGGCGGTGATCTCGAATCTCCGGGCCTCGTCCACGTCGATCTCGCGAGCGGACTCGGCGAAGGGGGTGAGGACCGTCACCACGTCGTCGACGACGTGGAGGAACCCCTCGCCGACGGCGAACCACTCCCACGTCTCGCCCTGCCGCAGCCGGAACTCGCCGATCCCGAGCGCGACCATCATCGGCGCGTGGCCGGGCAGGACCCCGAACTCTCCGTCGTAGGCGGTGGCGGTCACCGCATCGGCGTCCCCCTCGAAGGCGATCCGCTCGGGGGTGATGATCCGGACGGCGAGGCGATCCTCCCCCCCGCGCTCTCCGATCGTCGCCATCGCTACTCCTCTCCGCGCTCCATGCGCTCGGCCTGCTCGGCCGCCTCCTCGATCGTCCCCACCATGTAGAAGGCCTGCTCGGGCAGGTGGTCCCACTCGCCGTCGACCACCTCCCGGAACGACCGGATCGTGTCCTCGAGGCTGACGTACTTGCCGGGGCGTCCGGTGAACTGCTCGGCGACGTGGAAGGGTTGGGAGAGGAACCGCTGGATCCGCCGCGCCCGGTTCACCAGCTCCTTGTCCTCCTCGGCGAGCTCGTCCATGCCGAGGATCGCGATGATGTCCTGGAGGTCCTTGTATCGCTGCAGGATCCGCTGCACCTCGCGGGCCACGTCGTAGTGCTCCTCACCGAGATAGTTCGGGTCGAGGATTCGGGAGGTGGAGTCGAGCGGATCGACGGCGGGATAGATCCCGAGCTCGGCGATCTGGCGGCTGAGCACCGTGGTGGCGTCGAGGTGCGTGAAGGCCGTCGCCGGGGCGGGATCGGTCAGGTCGTCGGCGGGCACGTAGATCGCCTGCACCGAGGTGATCGATCCCCGCTTGGTCGAGGTGATCCGCTCCTGCAGCTCGCCCATCTCGGTCCCCAGGGTCGGCTGGTAGCCCACCGCGCTGGGCATCCGCCCGAGCAGGGCCGAGACCTCCGAGCCCGCCTGCACGAAGCGGAAGATGTTGTCGATGAAGTACAGGACGTCAGTCCCGGTCTGGTCGCGGAACCATTCGCACATGGTGAGGCCCGAGAGACCCACCCGCAGGCGGGCGCCCGGCGGCTCGTTCATCTGCCCGTAGCACAGCGCGGCTCGCTCGAGCACCCCCGACTCCTTCATCTCGAGCCACAGGTCGTTCCCCTCGCGGGTCCGCTCGCCGATCCCGGAGAAGACGGAGTAGCCGCCGTGCTCGGTGGCGATGTTGTGGATCAGCTCCATGATGATGACCGTCTTGCCCACGCCGGCGCCGCCGAACAGGCCCGTCTTGCCCCCCTTCACGTAGGGGGCGAGCAGATCGAGGACCTTGATCCCGGTCTCGAAGATCTCGGTCTTCGGCTCCAGGTCCGGGAACTCGGGCGGGTCCTGGTGGATGGGACGGGTCTCGTCGGCCTCCACCGGCCCCTGCTCGTCGATCGGCTCGCCGAGGAGGTTGAAGATCCGGCCCAGCGTCTCGGGGCCGACCGGCACGCTGATCGGGGCGCCGGTGTCGGCGACCTCCATCCCGCGCACGACTCCGTCGGTGGAGCTCATCGCGATCGCGCGGACCTGGTTCCGGCCCAGGTGTTGCTGGACTTCGGCGGTGAGGTGGATCTCCTCCCCCTCGCCGTCGGTCGACTCGTGGTCGAGCCGGAGCGCGGTGTACAGCTCCGGCAGCTCCTCGGTTTCGAACTCGACGTCGATGACGGGTCCGATCACCTGGACGACCTCGCCCACCTGGCGCTCGGCCTCCGCCGTGGCGCTTCGCTCGGCGGCCGGGGCCGCCCGGGTCGTCTCTCTCTCGTCGTTCATGGTGTCAACTCCTCGGAATGGGGCTCGGTGTCCTGGACTCGAATGTGACCGTCGGAGCGCGCGGTGGAAAGGCCCACGATCAACCCCTCAGGGCCTCCGCGCCGCCGACCAGCTCCGCGATCTCCTGGGTGATCTGCGCCTGGCGCGCCCGATTGTAGGAGCGCGTCAGCTCCTTGATGAGCTCGTCCGCGTTGTCGGTCGCGTTCTTCATCGCCGTGCGCCGCGCCCCGTGCTCGCTCGCCGCGCTCTCGATCACCGCGCGGTACACCCCGTATCGGAGGTAGAGGGGCAGGATCTGGCGGAGGATCGCCCCAGCCGAAGGGAGAAACTCGTAGATCGGCTGGTATCGACGCTCCTCGGCGACGGGGGGCTCCGCGGCCTCCGTCTCCCGCTCGAGCTCGATCGCGCCGGCCTCGGGGAGCGGCAGCAGCCGGGCCGAGACGGGGCGTTGCTCGACCGGGCTCCGGAACCGCGAATAGACGAGGTGGACCTCGTCGAAGCGGCGGCTGACGAACCCCTCGATCAACGGCTCGGCGACCCGCTCCACTTCCTCGAACGTCGGGTTGTCCGACAGGTCGGCGATGATGCGGTCGGGCGGATGCTCCTGGTAGCGCAGCATCGCCGCGCCCTTCTTGCCGATCACGTGGAGCTCGACCTTCTTGCCGTCGGCCTCGAGCGCGTCCTTCAGCTCGCGCGCCTCGCGGACGAGGTTGGCGTTGAAGGCTCCGGCGAGCCCCCGATTCGAGGTCACCACGAGCACCCCGACGCGATCGCTCCGGGGCTCCTCCCGGAGCAGCGGATACTCCCCCGCCTCCTCGTCGGTGCCCTCCCGCATGCGGGCGATCACCTGGCGCATGAAATCGTCGAACGGGCGCGCCGCGATCACCCGGTCCTGGGCCTTCCTCAGCTTGGACGCCGCCACCATCTCCATCGTCTTGGTGATCTGTCGGGTGTTCTCGACCGACCGGATGCGGCGCTTGATCTCCCGCGCTCTCGCCATCGGCTACGCCGCCTCCTCCTCGGCGGTCTCCTCCTCGACGGCCTCCTGCTCGGCCGGCATGAAGTCGCGCTTGAAGCCGCGGGTCGCCTCGACGAGCTCCTCCTCGATCTCGTCGGTCAGCTCCTTCTTCTCGCGCAGCCGATCGAGCAGGTCGGCCTTGGAGCTCCGGAGATACTCGAGGAACCGCTCCTCGAACTCGGCGACGTCCTCGACCGGGACCTCGTCGAGGTGGCCGCGGGTGCCGGCGAAGATGATGGCGATCTGCTCCTCCACCGGCATCGGCTGATACTGGGGCTGCTTCAGGATCTCCACCATCCGCCGGCCTCGCTCCAGCTGTCGCTGGGTCGCCTTGTCGAGCTCCGAGCCGAACTGGGCGAACGCCTCGAGCTCGCGGAACTGGGCGAGGTCGAGCCGGAGCCGTCCAGCGACGCTCTTCATCGCCTTCACCTGGGCGGCGCCCCCGACCCGGCTCACCGAGATGCCGACGTTGACCGCCGGCCGGACGCCGGCGTAGAAGAGGTCCGGCTCCAGGTAGATCTGGCCGTCGGTGATCGAGATGACGTTGGTGGGAATGTAGGCCGAGACGTCGCCCGCCTGGGTCTCGACGATCGGCAGGGCGGTCAGCGAGCCGCCGCCCCGGGCGTCGCTCAGCTTGGCGGCCCGCTCGAGCAGCCGCGAGTGGAGGTAGAAGACGTCGCCGGGGTACGCCTCGCGCCCCGGTGGCCGGCGCAGCAGCAGGGACAGCTGGCGGTACGAGGCGGCCTGCTTCGAGAGGTCGTCGTAGACGACCAGCGTGTGGCACCCGGGGTTGTCCTCCGACGCCTCCTCCCCGTCCTCGCCGGTGTACATGAAGTGCTCGGCCATGGTGCATCCGGCGTAGGGGGCGATGTACTGGAGGGGGGCGGGCGAGGCGGCCGGGGCGTTGACGACGATGGTGTAGTCCATCGCGCCTTCGGACTCGAGCCGCTCCACCACGCCGGCGACCGTGGACGCCTTCTGCCCGACGGCGACGTAGACGCACATCACGTCGCTGTCGCGCTGGTTGATGATCGCGTCGACCGCGATCGCCGTCTTCCCGGTCTGCCGGTCCCCGATGATCAGCTCCCGTTGCCCGCGGCCGATCGGGATCATCGAGTCGATCGGCTTGAGTCCCGTCTGTAGGGGCTCCTTCACGGGCTGGCGCTCGATGATGCCGGGCGCCTTCACCTCGACCGGACGGACCCGGTCGGTGGTGACGGGCCCTTTGCCGTCGAGGGGCTGGCCCAGCGGGTTGACCACCCGCCCGAGCAGCGGCTCGCCGACGGGCACCGAGAGCAGCCGGCCGGTCCGGCGCACCTCGTCGCCCTCCTGGATCTCGATGTCGTCGCCCAGCACCACCGCCCCGATCACGTCCTCCTCGAGGTTGAGGGCGAGGCCGTAGAGGTCGTTGCCGAAGTCGAGCATCTCGCTCGCCATCGCGCCGGAGAGGCCGTGGATGCGGGCGATGCCGTCGCCGACCTCGAGGACGGTGCCCACCTCCTCGACGTCGAGCTCGGCCTCGTACTTCTCGAGCTCGCGCTCGAGGATGGACGTGATCTCTTCGGACCGGATCTTCATGGGGCGTTTCCTCCGATGGGTTCTGCGATAAAGACGTCTACTCGGCTGCCGGGCCGGCCGTGGCCGCGACCTTGAGCCGCCGCCGCATCCGCTCGAGGCGGGCCCGGACGCTTCCGTCGATCACCGTGTCGCCGGTCTTGATCACGACCCCGCCCAGGAGGTCGGGATCGACCGCCTGCTCGAGATCGATCGTCTTGCCCGTCGTCTTCTCCAGCGCCCCCCGGATCCGCCGGAGCATCGAGGCGTCGACCGGGGTGGCGGTCGTGACCAGGGCCGACTGGCGGTTCTCCCGCTCGTCGAGGAGCTCGCGCCAGGCGCGGACGATCTCCTCGAGGAACGCCTCGCGATGCTTGTCGATCACGAGGTACAGGAACCGGACGGCGAGCGGGTGGAACCCCTCGCCGAGCGAGGCCTCGATCACCGACCGCTTCTCCTCGGCGGGGATCTGGGGGGCGTGGAGGAAGACGCGAAACCGCTCCTCGCTCTCCAGCAGCCCGCCGAGGGCTCGGACG
>JAWVZN010000017.1:0-41361 GCA_033722155.1 Gemmatimonadota bacterium | reverse complement strand
GGTCGCCGTCGGTGACCGTGACGACGTGCTCGCTCGAATCGCCGTCCTCGCGGACCACGACCTTGTACTCGTCGCCCTCGGTGTGACTCACTTCGATCTCGGCCATCGATCCCCCTGGGTCGGAGTAGTCGGACTCGATCCACGATCCTGCAACGGCGGGCGGAACCTCGCAAGGGGGTGCGCCGCCTCGTCTGACACGCCACGGAAGGATCGGTATCTTCGACCGATGCACTGGAAGCCCGCGGCACGGGAGGGCGCGGCGCGCACCGGCACGCTGCGCACCGATCACGGCGAGGTCCGCACCCCCGCGTTCATGCCGGTCGGGACGCTGGCCACCGTCAAGGCACTCACCCCGTCGGAGTTGCGGACGCTCGGCGTGGAGATGGTGCTGGCCAACGCCTACCACCTCCACCTGCGGCCGGGCTCGGAGACGATCGGCAGGCTCGGCGGGCTCCACCGCTTCATGGGGTGGGACGGCCCGATCCTGACCGACAGCGGCGGCTATCAGGTGTTCAGCCTCGCCGACCTGAACCGGATCGACGAGGACGGGGTCACGTTCCGCTCGCACCTCGACGGGGCGAAACACCGCTTCACCCCCGAGCGGGTGATGGAGATCGAGACCGCGCTCGGCGCGGACGTCATCATGGCCTTCGACGACTGCGCGCCCTATCCGTGCGAGCGGGAGGAGGCCGCCGCGGCCGCGGACCGCACCGCCCGGTGGGCCGAGCGGTGCCTCGAGGCGAGGGAGCGGCTGGCGTCCGGGCGGCGGTGGCCGCACCGGCAGTTCCTGTACGGGATCGTCCAGGGATCGGTCTTTCCGGAGCTGCGCCGGGAGAGCGCGGCACGGCTCGGCGAGCTCGGCTTCGACGGGTACGGGATCGGCGGGCTCTCGGTGGGCGAGGAGAAGCCGCTCATGTACGAGATGCTCGACGTCACCGTGCCGGAGATCCCCGCCGGGAAGGTGCGCTACCTCATGGGTGTGGGCTTCCCCGAGGACGTGGTGGAGGCGGTCGGCCGGGGAGTGGACCTGTTCGACTGCGTGGCTCCGACCCGGCACGGCCGCACCGGCGCCGCGTTCACGCGGGAGGGACGGGTGAACGTCACCGTAGCCCGCTTCGCGGAGGACGAGGGCCCGCTCGATCCCGACTGCGGTTGCGCGGTGTGCGAAAAGTGGAGCCGGGCCTATCTGCGCCATCTGTTCAAGAGCGGCGAGATGCTCGGGCCGCGGCTCCTGTCGTACCATAACGTCGCGTTCCTGGTCGACCTGATGGCCCGGGCCCGCGCGGCGATCGAGGCAGGCCGGTTCGGCCGGTGGGCCCGCGAATGGACGGAACGATATCTCGAACCCGAATCCACGGAGGCACGATGCTCGATCTGATGCACGCGCTCGCGCTCGGATCTCCCGGCCAGGGAGGCGGAGGGGCGGGAGGATTCCTCGCCTCGCTGCTGCCGATCGCGGCGATGATCGCCATCCTGTGGTTCCTTCTGATCCGCCCCCAGCAGAAGGAGCAGCAGAAGCACAAGGAGATGGTCCAGAACCTGCGCAAGGGCGACGAGGTCGTCACCATGGGCGGCATCTACGGCCGGATCATGTCGCTCGATCCCGAGAAGGTGCGGCTGAAGATCTCCGATCAGGTGAAGATCGAGGTGGAGCGGGGCAAGGTGGCCCGGGTCCGGAATCCGGAGGTCGAGGAGGTCGAGGAGGGCTCGTGATCCGCGAGATCCGGTATCTGGGCGACCCGATCCTCCGGAGGGAGACCGACACCGTCGAGGCCTTCGACGAGGCGCTCGCCTCCTTCGTCGACGATCTGGTGGAGACGATGTACGCCGCCGACGGGATCGGCCTCGCCGCCCCGCAGGTGGGCGATTCCCGGAGGGTGACGGTGCTCGACGTGGGGACCCGCCGCGACGGAAGCGACGTGATCCGGCTCGTCAACCCCCGGATCGTGGATCGGGAGGGAACGGTGCCGAGCGAGGAGGGATGCCTCTCGATCCCGGGCATCGTGGAGACGATCGACCGGGCCGCCCGGGTGGAGGTGGAATACCGGGACCTCGCGGGCGGGCGTCACACGATCGTCGGCGAAGAGCTCCTCGGACGGGCGCTCCAGCACGAGATCGACCACCTCGACGGGGTCCTGTTCATCGATCATCTCGGCGCCCTGAAGCGGCGGCTCGTCGTCCAGGAGTGGCGGAAGGCGATGTCCGAGCAGGGGGTCGAGGTGCCGGGCGCCTGAGGGGGCCGTAGGGGGGAGCGTGCGCGCCGTCTTCTGGGGCAGCCCCGCCTTCGCCGTGGCGACCCTCGAGGCCCTGCTCGAGAGCCGCCACGAGGTGGCCGGCGTCGTGACGCGGCCGCCGCGGCCGAAGGGGCGCGGCAGGAAGCCCGCGCCGACCCCGGTGGCGCGGGTGGCCGAAGCCTCCGACCTGCCGGTGCTCGCCCCGGAGAAGCCGCGCGGCGAGTCCTTCCTCGGGCGGCTCGCGGACCTCGGGGCCGACGCCTGCGTGGTGGCCGCCTACGGCGAGATCCTGCGGCCCGAAGTGCTGGGCATGCCGCTCCATGGCGCGATCAACGTGCACGCCTCGCTGCTTCCCCGCTGGCGGGGGGCGGCGCCGGTCACCCGGGCGATCCTCGCCGGCGACCGGGTCACCGGGGTCACGATCATGCGGATGGACGAGGGGCTGGACACCGGCCCGATCCTCCTTCAGCGGGAGGAGCCGATCCGGGCCGACGACACCGCCGGCTCCCTCACCGACCGCCTCGCGGGGATCGGGGCCGATCTGCTCGTAGAGGCCCTCGATCGCCTCGAGGCCGGCGAGATCGTGGAGACCCCGCAGGACGACGCCCTGGCCACCTACGCGCCCAAGGTCGGAAGCGAAGAGGCCGAGCTCGATTGGGCACGGCCGGCGGCCGAGCTCGAGCGAGCCGCGCGCGCCTTCGACCCGTGGCCCGGAGCGTGGACGACGTGGAGGGGAGAGCGGCTCAAGGTGTACCGCCTGGAGCCCGCCTCCCGATCCGCGGGGTTCTCCGACGTCGTTTCCGGCACGATCGTGGGGGTCGATCCACCCCGGGTGGCCGCCGGGGAGGGAACCCTCGCGCTGGCCGAGGTCCAGCCGGCGGGTGGCGGCCGCATGGGGGGAGCGGCATGGGCCCGGGGTCGCGATGTGGAGCCCGGCGGGAGGCTCGGAGAATGAGCGGGCCCGACCGACCGCTCCCCCGTCTGGTGGCCGCCTCGAACGAGGACCTTCTCACGACTCCCGGCTTCCTCGGGCGGCTGGACGAGCTGCTGGTGGCCGGATGCCCCGTCGTCTGGCTGCGCGCGGGTCGGATCGGCGCGGGACGCTACCTCGCGATCGCCGAGGAGGCGGCCGGGCGGTGCGCGGCCCACGGCGCCGAGCTGTGGGTGGGCGACCGGGCCGACGTCGCGGCGGCGGTCGGGGCCGACGGAGTGCATCTCCCGGAGGATGGTCTCCCGGTGGAGGCCGCCCGGCGGATCGTGGGAGAGGATGCCCGGATCGGCCGCTCCGTCCACGGGGTCGCCGCCGCGGCCGACGCCGTCGGCGAGGGCGCCGACCATCTGGTGGTCGGGACGATCTACGCCACGGCCTCCCATCCCGGGATCGAGCCGGCGGGTCCGGCGCGGCTCCACCTGGTGGCGGAGGCGATCGCCCCGGCCCCGGTCCCGCTGATCGCGATCGGCGGGATCACCCCGGAGCGGACCGGCGAGGCGCTCGCGGCCGGCGCCCACGGCGTGGCCGCGTTGCGGGCCCTCTGGGCGGCGCCCGAACCCGCGGGGGCGGTCGCGGCGTTCCTCGAGGCGTTACATTGAACCCATGAGCGAAGAGCCGCTCGAGATCACGGTGAACGGCGAGCGCCGGGAGGCGGAGCCGGGCGCGACCGTGGCCGGCTTCCTCGAGCGCCACGACCTCGATCCCGACGTGGTGGTGGTCGAGCGCAACGGGGAGATCCTCCCCCGCGAGGCGTTCGGCCGCACCGAGCTGGAGCCCGGCGACGTACTGGAGGTCGTCCACTTCGTCGGCGGCGGTTGAGGCGGGGCGCCCGCACGATCACGCGATCTGTCCGAATATCAGCGAGAGGACCACACCGATGAGTGACGTCACGACCACCGCGGCCCCGGCCGAGACCGGGGGGCTCACGCTCGGCGACCGCACCTTCGGCTCCCGCCTCATCATCGGCACCGGCAAGTACGACTCCCCGGAGACGATGCGGAGGTGCCTGGAGGCCTCCGGGGCGGAGATCGTCACGGTGGCGGTCCGCCGGGTGAACCTCGACGCCTCCGACGAGGAGAGCCTGCTCCGCCATCTCGACCCCGAGGAGGTGCTGATCCTCCCCAACACCGCCGGCTGTTACACCGCCGAGGAGGCGGTGCGGGTCGCCCGGCTCGGTCGGGCCGCGGGACTGAGCGACTTCGTGAAGCTGGAGGTGATCGGCGACGAGCGGACCCTCCACCCCGATGTCGAGGAGCTGCTCGAGGCGACCCGGATCCTGGTGGACGAGGGGTTCACCGTGCTCCCCTACACCAACGACGATCCGGTCGTCGCCCGCAAGCTCGAGGAGGCGGGGGCGGCGGCGGTGATGCCGCTCGCCTCGCCGATCGGCTCGGGCCTGGGCGTGGTCGATCCCCTCGGCGTACGGTTCGTCATGGACGCCGTCAGCGTCCCCGTGGTGGTCGACGCCGGGGTGGGGACCGCCTCCGACGCCGCGATCACGATGGAGCTCGGCGTCGACGGCATCCTGATGAACACCGCGATCGCGAAGGCCGACGATCCGGTCCTGATGGCGCGGGCCATGCGGCTCGCGGTCGAGGCCGGCCGCCTCGCCTTCGAGGCGGGCCGGATGGAGAGGAAGCGGTGGGCGACGCCGTCGAGCCCGACGGAGGGGACGATCGACGGGTAGTCGACCCGACCGCGAGGGCGGCCCCAGCGCCGAGAGGCGCCAGGCGTTCCTCGTCCTGAGCGACGTCCGGGAGGGTCTCCGCGCCGAGGATGCCTACGCCCGGCGGGTCGGCGGGCTCGATCCCCGCCAGCGCCACTTCCTGATGGAGCTCGCCTACGGGGCGATCCGGTGGCGGGGCCGACTCGATCACCACATAGACCATCTTCTCGACCGGGGGATCGACTCGATCCCGGCCGACGTGGTGTCGATCCTGGAGATCGGCGCCTACCAGCTCCTCTTCATGGACCGCGTGCCGGCGTGGGCGGCGGTCGACGAGAGCGTCGAGCTCGCCCGCGCGATGCTGCCACCGAAGACGGCGGGGTGGGCCACCGGGGTGGTGAACGGGGTGCTCCGGAGCCTCGAGCGGCGCGGCGAGGATCTTCCGCTGCCCGATCCCGTCGAGGACCTCCCCGGCCACCTCGCGGTGGCCCACTCCCACCCGCGATGGATGGTGGAGCGGTGGTTGGAGCGGTGGGGCCGGGAGCGGACCGAGGCCCTGCTCGCCCACGACAACGCCCCCCCCGCCGTCCATCTGGCGGCGAACCCCCGCCGGGCGACGGTGGAGGCGGCGCTGGAGCGGCTGTGGGAAGCCGGTGTCGAGGCGGAGCGCCACCCTCTGGCCCCGTTCGCCATCGTGCTCGGCGGCGGGGTGGAGCCGACCGGGGTGCCCGGCTGGCCCGAGGGGTGGCTCTGGGCCCAGGACGCCGGCGCCCAGTGGGTGGGCCGGACGGTGGAGCCCCCCGAAGGGTGGCTTCTGGACGCCTTCGCCGCGCCGGGTGGCAAGCTGGTGGACCTGCTCGCCCGCTCGGAGGCGGCCCGGGCGTTCGCGATCGACCGCGACCGCGTGCGGATCGGCCGGGTCGAGGAGAACCTCGCGCGGCTCGGCCTCGGCCGGGCCGTTCTCGCCGTCGCCGACGCCAGGGCCGCGCCCACGGAGGCGCGATTTTCCCTGGTCGTGGCCGACGTCCCGTGCTCCGGGACCGGGGTCCTCCGCCGGCGGGTGGACGCCCGGTGGCGGCGGGGGCCCGACGATCTCCCTAGATTCGCCGAGGTCCAGTGCGATTCGCTCGACGCGCTGGCCGACCGGGTCGCCCCCGGCGGCCTCCTGCTGTACGCCACCTGCTCGCTGGAGCGAGAGGAGAACGAGGACGTGATCGACGCCTTCACGGCCCGCCATCCGGAGTTCCGGCTCGATCCCGTCGGGGATCGTGTTCCCGAGGAGCTCCGCGAGGGGCCGTTCCTCGCCGTCCGCCCGTGGATCGGCCACGTCGACGGCATGTTCGCGGCTCGTCTCGCGAGGGAGGAAGGGTGAGCCGGCGGGGCGAAGGTCTCCTGGAGCGGACGTTCGCCCGGCTGGGGGAGAGGATCGAGGACGCGGGCGGGTGGATCCGCCACCGGCTCGTGCCCGAGCGCTTCTCCGAGCGGCGCGAGATGGTCCGCCGCCGTCGGAGCGCCACCTGGCAGGTGATCGTGGCGCTGATCGCTGCCACGATCGGCGCCGCCGCCCTCGGCTATCTCGCCGTCCAGCTCTTCCTGCTGCCGGAGTCGGTGGCCGAAGCCAGGCTCAGCCGCGTCCCCGACTTCACCGGCAAGGAGCGCGAGGACGCGATCTCCGAGGGGGAGGACCAGGGGTACGCCGTCGTGGAGAGCGGCCGCCAGTACTCCGACGACGTCGACGAGGGCGAGGTGATCTACCAGATCCCGCCGCCCGAGACGTACCTCCAGCGGGGCGACTCGATCTTCGTTCTCGTGAGCCTGGGGGAGTCCGGGACGGTGCTGCCGGATCTCGCCGGCCTCGAGCCCGAGCCCGCGCGGAGCATCCTGCGCCAGCTCGGCGTGGAGATCACCCCGCCGCGGCGGTCCTCGAGCGACGTCCACGCCCAGGGGACCGTGATCGAGACCGTTCCTCCGGCCGGGACCCCGATCGAGGAGGACACCTCGGTGACCCTGGTGCTGAGCCGCGGGGGTTCCTTCCTCACGATGCCCGACGTGACCGGGATGCGACTCGCCGAGGCCCGCGACTCGCTCGAGGTATACGGCCTGACGGTCGGCGAGGTGACCGGAGCCGACGAGGAGGGGGCGACCGGGGAGGGGGCCGTGGTCGTGGTGGAGCAGGAGCCCGGCCCCCACCGGCGCGTGCGGGCGGGATCGGCGGTCCGGCTCCGGCTGGGCGAGGGCGAGCCGCGCCCGCCGGCGGAGGGACCCGCGGCGGAGGTCCCGCCCGATCGAGACGTGGCCGCGCCGCCCGTGGAGGCGGAGGCGGAGGAGCGGGAGGAGGCGAGGCGAGGGCTCCGGGAGGCCGGGGAGCCGCCGCCCGGACGCCGGGAGGCGCCGCCCGACACCGGCGAGCCCGGAATGCAGGAGGTCCCGGTCGACACCGCGGACCCCGCTGCCGAGCCGCCGCCCGACACCACCGCCGGCACCGACGAGGACGAGATCTTCTGACCATGCCCGAGCCGATCGTCATCGCCCCCTCGATCCTCGCCGCGGACCTCGGCCGGCTCGCCGAGGAGATCGCCGCCGTGGAGGAGGGGGGCGCCGACTGGATCCACGTCGACGTGATGGACGGCCACTTCGTCCCCAACCTCACATTCGGCGCCGACGTGATCCGGGTGGCGGAGCGCACGACCGACCTGCCGATCGACGTCCACCTGATGGTCGAGGAGCCCGAGAGCTACTTCGAGGAGTACGTCGACGCCGGCGCCGACGGCCTCACCCTCCACATCGAGGCCGCCCCCCACCTCCACCGCCAGCTCCAGCGGGTCCGCGAGCTGGGGGCGACCGCGGGCGTGGCCATCAACCCCGGCACCTCGCTCGACGCCCTCGACGCGGTGTGGGAGGAGGTCGACCTCGTCCTGATCATGAGCGTGAACCCCGGCTGGGCCGGCCAGGCGTTCATCCCCGCCACCCTCGACCGCCTCGCCGAGTCGCGCGACCGGATCGACGCCATCCCCGCCGGGGCCCGCCCCTGGCTCCAGGTCGACGGCGGGATCACCGCCGAGAACGCGGCCGCCGTGGTCGAGGCGGGCGCCGACGCGCTCGTCAGCGGCTCGGGGATCTACGGGGGCGACCCGGCGGAGCGGACGCGGGAGCTGCGGGAGGCGGTCGCGGAGTGAACGAAGCCTCGCCCGGTCGGTCGTAGCAGGTCTCCTCCCGGGACCGGAAGACGGTGTCGCTTTCCGTGCCCGGGTCCACGACCCACACCATGCGGGTTCCGGCTCGGCTTCCCGACCAGCACGAGCCATGCCGGAGCGGATGGCTCGCTCGCCGCTCGGACACTATATTCTTTCGCCTATTCGCCTTCCCCCGCCCTCCGGGCCCGACCCGGACCGCGGGGGCGCCGCTACTCCGGCCGCCGGCCGGCGGGAGCGGACCGTTCCGCACGACGAACCCGCAGGGCACGGAAAACGATGTTCGAAGACCTGAGCGCCAAGCTCGACGGCGCCTTCGCGCGCTTCAAGAGCCGGGGCGTCCTCGACGAGAAGCGGATCGACGAGGGGATGCGGGAGGTTCGCCGGGCCCTCCTCGAGGCCGACGTCCACTACCGGGTCGCCAAGGAGTTCTGCGCCCGAGTGGCCGAGAAGGCGAAAGGCGAGGAGGTGGCGAAGTCGATCACGCCGGGCCAGATGGTCGTGAAGATCGTCCACGACGAGCTGGTTGAGCTCCTCGGCGGGGCGAACGCTCCGCTCGAGGAGTCGAAGCAGCCGCCGACCGTGATCGTGCTGGCGGGGCTGCAGGGCTCGGGGAAGACGACCACCGCGGCCAAGCTCGCCCGGCAGCTCCAAAAGGCGAACCGGCGCCCGTTGCTGGTCGCGGCCGACGTGTACCGCCCGGCGGCGATCGACCAGCTCGAGCAGCTGGGCGAGCGGCTCGGCGTGCCGGTCGTGGCCGACCGGGAGGGGAGCGAGGTGGAGCGGATCGCCGAGCGGGGGATCGAGCGGGCGCGCGAGGAACGTCGCAACGCGGTGATCGTCGACACCGCCGGCCGCCTCCACGTCGACGACGAGATGATGGAGGAGATCGAGCGGGTGGTGGATGCGACCGATCCCGTCGAGACGCTCCTCGTCGCCGACGGGATGACCGGCCAGGACGCGGTCCGGATCGCCGAGAGCTTCCACGAGCGGTTACCCCTGACCGGCGTCGTCCTGACGAAGATGGACGGCGACGCCCGGGGCGGAGCCGCGCTGTCGATCCACGCGGTGACGGGGCTGCCGATCAAGTTCGTCGGCGTGGGGGAGCGCCTCGGCGCGCTCGAGCCCTTCCATCCCGAGCGGATGGCGGGCCGGATCCTCCAGAAGGGCGACGTCGTCTCGCTGGTGGAGCGCGCCGAGGAGGCGATCGACGAGGAGGAGGCGGCGAAGCTCGAGGAGAAGATCGGCCGAAAGGGAAAGTTCGATCTCGAGGATTTCCTCACCGCGCTGAAGCAGATCAAGCGGATGGGCCCCCTCGAGAATCTGTTGGGCATGATCCCCGGGGTCGGCAAGCAGCTCGAGGACGTCGACGTCGATCCGAAGCGCCTGCAGCGGATCGAGGCGATCGTGCTCTCGATGACGCCGCAGGAGCGGCGGCACCCGAAGATCCTCGACGGTAGCCGCCGCAAGCGGATCGCGGAGGGAAGCGGCACCTCGGTCCAGGAGGTGAACCGCCTGCTCGAGCAGTTCGGCCGGATGAACAAGATGATGAAGCAGCTCCAGGGCAAGTTCGGACGCAACATTCTGATGGGGAGGTAAGCGAGCATGTCGGTACGCATTCGACTCCGGCGCGTGGGCGCCAAGAAGCAGCCGTCGTTCCGGGTGGTGGTCGCGGACAAGCGGAGCCCGCGGGACGGCCGGTTCATCGACACGATCGGGTTCTACAACCCTCGCGAGGAGCCCGAGGTGATCGACATCGACCGCGAGAAGGCGCTCGAGTGGCTCGAGAACGGGGCGCAGCCGAGCGACGCAGCGCGGTCGCTCCTGTCGAAGCTCGGCATCTGGCAGGAGTTCAAGACGGGCGAGCGGCCCGAGCCGAAGCCGACGCCGGCGGAGCCGGCCGAGCGGAAGGCGCCCGAGCCCGAGGTCGAGGAGGAGCCCGAGGAGGCGCCGCCCGAGATCGACCGGGAGGAGGAAGAGGAAGCCGAGGAGGAGGAAGAAGAGGAGGAGGAAGCCGAGGAGGAGGAAGAAGGGGAAGAGGAAGAAGAGGAAGAGGAGGAGGAAGAGGAAGAGGAGGAAGAGGAAGAGGAAGAGGAGGAGGAAGAAGAAGAGGAAGCCGAGGAGGAAGAAGAGGAGAAAGAGGAGAAGTAAGTGACCGCGCCCGAGTACGTCGCCGTCGGCAAGATCGTGAAGCCGCACGGGGTTCGCGGCGCGGCGATGGTGTTCCCGCTCACCGAGCAAGAGGAGCGCTTCGACCCCGGCGAGACCCTGTGGCTGAGCCCCACGCCGGAGGGTAGGGGCGGCGCGAAGCCGGTCACGGTGACCTCGAGCCGGATCCACAAGGGGCGGCGGCTGATCGAGATCGACCGCTTCGAGGACCGCACCCAGGTGGAGCAGCGGGTGGGATGGTACCTGGTGATCCCCTTCGCCGACGCGGAGGAAGCGCGCGAGACCGACGAGTTCTTCATCCACGGCCTGGTGGGCCACGAGGTTCGGACCGAGACCGGCGAGCGGCTGGGAGAGGTGACCGACGTCCTCGTAACCGAGGGCACCCCGCTCCTCGAGCTGCAGCCCGAGGGGGGCGGCGCCCGGCGGCTGCTCCCGTTCGTTCGCGAGTTCGTTCACGCGGTCGAGGACGAGGCGGTCCTCGTGACGCCGCCGGCCGGCTGGGAGGAGCTGTAGTGCACGTCACGATCCTCACCCTGTTTCCGGGCTACTTCATCGAGCCCTTGAAGCAGTCGATCCCCGGCCGGGCACGGCGGGCCGGGCTTTTCTCGTGGGAGATCGTGGACCTGCGCGACTTCGTCGGCGAGGACGAGCAGGTGGACGACTACCCGTACGGAGGCGGCGGCGGGATGGTGCTGCGTCCCGAACCCGTCTTCCGCGCCTACGACGCCCTGGAGGAGCCCGAGCCGTTCGTGCTCCTGTCCGCCCGTGGACGCCGCTTCGATCACCGGCTGGCCGTGGAGTACGCGGTGGAGCCCCGACTCACGCTCCTGTGCGGCCACTACAAGGACGTGGACGAGCGGGTCCGGGAGGCGCTGGTGACCGACGAGATCTCGCTGGGCGACTTCGTCCTGTCGGGCGGGGAGATCGCCGCGCTGGCCGTGATCGACGCGGTGGTGCGGCTGCTGCCGGGGGTGCTGGGAGACTTCGAGAGCGCCCAGAGCGACTCCTTTCACGACGAGTGGATCCTGGGCGCCCCCTCCTACACCCGTCCGGCCGAGTACCGGGGGATGGAGGTCCCCGAGGTGCTCCGCTCCGGCGACCACGCGGCGATCGAGCGGTGGCGCCGCGAGCGGGCGATCGAGCTCACCCGGGAGCGCCGGCCGGACCTGCTCGAACGGGAGAAAGACCTTGAATCCGAACCATCGGAGGGATAAGATATGCTGGCCATGAACCTGGACTTCGACCACGATCAACTTCGGGACGATCTCCCCGAGTTCCGTCCCGGCGACACGGTCCGCGTGAACGTGCAGGTGCGCGAGGCGGAGAAGAAGCGCCTGCAGGCCTTCGAGGGCGTGGTGCTGCGCCGCAAGGGAGGCGGCATCAACGAGACGTTCACCGTTCGGAAGGTGTCCAACGGCGTCGGCGTCGAGCGGATCTTCCCGCTCCACTCGCCGGTGATCGAGAGCATCGAGGTCGTCCGCGAGGGAAAGGTGCGTCGAGCCAAGCTCTATTATCTGCGAAACCTCTCCGGCAAGGCCGCCCGCATCCAGGAGCGCCGGCGGACCTGATCGCCCGCCTCGCGGGCTGCCGGGAGTTCGCGTACGTCCCGAGAGACAGCCCGTGAGCAGCCTGGACGACAGACTCGAAAACCTGTCGGTCTCGGAGATCGAGGCCGTCCTGCGCCGCCGCCACGCGGTCGGCCGCACCACCGTCGGCTATCTGCTGGAGGACCCGCGCGCCGGGGTTCGCGCGCTCGGCCGGCAGTACCTGAGGAGGGTCCGGGCCCGGGAGCGCGAGCGGGCCCGCCTCCGGCGGCTGCTCGACGCCGAGCACGCGTTCCGGGACGACGGGATCCGGATCCTCGCCGGAGCGGACGAGGCGGGGATGGCCCCGCTGGCCGGCCCGGTGGTCGCGGCGGCCGTGATCCTGCCGCCGGACACGATCATCGAGAGGCTCGACGACTCCAAGGCGATCGACGAGTCCACCCGGGAGGAGCTGGACGGGGAGATCCGCGCGGTCGCGCTCTCGATCGGGGTCGCGGTGGTGAGCGAGAGGGTGATCGACCGGGTGAACGTGTACCGCGCCGGTCAGATGGCGATGCGGCTCGCGCTGCGGCGGCTGGACCGGCCCTTCGACCTGGCGCTCCTCGACGGCCGACCCCCGCGGACCTTCCCGGTTCCCCACCGGGCGATCGTCGGCGGTGACGAGAAGATCCGCTCGATCGCGGCCGCGTCGGTGGTGGCGAAGGTGGCCCGCGACCGCCTGCTGGTGGAGGCGTCCCGCCGGTGGCCGGAGTACGGGTTCGAGAGCCACAAGGGGTACATGACGCCCCAGCACGTCCGGGCGCTCCAGGAGCACGGGCTGAGCCCGATCCACCGGCTCTCCTTCCCCCGCGTGTGGGAGGAGGCGGACGCGATGGGGCCGCTCTACCGGGAGCTGATGGGGAAGCTGGCCGACGCCGAGAGCGCCGCCGAGCTCGAATCGGCCGAGTTCGACCTCGACGCCGCCCGCGCCCGGCTCCATCCGAGCGAGGAGAAGCTGCTGCAGCGGCTGCTGGACGCCCGGCGCGAGGCGTTGGCCGAAGCCGGTGTGGCCTCCTAGGTTGGGACACGAGCGATGAACCTGCCCGTCTACCTCGACTACCACGCCACGACCCCGTGCGACCCGAGGGTCGTCGAGGCGATGGCCCCCTGCTTCCGCGACACCTTCGGCAATCCGTCCAGCCGCAGCCACCCCTTCGGCCGGGCGGCGGAGGACGCGGTGGAGAACGCCCGCCGGCGGGTCGCCGGGGCGATCGGAGCCGAGCCGAAGGAGATCGTGTTCACCGCCAGCGCCACCGAGGCGAACAACCTGGCGCTGCGGGGCGCCGCCCACGCGCGCCGGGAGGCCGGCGACGGCGACCACCTCGTCGCCACCGCGATCGAGCACAAGTCGGTTCTGGGGCCGTTGAAGGCGCTCGCCGAAGAGGGCTTCGAGATCACCTTCGTCGAGGTGGACGAGCGGGGTCGGGTGGACCCCGGCGCCGTGGCGGACGCGATCACGCCCCGGACGACGGTGGTGAGCGCGATGGTGGCGAACAACGAGATCGGCACGATCGAACCGGTGGCCGAGATCGCCGCCGTCGCCCGCGAGGCGGGCGCCTGGGTCCACACCGACGCCGTCCAGGCGCTCGGCAGGGTCCCCGTCGACGTGGACGACCTCGACGTGGACCTCCTCTCCCTCTCCGCCCACAAGTTCTACGGCCCCAAGGGCGTGGGTTCCCTCTACGTCCGGAAGCGCCCGCGGCGGGTGGAGTTGGAGCCGCTGGTGGTCGGGGGCGGCCAGGAGCGGGGCCTGCGCTCCGGCACGCACAACGTCCCCGGCATCGTCGGGATGGCCGCTGCGGCGAAGATCGCGGTCGACGAGCGGGAGACGGAGGCCGAGCGGGTGGAGGCGCTGCGGGACCGTCTCCAGGCGACCCTCGTGAGCGAGATCGAGGGCCTCGAGGTGAACGGCGATCCCGAGAGCCGCCTTCCCCACAACCTCAGCGTCACCATTCCCCACGTCGACGGCGAGGCGCTGCTGCTCTCGCTCCACGACGTGGCGGTGTCGAGTGGCTCGGCCTGCCGCTCCTCCGCTCCCGGCGGCTCCCACGTCATGAAGGCGATCGGACGAAGTGACGAGGAGGCCCGCAGCACGATCCGCTTCGGTCTCGGCCGGTGGTCCGACGAGAAGGAGATCGACTACGCCGCCCGCCGCGTCGTGGAGACGGTGGGCCAGCTGCGGTCGATGAGCGTCCTGCCATAGCCCATCCCGGTCGCCGGATCCGGCTCGCCGCGGTCGCGGCGACGCTGCTGGCCGTCGCCGCCTGCGGCCGGAGCGGGGTCCGAAGCGACGCGCTCCCGGAGGGATGGGCCCGGGTGAGCCCGGTGCCGGTCCCGCGGGTCGCGGCCGGGGTCGCCGCCCTGGACGGCCGGATCTGGGTCGTGGGCGGGCTGACCCCGGGCCGGACGGCCACCTCCCGGGTGGACGTGTACGATCCGCTCACCGACACCTGGTCGATCGGTCCACCCCTTCCCGAGGCGGTCCACCACGTCGCGCTCGTGGGCGCCGACGACCGGCTCTGGGCGATCGGAGGCCACCGGGGCGTCCCCTTCCGCCCGGTGGCGAGCGTCTACTCCCTCGATCCCGACGATTCCCGTTGGCGGGTCCGGCAGCCGCTTCCCCGCGCGCGTGGCGCCGCGGCCGCCGCCGCGGTGGGGGACGACATCTACGTCCTCGGCGGCCAGGCCGAGGAGGAGACCGCCATCCGGACCGTGGAGCGGTACGATCCCGACGACGACCGGTGGGAGCCCCTCCCGCCCATGCCGACCCCGCGGGAGCATCTCGCGGCGGTGGCGATGGACGGAGTGGTGTACGCGATCGGCGGCCGGATCGGCAGCCTCTCCAGCAACCTCTCCACCCTGGAGGCGCTCGACACCGACACGTTGCGATGGGAGACCCTCCCCTCGATGCCCACCCCGCGCGGCGGGTTGGCGGCGACGGTCTACCGGGGCCGGATCCACGCGCTCGGCGGCGAGTCCCCCGCCCGGGCGTTCGACGCCCACGAGGCGTACGATCCTGGCGAGAGGCGATGGCTTCCCCAGAGCCCGCTTCCCACCGCCCGTCACGGCCTGGGGGCCGCGGTCGCCGCCGGCACCCTCTACTCGGTGGCCGGCGGGGTCGAGCCCGGGCTGGTGGCGGGGGCGATCGTCGAGGCGCTCGCGCCGCCGAGGGCTCCCATCCGGCCCTCCGATTGACAGTCGAGGCGGGCCGGCGTATCGTCCCCACCCCTCCATGCACCGTATCGATCCAGCCGATCCGATGGAAAGGAGCGCTCCGATGTTTCGTCCTTTGACAAGGCCCCTGGCCGCGGTGGTCTTCGCGGTCGCGATCGTGCTCGCCTGCGGCGGCGACGAACCCACCAACGCCGCCGAGAAGCCCGCCGGGATCGAGACCGAGGCGGTCGCCACCGAGCTCCCCGCCGGCGCCCGCGTCGTCGTCTCGGGACACGACCTCGCGAGCTTCTGGTCGCGCCTCCAGGGCACCCGACTCTACACCGAGGTCACCGCCGTCCGGGACGTCCAGGAGCTGAAGTCGGAGGCCCAGGCCGCGGAGCTGTGCGTGGAGCCCGACGAAGCCACGGTCATGAACCTGCTCGGAGAGGACTTCGATCTGGGCTACTACGGTCAGCGGGAGAACGACGAGCCGGATCTCCTGCTGGTCGCCGAGGTGGAGGACGAGGCCCGGGTCCGGGAGATCGTCGAGCGGTGCGAGCAGCAGCTCGTCGAGGAGAAGGGCGCCACCTTCCGTGACGAGGAGTACGCCGGCGAGTCGATCCGGGTCGGCACCAGCGACGAGGGCGAGGCCGTCCTCTTCTACCGGCTCGGGGACGACCGGCTGACGATCGCCACCACCCGCACCCGGATCCAGCAGGCGATCGACCTCGAGCAGGACGACGCGGCCGAGGCGATGGTGGACGTGGAGGCGTACGACGAGCTCGTGGAGAAGCTCTCCGACGCCACCATCGTGGCCTATGTCGACCAGGAGGCGCTGCGCCTTCAGGCCCGGGAGGCGATGCCCGACACTCTCGCCGCCGAGGACCAGCGGCAGCGGCGGCTGGCCGCGGCCACCTCGCTGATCGACGAGCTTCGTCTCGCCGACGCGACGGTGGTCGGGATCTACTGGGTGGAGTCGGGCATCCGGGGCGACGCCTTCGGCCGCTTCCCCGAGGAGGGGGAGCGCTCCGAGCTCGTGAAGCTCCTCGCGAAGGAGCCCGGCGAGATTCGCACCCTGGGCTTCCAGCCGGTGGGCACCCTGCTCTACGGCGCGATCACGACCCTCGACGCCGAGCTCCTGTACGACGAGCTGTACCGGTACGCGATCGAGGCCACCCGGGTCCAGATGGACGTGGCGAACACGCCCGATTCCGCCCGCGCCGACAGCGTGGTGGCGGCCCAGCTGGAGGCCTTCGAGAGCCGGACGGGCATCGACGTCGAGGAAGAGGTCGTGGCGTGGATCGGCGAGGAGGCCGCCTTCGCGATCACCGGGGTCGACAAGACGGGCTTCTTCCCGATCCCGGAGGTCGCCTTCACGATCGGGACCACCGACCCCCAGACGACCCGCACCTTCTTCACCGAGCTCGAAGGCACCGTGGCGGAGATGGCGCGCGCGCAGGCGTCGATCCCGCTCCAGTGGCAGGAGGAGCAGTACGAGGGCCGGACGATTCGCTACGCGCCGACCCCGATGGGCGAGGGCCTCTCGGTCGCCTACACCGTGGGCGAGGAGTTCGCCGTGCTCGCCTCCAGCCGCGGTCTCGTGAAGCGGATGCTGGACGCCCGGGCCGGCCGCGCGGAGGCGCTTCCCGCCAACCCCGACTTCGCCGCGATGACGGAGTTCTATCCCCAGCGGGTGAGCACGCTCGGCTTCGTGAACCTCGAGGGGATCCTCACCGAGGTGGAGGGGCTGATGGGCTCGCTGGGACAGATGGGGGGCCAGGCGAGCGCGGCCGATACCACCGACACGGCGAGACAGCTGATCGCGGCGCTGAAGAACGCGCCCCGGCTGGGCGTCTACAGCGAGTCCAGCGGGAGCGGCGTCACCGGCCACTTCCTGCTCGAGGTGAACTAGACCGGAGGCCTACCGGTCGAGCTCGCGGCGCTTCCGCTGGTGCTCGGCGAAGGTCTCGCTGAAGGTGTGGCGGCCGCCCTCGCCGGTCGCGAAGAAGTAGAGCCACGGGACCGAGTCGGGCCACAGCGTGGCCTCCATCGCGGCCCGGCCCGGGCTGGCGATCGGGCCGGGCGGCAGCCCGGCGTGGAGGTAGGTGTTGTAGGGGGATTCCACCTCCAGATCGCGGTACAGGACCCGCTCCCTGTGCCCCCCCAGGGCGTACTGGACGGTGGGATCGGCCTCCAGCGGCATGCCCCGCTCCAGGCGGTTCCAGAACACCCCCGCGATCACGCTCCGCTCCTCGGCCACCTTCGCCTCCTCCTCGACGATGGAGGCGAGGGTGACGATCTCGTGGACGGAGCGCTCCAGAGAATCCGCCCGGGCCCGCCAGGCCGGCGAGAACACCGACCAGAACTGGTCCACCATGTGCAGCGCCATCTCCCGCGCGTCCGTGGAGGGGTCGACGCGGTAGGTCTCGGGGAAGAGGTACCCCTCCAGGGTGGAGGGGTCGGCCCCGACGAGGGAGTCGGGGAGAAGCGAGTCGGCCAGCAGGGAGTCGGTGGCGGCGGCGGCGAAGGCCGCGGAGTCGACGCCCAGGTCGCGGGCCACCGCGTCCGCGGTCTGCTCGAGCCGGTACCCCTCGGGGACGGTGACGGAGACGAGGATCGTGACCCCCGACAGGAGCATCTCCACCACCGCCGGCAGGCTCCGGTCGCGGGGCAGATCGTAGGTGCCCGCCTGGATGCTGCCGGCGACGCCGCGGAGCCGCACCCACGCCTCGAACAGGGGAGCGCTCCGCACCACCCCCCGCTCCTCGAGCCGGCGTCCGATCTCGCGGACCGAGGTTCCCGGGTCGACGACCACGGTCACCGGCTCCGCGTCCTCGCCCGGGGGAGTGCTCGCCCACCAGAGCCACCCCACCACGGCCGCGAGAACCGCCGCGGCGAGCAGGCCCAGCACGAGCCTCACGGCCGCCCCTCCCCGCTCCTCCGCCGCAGGTACGCCTCCAGCATCAGGACCGCCGCCAGCTGGTCCAGCTTCCCCTTCATCTCCCGCTCCGAGTGGCCGGTCTCGCGGAGCGCCCGCTTCGCCGCCCCGGTGGTCATCCGCTCGTCCCACTCGTCGATCGGCAGGCCGAGCGCCCCGGCCAGCTCCGCCCCGAACTCCCGGGCGGCCCGCGCCGCCTCCCCCTCCTCGCCCTCGAGGGTGTAGGGAATGCCGATGACGAGGCGGTTCACGCCCTCCCGCTCGACGATCCGGCCGATCTCCTCCACCGCGGAATCCTCGAGCTCGGCGCGGTCGATGGTGGGCAGACCGGAGACGAAGTCGAAGTGGGGATCGGAGAGCGCCAGCCCGATGCGGCGCTCGCCGTAGTCGATCGCCATCACCCGCTCACGGGACGGTTCGGTTGTCACCGGAAAGACGTCGGTGGGGGGAGAGCCGCCGTCGGGGCGGGCTCCTAGTCGCCCGACATCGAGGCGAGGAACTCCTCGTTCGTCCTGGTCCGACCCATCTTGTCGAGGAGGAACTCCATCGCCTCGGCCGGGTTCATGTCGCTGAGGAACTTCCTGAGGAGCCAGATCCGCTGGAGCTCGTCCTCCGGTATCAGCAACTCCTCGTGGCGGGTGCCCGATCGGTTCAGGTCGATGGCCGGGTAGATCCGCCGGTCGGCGAGGCTGCGGTCGAGCACCAGCTCCATGTTGCCGGTGCCCTTGAACTCCTCGAAGATCACCTCGTCCATCCGGCTGCCGGTGTCGATCAGGGCGGTCGCCACGATCGTCAGAGAGCCCCCCTCCTCGATGTTCCGGGCCGCGCCGAAGAAGCGCTTCGGCTTGTGGAGGGCGTGGGCGTCGACGCCGCCCGAGAGGATCTTGCCGGAGTGGGGGACCACGACGTTCTGGGCCCGCGCCAGGCGGGTGATGGAGTCGAGCAGGATCACCACGTCGTTCTGGTGCTCCACGAGCCGCTTCGCCTTCTCGATCACCATGTCCGCCACCTGCACGTGGCGGTCGGCGGGCTCGTCGAACGTCGAGGCGATCACCTCGCCGTCGACGTTCCGCTCCATGTCGGTGACCTCCTCGGGCCGTTCGTCGATCAGCAGCACGATCAGCTTGATCTCGGGATGGTTCTCGCTGATCGAGTTGGCGATCTTCTGCAGCAGCACCGTCTTCCCGGCCTTGGGCGGGGAGACGATCAGGCCGCGCTGCCCCTTGCCGATCGGCGCGAAGAGGTCGACGATCCGCATCGACATGTCGATCTCCGCCCGCTCGAGCTCGATCTTCTCGTCGGGATACAGCGGACGAAGGTTGTCGAAGAGGATCTTGTGCTTCGCCTTGTCGGGATCCTCGTAGTTGACCGACTTCACCCGGAGCAGCGCCAGATAGCGCTCCCCGTTCTTCGGCGGACGCACCCGCCCCTGCACGGTATCGCCCGTCTTCATGTCGAATCGCTTGATCTGGGAGGGGCTCACGTAGATGTCGTCCGGCCCGTAGAGGTAGTTCCAGTCCGGGCTGCGAAGGAAGCCGTACCCCTCCGGCAGGATCTCGAGCACGCCCTCGCCGAGCAACGTGGTGTCGTTGTCGAGCAGGCCCTGCTCGATCTTGAAGATGAGGTCCTGCTTCCGGAGGCCCGAGTAGTTCTGGATGCCGAGCTTCTCGGCCCAGTCGTGGAGCTCGGGGATCGACTTCGACTTGATCTCGTTGATGTCGAGGGAGTCGGCTTCCATCACGGAGTCCGGCGCCGGACCGCTTCGCGTGCGCGTCTGGGAGTCTGCCACGGTGCTTCCTTGGTCGTCTGGTCTTTGTCGGACGAGGTGCCCGCCGCCAGGGGATGCCTGTGGGCGCGCGGCCGTCGGAATCGGTTCGGGGAAACGGAGTGGTGGAAAGCGTACCGGCGCCAGTGTACCACCCGCCCCGGAACGTGTCAACCCGAGGTGTCATGCGCCGTACAGGGGGTCGCCGCGGCGCCCTCTATCGTCCCGTTCGAAAGGAGGAACGACCATGCGACTGCATCAGGGAGACGTCTTCCCGAGGCTCGCGGGTCCCGCCGTGGACCGCGGCGAGCTCGCCCTCCCCGACGACTTCGAGTCCGATTGGAACGTGGTTCTCGCCTACCGGGGCCACTTCTGACCCTTCTGCAACCGCCAGTTCGGCGATTTCACCGACCATTTCGCCCAGTTCGAGAAGCGCGGCATCGGGGTGTGGGCCCTCTCCGCCGACGACTCGGAAGAGGCGCGCGCCATGGTGGAGGACCACGGCGTGGAGTTCCCGGTCCTGTACGGGTTCGATGCCTCCGAGGCGGCCGAGCGGATCGGCGCCTATCACGGCTCCGAGCTGGACGTGATCCAGCCGGCGGGCTTCATCCTCCAGGGAGGGGAGGTCGTGATCGCGACCTACTCCAACGGCCCGGTGGGGCGCCTGGGAGCGGCCGAGACGATCGAGGAGATCGACTACCTCCGCGATCAGGAGGAAGAGGAGGGGTGATGCGCGGCGGGGCGGGGTGGAAACGGTCCGCCCCGCTCCGGTACATTCGAACCGGATGACACCGGTCGAATCCCTCGCTCCCTCCGACGGGCTCCTGTACGTCGCCGAGGGGCTGCGCGCCGCGGGCCACGAAGCGTGGGCCGTGGGTGGGGCCGTCCGCGACGCCCTCGCGGGTCGCGCTCCCGGGGACTGGGACGTGGCGACCGACGCCCGACCCGAGCGGGTGCGGGAGATCTTCGACCGGACCCACCCGATCGGCCTCGGGCACGGGACCGTCGGGGTCCGGACCGACGAGGAGACGGTCGAGGTGACCGCCTTCCGAACCGACGTGGCCACCGATGGCCGTCACGCGGAGGTCCGTTTCGGGGCCTCGCTCGAGGAGGATCTCGCTCGTCGCGATTTCACCGTCAACGCGATCGCCTGGGATCCGGTGGATGACGAGATCGTCGACCCCTTCGGGGGGCGCGCCGACCTGGCCGCCGGGGTGCTGCGGACCGTGGGGGATCCCGACGCCCGGATCCCGGAGGACTACCTGCGCATCCTCCGCGGCTTCCGCTTCGCCGCCCGCTTCGACCTCGACTACGACCCCGGCACCTTCGCGGCGATGCGGCGCCACGCCGGCGGCACGGCCCGCCTCTCCGGCGAACGGGTGCGTGACGAGCTGCTCAAGACGTTCGCCCAGTGCCGGCTCGCCTCCCGCGCCCTCTCCGACTGGCGGGAGACCGGGGTGATGGCGCGGCTGATGCCGGAGGTCGCGGTGTGCTTCGGGGTGGAGCAGAACGAATGGCACGCCGACGACGTGGGGGCCCACACCCTGCTCGTCGTCGACCAGGTCCACCCCCGCCGGCCGTTCCTCCGGGTGGTCGCCCTCTTCCACGACGTCGGCAAGCCGCCGGCCCGGATCGAGCACCCCGACCACGGCGACTGGACCTTCCCGGGCCACGCGGAGATCGGGGCCCGGCTCGCCGGGCAGGCGCTGTCGCGGCTCCGCTTCTCGAACCGGGAGATCGCGCGGGCGACCCACCTGATCCGCGTCCACATGGACCTGCTGCCGCCCGAGGCGGGCGACGCCGCGGTCCGGCGATGGATCCGGCGGATCGGCGAGGAGCACGTGTGGGACCTGTACCGGATCCACCTGGCCGACTGGTGGGGCAACCGCCGCCGCGCCGAGAGTCCGCCCGACGATCTGGTCGAGATGTACCGGCGGGTCCGGAAGGCCCTCGCCGCCGAGCACGCGCTCGAGGTCGCCGATCTGGCGATCGGGGGCGACGAGCTGATCGCGATGGGGATCGAGCCGGGCCCCGAGATCGGAAGGATCCTCGACCGCCTGCTCGAGCGGGTCGTCGAGGATCCGACCCTGAACCGCCGGGAGACGCTGCTCGAGCTGGCCGAGCGGGAGATGGCGACCGCATGAGGGCGCTCCCGAGGGAGTTCTTCGACCGTCCCACCCTGGCGGTGGCCCGGGACCTGCTCGGCTGCCGGCTCGTCCACGAGTCGGCCGAGGGGCGGACGAGCGGACGGATCGTGGAGGCGGAGGCGTATCACGGCGAGGACGACCCGGCGTGCCACGCCGCCGCGGGTCGCACCGAGCGAACCGACCCGATGTACGGACCGGCCGGCCGGGCTTACGTGTATCTGATCTACGGGATGTACCATTGCCTGAACGCGGTGACGCGCGCCGAGGGGCGCCCCTCGGCGGTGCTCCTCCGGGCGCTCGAGCCGCTCGAGGGGAAACCGGCGATGCGCCGCCGCCGGCTCGCCCGCCGCCGCGGCGGGTCGGCGGCCGCGAGCTCGCTGCCCGACCCCAGGCTGGCGGACGGGCCCGGCAAGCTGTGCGACGCGCTCGGGATCACCCTCGAGCACAACCGGCTCGACCTCACCGGCTCGAGCCTCCGGATCGAGCCCGGTCCTTCGCCCGAGCGGGTGGTGTGGACGCCGCGGATCGGGATCTCCGTCGGGGCCGATCGCTACTGGCGGTGCCTGGCGGCGGATTCGCCCTTCGTTTCGAGATCGCCGAGAGACCGCGAGGCGGCGACGGAGCCCCGTCCCGCCCTCGCCTGACCCCGGACGGGAGTGAGACGGAACCGATGGCCACCTTCGTAGACCACCTGCAGCTGCTCCCGGTCCCTTCGGTGGGGGGGGTGCGCCAGCCGGACGGCGACCACCGGCCGGGCGGGCTCGGCCTGTTCACCCTGGCCGATCGCCTCGTCGAGCGGGGGTGGACGGCCCGGGTGGAGGACATCGGGTTCGACCGGGAGATGCCCGAGCTGCGGGTCGCCGAGGCGTACGCGCGCTCGATCGGCGACGCGGTGGCCTCGGCGTGGGACCGGGACCGCTTCCCGGTCCTGCTGAGCCGGGTCAACTACGGCGCGCTCGGCGTCGTCGACGCCCTGGGGTCGCGGACCGGCCTGCTGTGGATCGGCCCTCGCGCCGAGTACCGCCGGCCCGGGCTCCTGCGGCGCCCGGCGGTCGACCGGACCGCGCTCTCGCTGGTGACCGGCCGCGCCGAGCGCGACCCGTTCGCGGTCGAGCCCGTCCGGCTGGACGCCTCGCGTGTGGTGGTCGTCGACGCCCGCGACGTCTCGGGGTCCGAGCGGAGGGCGCTCGTCGAGGACGGCGCGTCGATCGTCTCCCCGGCCTCCGCCGAGATCGTCGCCGAGCGGGTCGCGGGGATCGACGCCGACCGGTGGTACGCGCACCTCGACCTGCGCGCCCTCGCGGGCGAGGCCGCGCCGGCCGCCGACGAGGGGTACGACGACGGGCTCGATCCCGAGCTCGCGGCGGAGATCGTGGCCGAGGCGCTCGGCGACCGGGAGATCGGCTGCGTCGGCTACGCCCGCTACGACCTGAACCGCGACGTGGAGGAGCGGACCGCCTCGACCCTGGTCGAGCTGATCGAGTCCGCCGTCCTGGCGGCCGGGGGCCGGCCCCGGCCCGAAGCGGTGGGGGAGGCCCGATAGGGTGGATCTCTTCGAGCAGCAGGCCGAGAAGCGGCGGGCGTCGGCGGCCCCCCTGGCCGACCGCGTGCGGCCGCGCACCCTCGAGGGATTCGTCGGACAGGAGCGCCTGGTCGGCGACGAGGGGGTGGTGCGTCGGATGATCGAGTCCGACGAGCTCCACTCGATGATCTTCTGGGGTCCACCGGGCACCGGCAAGACCACCCTCGCCCGGATCATCGCCGAGCGGACCGGCGCCCGGTTCGTGTGGTTCAGCGCGGTGACCATGGGGGTGGCGGACGTGAAGCGGATCGTCGCCGAGGCGAAGGAGGCGCTCGGGCTGCAGGACCGCCGCACCATCCTCTTCTGCGACGAGATCCACCGCTTCAACAAGGCCCAGCAGGACGCCTTCCTCCCCCACGTGGAGGGGGGCACGATCGTGCTGATCGGCGCCACTACCGAGAACCCCTCCTTCGAGGTGAACGCCGCGCTCCTCTCCCGGATGCGCGTCTACACCCTCGAGCCGCTCACCACCGAGGAGATCGGCGTGCTGGTCGACCGCGCCCTCGAGGACGAGGAGCGCGGGCTGGGCGGCCGCGGGCTCGGGCTCGCCGACGAGGCGCGCGCGTTCCTGTGCGAGAGCGCGCAGGGCGACGCGCGGACCGCGCTCTCCACCCTCGAGCTCGCCGCGGCTCTCTCGGAGGACGGCGCCACCCTGGAGCGGGCCGACCTCGAGGCGGCGCTCCAGCGGAAGGCGCTGCGGTACGACAAGGCGGGCGAGGAGCACTACAACGTGATCAGCGCGCTCCACAAGTCGCTGCGGGACTCCGACGCCCAGGCGGGACTCTACTGGCTCGCCCGGATGCTCGAGGCGGGCGAGGACCCCCTCTACGTCGCCCGGCGCCTGGTCCGCTTCGCCAGCGAGGACGTCGGCCTCGCCGACCCCCGGGCCCTTCCCCAGGCGGTCGCCGCCCAGCGGGCGGTCCACTTCGTCGGGATGCCCGAGGGGGCGCTCGCGCTCGCCCAGGCGGTCGTCTACCTCGCGGTGGCACCCAAGTCGAACGCCCTTTACGTCGCCTACCGCCGCGCCGCCGAGGACGCCCGCGCCACCGAGCGGGAGGCGGTCCCGCTCCACCTGAGAAACGCCCCCACACCATTGATGGAGGAGCTCGGGTACGGCGAAGGGTACCGCTACGCGCACGACAGCGAGGACGCGATCGTCGCCCAGGACCACCTGCCCGATCCGCTCGCCGGAAGCCGCTACTACGAGCCGACCGGGCGCGGCTTCGAGCGGAGGATCGGCGAGCGGATGGACGAGCTCGAGGCCCGCTGGGAGGAGGCCCGGAACCGCGCGGCCGCCGAGGCCGAGGGTGGCCCCTCGTGACCCATCGCGTGCAGCGTCCCTCCGCCCCCGAGCGGGTCGTGCTGGCCGCCGTCGGCGGTCCGGCGACGATCGACGACGGGATCCAGTGGTCGGACGAGAGCCTGAAGGAGGAGGTCCGGGCGCTCGCCAACTCCGCCGGCGCGATCGTCGTCGGAGAGGTGTTCCAGCGCCGCACCCGGATCGACAAGACCTTCTTCATCGGCCGCGGCAAGGCCGAGGAGCTGCGCGACGAGGTACGGACCCGGGGCGCCGACCTCGTCGTCTTCGACAACGACCTCTCGCCAGCCCAGGGGAAGAACCTCGAGGACTTGGTCGGCGTGCGGGTTCTGGACCGAACCGAGCTGATCCTCGACATTTTCGCCGACCGGGCGCGGACGACCGAGGCGAAGCTCCAGGTGGAGCTCGCCCAGCTGCAGTACCTGCTGCCGCGGCTCAAGCGGATGTGGACCCACCTCTCGCGAATCCGGGGCGGCATCGGCCTGCGGGGTCCCGGCGAGACCCAGCTGGAGGTCGACCGTCGCGCGATCCGCGACCGGATCGCCCGGCTGCGCGAGAAGCTGGACGGGATCGAGGAGCGACGGGCGCTGCAGCGCAAGGGGCGCTCGGACGAGTGGAACGTGGCCCTGGTCGGCTACACCAACGTCGGGAAGTCGACGATCATGAACCGGCTGGCCGGGGAATCGGTCCAGGTGGAGGACCGGCTGTTCGCCACCCTGGACGCCACCACGCGCCGGGTGGACCTGCCGGCGGGCGAGGCGGTGGTCCTCACCGACACCGTCGGCTTCATCCGCAACCTGCCCCACCACCTGGTGGCGAGTTTCCGGGCCACGCTGGAAGAGGTGGTGCACGCCGACCTGCTGCTCCACGTGGTCGACGCCTCCGACCCCCAGCACGAGGAGCAGATGCGGGTCGTGCGCGGAGTGCTCGACCAGCTCGGGCTGGCCGGGACGCCGGTGCTTCACGTCTTCAACAAGTTCGACCTCGTGCCGCCGGCGGAGCGGGCGGGCCTCCGTTCGCGGATTCTCTCCGAGCACGACGACGCGGTGGTGGCCTCGGCCGTCGAGGAGCGGGGCCTCGTCTCGCTCGTGGACGCGCTCTCCGAGTTCGTCCGCTCGCGGCAGATCGACGTCCGGGTGCGCCTGCCCCTGCACCGGACCCGCGCGCTCTCCCGCCTCTACGAGCTCGGCGAGGTCACCTCGCGCGACTACACCGAGCAGGCGATCGAGGTGGGGCTGCGGGCCCGGCCCGAGGTCGTGCGCCGGCTCGAGAGCGAGGGGATCGAGGTCGAGGCCGACGGCAACGGCCGGGCGCAGTCCGGGGAGGAAGGGTGAGCGAGGGCTCCGGCGCGCGAGCGCCGTCGGATCCCCCGTCGATCTTCCTCTACGGAGCCGGCCGGACCGGCCTCGCGGTGGCGCTGCGGGCGCATCGGAGAGGCGTGGAGGTCGAGGGGATCTGGAGCCGCCGGCCCCTCGAGCCCGCCCGCGACGATCTCGCCCGAGAGCTGGAGCTTTCCGTGGGGTACCCGCCTCCGGCCCCGGAGGCGGACCTGTGGCTCCTGGCCGTCCCCGACGACGCGATCGGGGATCTCGCCACCCGGCTCGCGGCCGAGGCCGAGCGCGGATCCCGGCCGCGGGCGGCCGCCCACTGCGCCGGGGCGCGGCCGGCGGCGGCCCTCGCCCCCCTCGCCGGGCTCGGCGTCGCGGTCGGCTCGTGGCACCCGGCGATGACCTTCGGCGGCGCCCCCGACGACGCCGACGCGCTCGCCGGCGCCGTCGTCGCTCTCGAGGGGGAGGAGCCCGCGCGCGAGATCCTCGCCTCCTTCACCCGCGCCCTCGGCGCGACCCCCGTCGTGGTGGCCGAGGAGAGAAAGCCGTTGTACCATGCCGCGCTGGTCCTCGCGTCCAACGGGAGGGTGGCGCTGACGGCCGCCGCCGAGCGGATGCTCGCAGAGGCCGGGATCGGGACGGCCGAGGCGCGCTCCCTGCTCCGCCCGCTCGTCGAGCGGACCGAGCAGAACCTCGCCGGCCACGATCCGCTCGACGCGCTGACCGGGCCGGTCGCGCGGGGCGACGCGCACACCGTTCGCCTCCAGCTCGAGGCGCTGGACGAGGCTCCCTCCCTGGCCGCCCTGTACCGCGCCCTGGGGAGGACCGCCCTCGAGCTCGTGCCCGCCTCGCGACGCGGCCCCGGGCATCGAGCGGTGGCCCGAATCCTGGAGGAGGTCGAATGCTGACGCTGAGCGACATCAAGCAGAACCCGGAGGTGCGCCACTACCTCGATCGCGCCGACGGGGTGCTGGAGTCGATCGGCTACACCGAGCACGGCCGCCGCCACGCCGGCGTCGCCGCCGAGCGGGCCCGGACGGTGATGGAGGCCCTCGATCGCTCCGACCGGCTGTGCGAGCTCGCGGCCATCTCCGCCTACCTCCACGACATCGGCAACATCGTCAACCGTGAGGCCCACGCCCAGACCGGGGCCACCCTCGCCCACGGCCTCCTCCGCGAGGCGGGCATGCCGATCGAGGACATCATCGAGGTCGTCACTGCGATCGGCCACCACCACGAAACCGACGGGGCGCCGGTCAGCGAGATCGCCGCCGCGCTGATCCTCGCCGACAAGTCCGACGTCCACCGCTCCCGGGTCCGGAACAAGGAGATGATCGGGCTCGACATCCACGACCGGGTCAACTACGCCGTCACCCATTCGGCGCTCCGCGTGGTGGGCCCCCGCGAGGCGCGCGAAATGTTCGGGGAGCGGGAGAACGGGAGCGGGTCGAGCCCGGGAATCGACCGCGCCGAGGTCGAGATCGCGGACCTCGACGAGGGCGAGACCGCCGAGGAGAAGCCGACGGTGACGCTCTCGCTCGAGATCGACACCTCCATCGCCCCGGTGATGGAGTACTTCGAGATCTTCCTGCCCCGGATGATCCTCTCCAACCGCGCCGCCGACCGCCTCGACGCGGTCTACAAGCTGGTCATCAACGAGACCCCCCTCCTCTAGACGGATCCGGATGAGCAGCAGCTGGAAGACGTGGGTGGGGATCGCGATCTCGCTGGCCGCGATCTGGTGGTCGGTCCAGGGGGTCGACTGGTCGGCGGTGGGCACCGCGCTGCGCCGGGCCGACTACGGGCTGCTGGCGCTCGTGTTCGTGCTGGCGGCCCTCATCAACGTCGGCGCCCGGGCGATCCGGTGGCGGATCCTGCTTCTCCCCACCGGCCGCGTTCCGATCGGAAGCCTCGTCAGCGCCACCGCGATCGGGCTGATGGCGAACAACGTGCTGCCCGCGAGGGTGGGGGAGTTCGTCCGCGCCTACGCCCTCGGCAAGAAGGAGAAGGTGCCGGTCGGGACGGCGTTCGGGAGTCTCTTCGTGGAGCGGATGTTCGACGGGTTCGCGCTGGTCGGGATCGTGTACGCGCTCACCCGGATCCACGACTTCCCGGGATGGGTCGACACGACGGTGGAGGTGGCGCTCTACCTCTTCCTCGGCTTCCTCGCCTTCCAGGTGTGGCTGCTCTTCCGGGCCCACCGCTTCATCGCGTTCGTCAAGTGGGTGTCCGAAAAGTTCTTCGGCGGCCGCTTCGCCGAGCCGATCGAGCGGGCGCTGGTGGCGTTCGTCGACGGTTTCCACCTGTTGAAGCGCCCCTGGCTCGTCGCGGCGAGCTTCCTTCTCGCGATCGTCCAGTGGAGCCTGATCGCCTTCACCTTCTGGCTCGGCCTTGCCGCCTTCGACCTCCTGGCCCCGACCGGCGTGACGGGCTCGCTCTTCGTCACCTCGGTGGTCGCGCTGGGAGTGGCGGTTCCCTCCTCGCCGGGCTTCGTCGGCACCTTCCAGGCGCTGGTGGTGAAGAGCCTCGAGGTGTTCGGCGTCGCCCGCACCCCGGCCTTCACCTTTTCGATCGGCTTCCACGCGGTCAACTACCTCTCGGTCACCGCGGTCGGGTTGTGGTACTTCTTCCGCGAGGGGCTCAGCTGGAGCGAGCTGGAGCACTCCGAGGAGGAGCTGGAGCGGGAGCTCGAGGAGGAGTTCGAGACCGAGATCGAGCCCGCGCTCGAGAAGCGCGAGCAGGTGGGCGCCGAGGAGCGTGACTGATCCACGCCCGACCCGCGAGGTGTGGCGGGCGCCCGCCAAGATCAACCTGTGGCTCGAGATCGCGGGCCGGCGCCAGGACGGCTACCACCTCCTCGATACCGCCTACCAGGCGATCGATCTCGCCGACACCGTCGTCCTCGCTCCCGGGGCCGCCGGAGGACCGGCGATCGTGTGCGGGGTGGTCGGCGATCTCGCCGCCGGGATCCCCGCCGACGACGGCAACCTCGCCGTCCGGGCCGCCCGGGCGGTGGGAGAGCGGACCGGCCACCGCCTCCGGCTGGAGCTGACGATCGAGAAGGCGATCCCGCCGGGCGCCGGCCTGGGCGGTGGCTCGAGCGACGCCGCCGCGGTGCTGCTCGCGCTGGCGAAGCGATTCGCCGTGCCCGACCCCCGCCGCACGCTCCACGACCTCGCCGCCGATCTCGGGGCCGACGTCCCTTTCTTCCTTCAGGGCGGCACCCGGATCGGCCGCGGGATCGGCGACGAGCTGAAGCCCGCCGACCCACCGGAGGAGCGATGGGGCGTCCTGGCGTGGCCGGGCACGTCGGTGGAGACCGCCGCCGCCTACCGGTGGTGGGACGAGAAGGTCGGAGACCCCCACCCCACCGCCTTCGCAGAGCCGACCGACGTCGCCGACTGGACCGCCCGGAGGAACGACCTCGAGGCGGTCGTCTTCGACCGCTGCCCCGAAGTCCGCCGCGCGGTAGAGCTCCTCGCCGCAGGACCCGCGGTGGGGGCCCGGATGAGCGGGAGCGGAAGCGCGGCCTTCGCGCTGTACGCGAACGAGACCGATCGGGACGCGGACCTGGAACGGGTGGAGGGGGGGGTGGCCGACCTCGCTCCCGAGGCCCGCGCCTGGCCCTTCGATCTCTCCCGGACGGGTGTGGATCGGGTGGAGTGAGCAGCCCGGAGTTCTCCGAGGCGATCGGGCGGGGCCTGAAGATCGCCGTTCTCGCCGTCGTCCTGCTGATCGGGATGGCGATCGGATGGTACGCCCGCGGTTTCCTCATGATCGACAGGTGCCTCGACCGGGGCGGATCCTGGAACGAGGAGACCCTCGAGTGCGAGGGCGCCTCCGGGAGCCCTGAGGCGACGATGGAATCGCGGGGCTACTCGGCGCCTGCGAACGGATCCATGGTCTCGCTTTTGCGCGCGATCGCCCGGATCAGCCGCGCGAAGATCGGGCGGTGGAAGGGATACAGCGCGTACCAGTACAGCGTGCCCGTGAGCCCTCGAGGAGCGAAGACGGCCGTCTGGCGGAGGAGCGTGTTCTTCCCGTCCCCGGGCTCGTTCTCCCACTGAAGCCACGCCCGACCGGGAAGGCGCATCTCGGCGCGAAGCCGGAGGAGCCGGGGTGGATCGACCGCTTCCACCCGCCAGAAATCCAGCGCTTCCCCGATGTCGAGCTCGCCGGGGTCGCGGCGGCCCCTTCGCAGGCCGGGCCCCCCGACCAGCTGATCGAGCACGCCCCGGAGCGTCCACGCCCATCGCAGCGCCGGCCACCCGCGCTCCCCGCCGAGGCCCGAGAAGGCACGGAACACCGCCGGGGGAGGCGCCTCCACGAGCCGGGTGCGCTCCTCGAGGACCATTCCCTCGCGCCACTCCAGCTCGAAGTCCGGCATGGCGCCGAGCGCCCCGGTCCACCGAGTACGGACGTCGTGCGCCTCGATCTGCCGGAGCGCGAGCTCCACGGCCGTCCGGTAGTCGATGGGGTCGATCCCCGGGAACAGTGCGCGCGCCCGCTCGGTGTCGGCCACCAGATCCGCGAGAATGCCCTCGACCAGGGGGACGGCGAGCCGGTTCGGGATCGGGGTCACGAACCCCACCCACAGCGCGGCGAGTCCCGGCGCGAGAACCGGTACGGGCACGATCCGTCTCCGGAGACCCCGAACCTCGGCGTACGATTCCATCATCCGGCGGAACGTGAGCCGGTCGGCCCCGATCTCCACCACGCCCGTCGCATCCCGTTCGAGTGCCTCCACCAGGTAGCTCAGCACGTCGCGGATGGCGATCGGCTGGATGGTGTTCTCCACCCACTTCGGCGCGATCATCACGGGGAGCCGCTCGGTCAGATAGCGGACCATCTCGAAGGAGGCCGATCCCGAGCCGATGACGGGGCCGGCGCGCAGCTCGAGGGTGGGGAGGCCCTCGCGGAGGATCTCGCCCACCTCGGCGCGGCTTCTCAGATGCTCGCTCGCCTCCTCGTCCTCCGGGAGGAGCCCGCCCAGGTAGACGACGCGGCCGATCCCCCGCGCCGCCGAGACGAAGTTGCGGGCGGCCCTCCGATCGCGCCGGGCGAAGTCCGATCCGGAGCCCATGGAGTGGACGAGGTAGAAGGCGGCGTCCACGCCCCGGAAGACGCCGTCCAGCGACCCGACCTCGATCAGATCTGCCTCGACGATCTCGACCCGGTCCGCCCACGGTCGGCTCGACACGCGGCCCCGATCCCTGGAGAGCACGCGCACGGCGTGCCCCCGGTCGAGAAGCCGGGGGACGAGGCGGCCGCCCACGTACCCGGTGACGCCGGTGACCAGGATTCTCACGGAGTGTAAGGTAGCGGGACGGGTGGATCGCGCTGCAAGATCCGCCGCGAGTTGGATCTGTGACGTCGTCGAGGCTAGACTGTCTCCATCCTTCCGCTGGGCGCTAGTTCAATGGCAGAACACCGGCCTTTGGAGCCGGGGATCCAGGTTCGAATCCTGGGCGCCCAGCCAATCCTGTGGGTGGATCATTACAGGCGAGAGCCACCCCCATGAGGCTCCGGCCGGGTCATACCGGAAGCCAGTTGACCTGAAACCTCGGCCGCCGATCACTCGTCCTCGATATTCGCTTTCACCTGATCGATCATTTCGGGCGTCGGCTCCATGTCGTGCTCCTCTCTCGCATGCTCGGCGGCGAGCCGGAGCACCTCGTCCTCGGTCTCCGCGCGAATGACGTGGTCGCAGCCGGACGCGGGATTGACCTTGCCACAGTCGATCACCTTGGTCATGGTTTCGCTCCCTTGGCGAGGAAGGACGGTTGAATCGCGGGCACGGATCGAGAATTCCACGATACCGTGTCTCGCTTTCAATGTCATGTGAAGCAACTTGAACCCGTCGATAATTCCGGATACCTATTGCATTGGGGGAGCGTACATTCGTCGATACGTCAGCCTGCATCGTTTGCCGGCGTACTCAGCCGGGACAATCGGCGCCAGCATGTGAAGGAGGGACGATCATGGCCATTTGGAAGGATTCCGACTCGAAGAAGAAGGATGCGGCGACATCATCGCGGGATCGGGCGGCAGAGAAGGATGAAGCGGACCGCCGGAAGGCGGAGACCGATGGAGTGCGAGGGAAGGCGTCAGGGCGGGTGAAAGGGGAGGACTCCACGGAGTCCGTGATCGCGGGAGACCTGACCATCGAGGGCAAGATCGAAGGCGCGGGCCACGTACGTCTGATCGGGACATTCAAGGGCGATGTTCAGGTCGAGGGAGACCTGACCATCGAGCCGGGTGCGAAGGTGTCCGGCGGCGTGCGCGCCGAGAAGGTCGTCGTCGGCGGCGAGCTGGAAGGGAACATCGATGCAGCCACCAGCGTGAGGCTGCTCGAATCGGGAGTCGTGAATGGCGATGTGAAAGCCGATTCCGTATCGGTCGCGGCAGGATCACGGATGCGGGGGCAAGTCGAGTTCGGATGGAAGGAGGAGGAACTCCGATCGAAGAAGACGAAGCTCGAGCCGGTATCCACGAATGAGTAGACGCAAGTCCGCTCCCGGACAGGTACGCGACTGCCCGATGTGTCGTGCTACGATTCTGGAGAGCGCCAGCATCTGTCCTGGTTGTCACCACCACCTTCGACTCGATGCCCACTCGCCACAGCGGGGTTGGACGAGCTTCTTTCCGTTGCAGGTGGAAAGCACCCTTCCCCATCCGAGGAAAGGCGAGCCCTGGGAGTATTCCATCATCCTGTCCATCCGGGATGGCGAGGGCGAAGAGATCGCCCGTGAGGTGGTCGGCGTGGGCGCGATCGAAGCGGGAGAAGAGAGAGCGTTCGAGCTTACCGTGGAGGTTTTGAGGCCGACAGCTGCGGAAGACGAGACCGATCCGATTCCGGAGGCCCCGGTGGGGAACTCCGATTCGACGTCCCATTCCCCGGCGGGGACCGACACGGCACCCTAGCGACGGGTCGATAGCCCCATCGGGCGGCCTCAAGCTCTTTCTGCCGATCGGGGCAGGACCCTGCCCAGGCTTCGAACGTCGTCCAGAACCCGCGCCCCGACCGCCTCGAAGGCGCTCCTCCTTTCGAGCGCCGCCTTGCCCCCGAGATAGAGCGGGACGTCGTCGTCGAGACCCCGGCGGAGCTCGGCGATCTCCTCGCCGCCGACTTCCGGGTCACTCGGGTGGACGACGCTCAACGCCACGGCCCGGGCGTCGCGCTCGGCTGCGGCTCTCGCCAGTGAACCGGCGGGAAGATCGGGGCCCAGGTAGGTGACGGCCCACCCCGACGCGGCCGCCGTGGCGACGGCGAGAAGCGCACCGATCTCGTGGAGCTCCCCCTTCGGCGTGCCGACGACCATCCGGGGGTTGGGCTCCGTCGAGTAGGACAGCCCGAAGATCAGGTTCGAGAGGACGTTTCTCACCCGGACGGTGGCCACGTGCTCCTGACCGGGATCGATCCGTCCCTCCCGCCACATCTCCCCGATCCGTCGCATGAAGGGTCCGATGACTCGATCGACCATCTCCTCCGGGGGAAGGACGGCCGAAGCCCGCGACAGCGCCGCGTGCAGGCCGAGCTCGTCGTACTCGCCGGCCGCCCGGAGACATTCCGCGAGGAGCTCCTCGACGACCTCGCTTCGGGGGCCGTCTCCCGGAACAATCGCCTCGTGCAGACGATCTTCGCGTACGAGCTCCCGAAGCTCGTCGTCCTCGAGCGACGCCACGTCGCCGATCCGGCGGCCCGCTTCGGTGGCCTGACGCAGCAGCTCGAGCCGCTCCACGTCGCGGTCGGAGTAGCGTCGGTGGCCTCCCGGGGACCGGCCGGGGCGAACCGCCTCGTATCGCGTCTCCCAGGCGCGGAGGAGATCGGGCGTCAGACCGGCTCTCCTGGCCGCGACCTGAATCGGATGGCGTTTCCTCTCGGCTTCCTTCATATCGCGAGACTATCATCTTGTATAACGAGTGTCAAAATTTTATCGAATGAACCCTTGACATCACCAATCAATGTCGAGTATAATACTTGACATCGGTTAGACACCAGTAAACGTGAAAAAAGGAGAACAAACCGTGAAAGCGATCGACATCCTTGCCGCGACCCTGCTCGTGATCGGGGGCTTGAACTGGGGCCTGGTCGGCCTCTTCGGCTTCGACCTCGTCGCCGCCCTTCTGGGGACGATGACCCCCCTCGCGCGCGCCGTGTACGCGCTCGTCGGCCTGGCCGCGCTCTACCCGGCGACCGCGCTTCCCGTGATCCAGCGACGCTGGGGCGTCGCCGGAGCGCGGGCGTGACGGAAACGGAGGAGAGAGGAGAAATGGGCATGAAAGCGACGGTGAACCTCCTGGCGGTGGCGCTCGCCTTGGTGCTGGGCTTTCATCTGGCGGGCACGTCGTCCGAGGCCGCCCGGGCTTCGCTCGATCCGGACGAGAACCTCGTGCGGACCGCGGAGTCGACAGGGTCCTTCGGGACTCTGGTGGCCGCGGTGCGAGCCGCCGGTCTGACGGAAGCGCTGAGCGGGGAGGGTCCCTTCACGCTCTTCGCGCCGACGGACCAGGCGTTCGCCCGCCTGCCCGAGGGCACCGTGGAGACCCTACTCCGACCCGAGAACCGCGATCGTCTGCGGGACCTCCTGCTGCAACACGTGATCGCCGGTCGGCTCTCCGCCGAGGCGGTGACCGGCATCGAGGAGGTGACCACGCTCGCCGGAGGCCGCCTCGCGGTGAACGTCGACGAGGACGGAGGCGTGATGGTGGGCGGTGCCGAGGTCGTCCAGGTGGATCTCCAGGCGAGCAACGGGATCATCCACGCGATCGACTCGGTGATCCTGCCCGAGTGATCGGATCAGGACGATCGGAGCGGGAGGGATCCTCCGCGATCCCTCCCGTATCCGTTTGTCGCCGAGCCCGGCTCGGCCCCGGCTACATCCCGCCGCCCCCGCCCGTCCTCTGCTGCATCCGCGTGACGAGATAGTCGTCCTGCGCGGAGGCCTGGGCGTGGCAGCCCGCGCACGTCTCGACCCGACCCGAGGCCTGGACCTCCCCGTCCGGGCCGTACTTCGCCCAGAACCAGTCGGCGTGCTCCGCGTCGTAGCCGTCGGCCTTGTACATGACCGTATGCGCCATGAACGTGCTGTCGGGGGCGTAGTTGTCCTTCACGACGATGGCCCCGTCCGGCATCTCGGCCGCGCCGTTCGTCAGCGCGTCCTCGGCGAGGTCGTTCACGTACGTGGTGAGCAGCATGCCGTGCGGCTCCGTACCCGGGTACAGCCGCCCCTTGTCCGGCCACAGCGCCCAGGTGTCGTAATCCGCTTCTTGGAGGTGCGTCCAGACGGCCTCTGCGGTCGTATCGGGAGGCGCGGTCGTCGGCTCCTCCGCAACGGTCTCGGGCGCCTCGGCGACGTCGGCGGGCTCCTCCTCCGGGGGGGACTCCCCCGCGCAGGCCCCGGCCACGAGTGCGAACGCGAGCGACGCGACGATCGGCAACCTCATCACTACCTCCGGAAGTCGAGGGACGGTCCTCTGGGCTCCAACGGCTCAGACGTCGAGAGGAAGGATTTCGTTCCGCCACTCTGGACAAGATCCGAAGCCGCCGCCCATACTGGAATGTCCGCATCGAAGCCGGTCGCTCTCGAAGGAGGCTCCCCTTGGTCTCGATTCCGGAACTGTGGCTGCCGATCGTACTCTCCGCCGTCATCGTTTTCGTCGCGAGCTCGATCATTCACATGGCTCTCAAATACCGCCGGAGCGACTTCGACGCGCTGCCCGACGAGGAACGGATCCTCGCCACGATGCGAGAGGCGGGCGTGGACCCCGGCTACTACTTCTTCCCCGATGCCGAAATGTCGGAGATGAGCGATCCCGACGTCGTGGCGCGCTTCGATCGGGGTCCCGTGGGGATCGTGACCGTGATGCCCGACGGAACTCCGCCGATCGGCAAGCGGCTGCTCCAGTGGTTCGTCTTCGCGATCGTCGTATCGATCTTCGTGGCGTATCTCACCGGCAGGACCATGGCGCCCGGCGCCGAGTACTTCGCCGTGTTCCGCGTGGCCGGCACGACCGCCTTCCTGGCCTATGGACTGGGCCACCTCATGGACTCGATCTGGGGTGGAATTCCGTGGAGGGTCACCGCCAAGAACGTCTTCGACGGGCTTATCTACGGTCTCCTGGTGGCCGGGTCGTTCGCGGGATTCTGGCCAGGATCGTAGCGGCGGGGTCGATCGGACGCGACGACGCTCGTCACTCCTCGCCGGCGCGGGCGCGACCGGCCACGTCCGCGAGGCCGATCCGGTCGAGGAACGGGAGGAACCGCGGGTCCTGGCGAAGCTCGCGGGCGAAGGGGGTCACCGCGATCCGCACGAGGTACCAGTCGCCGGTCTCGACGGACCGGTCGAGCGCCTCGTAGGCTTCGTCCAGGCGCCCCAGCAGAGAGAGGACGATCGCGCGGTAGCACCACGACCACGCGAGATCGCCGCTCAACTCCAGGATCGGGTCGAGGAGCGCCTCCGGGCCCGTCCGTTCGACTTCCTCCATCACGGTCTCGGCTTCCTCCGGGGTCCTCTCGCCGACCAGGACGAGCTGCTCGATCGCCTCCTCCCACCTCGATTCGTACAGCAGGAGCTCGAACAGCTTGTAACGGGCCGGCCGGAAGGTGGGATCGAGGTCGATCGCGCGGCGATAGATTCCCTCGGCCCGCTCGACCCGCCCCGCGAGGAGCGCCACGTTCCCCTCCTCGGTGGCGACCGCGAGCGACAGGGGATCCAGCTCGCGAGCCCTCCGGATCTCGGCGAACGCCTGATCGAAGCGCCCCATGCAGGCGAGGAACTCCGCGCGCCACTGCCGCGCGTTGGCGTCCCCCGGAGCCAGCTCCACCGCACGGTCGAGGTCGGCCTCCGCGCCGTCCCACTCCAGATCGAAGATGCGGACCTGGGCCCGGGCGGCGTGCGCCGTTCCCAGCCCGGGATCGAGGTCGAGCGTCCGCTCGGCGGCCTCGAGCCCGCGCGCCCGGGCCTCCTCGTAGATGTGCGGCCCCCAGTGGAGCTGGAGGACCCACGCCATCGCGCTGCCGGCCCACGCGGGAGCGTAGTCGGGGTCCACCTCCACCGCCCGCTCGAAGCATTGGACGGCGGCCCGAAGATCCCGCGGCTCGCGCCGCGCGAGGCGGGAGAGGCCCTTCAGGTAGGCGTGGTAGGCGATCTGGTCGGTGGGAGTGGACGCGATCGCCCTCGCCTTCTCGCGTGGCGTCAGGAACACGTGGAGCGCCTCGACGATCCGCTCGGCCACGTCGGACTGGATCTCGAAGATGTCCTCGAGCTCCCGATCGTACCGGTCGACCCACAGATGCTCGTCGGTCCGGGCGTCGATGAGCTGGGCGGTGATCCGGACCCGCCCGCCGGCCCGCCGCACGCTCCCCTCGAGCACGGTGGCCACGCCCAGCTCGGCCCCGATCTCGCGGACGCTCTTGCTCGTTCCCTTGTACCGCATGACCGAGGTGCGGCTGATCACCTTCAATTCCTCGATCCGTGCCAGCGAAGTGAGGATCTCCTCGGTGACGCCGTCCGAGAAGTACTCGTTCTCGGGATCGGCGCTCAGGTTGGCGAACGGCAGCACCGCGATCGAGCGGGCGGGCGCGGCCTCGGGCGGGGCGGGGCGCTCGCCCTCCCCCATCCGACGCACGGAGAAGATCGCGACGGGTTCGGACACGCCCTTGAAGGAGCGGGCCCCCAAAGGATCGAACGCGAAGGTCCGGCGCCGCCGGAGCTGACGAGCGATCGCGTCGCTCGCCACCACCTGGCCGGGCTCGGCCGCGGTCTGGATCCGCGCGGTGAGGTTGACGTCGTCCCCGTAGACGTCCCCGTCTTCTCCGGTGGCGATCTCCCCGGCGTGGATTCCCACCCTCAGGCGCGGCTCCTCCCCGGTGTCTCCCTCGATCGTCTCGGAGAGGTCGAGTGCGGAGGCCACCGCGCCGTGGGCGCTCGGGAACTCGGCCATCGCGCCGTCCCCCAGGAACTTCACGATCCGGCCGCCGTGGTCCTCCGCCGCGACTTTCGCCGCTTCCTGCAGAGCGCGGACGGAGGCCAGCGCGGTGTCCTCGTCCACGCCGGCCAGGCGTGTGAATCCCACCAGGTCGGCGAACCAGACCGCGGCGAGGCGCCGGTGGATCGTCTTCGTCTCGTCCGTCGTCACGCTCCGGACGTTCGGTCCGCTCGCCCTCGGCGTCAACGACGCGGCCGGTGGCCGCGGTTTCGATGACGAGCTCCATGTGTCATTTCGCTCGATTGGCCGGATCGATTCTCGTGTGATAGGGTGGGGAAAACCCTCAGCAAGGAGACGAGAATGGTACGCAAGTCGATCGATTGCCGGAAGATGCCGAGCGAGAGCGGGTGCACGCTCCATATCACCGGCGAGGAGGAAGAGGTCGTCCGCGCCGCGGCGCTCCACGCCGTCGACGCCCACGGCCACCAGGATACGCCCGAGCTCCGTGACCGTCTCCGCACCATGCTCCGGGACGCGGTCTAGGGCCGTCAGAATCATGACGGTCCCGTCGCTCCGGCTCCCTTAGCGTGGGGTTGACCGGAGATTCCGGGAGAGGGGGAGCGATGAGCGGTCTGGTGTGGAAAGCGTTCGCGGCGGGATCGGCCATGATGGTCGCGGCCGGAGCGAGGAAACTCGTGCGAGGCGGCTGGAGAGGGGTTCGCGACGAGGAGCCGCCGGAGAACCCGGCGGCGTCATCGGTGGAGTGGAAGGACGCGGTGGCGTGGGGCTTGCTGATCGGGGTGGCCTCGGGGCTGGCGAGGATCCTCTCCCGCCGGGGGGCGGCTGGCGTGTGGAAGTCCGCCTTCGGCGAGGATCCCACCGACTGATCTTTCCGGGGGGCGAGGAAGATGCTCTGGCTGATCGCCATCGTCGTCTTGATCCTGTGGATCCTCGGCTGGATCGTCTTCGAGATCGCGGAGGGGTTGATCCATCTCCTGCTGGTCGTGGCCGCGATCGTCATCCTGTACCAGGTGTTCACGAGTCGGTGAGAGGAAGCCCACGGAGACCGGAACGCGACTAGATCCGCCCGCCCTCCTCCTGGATCTGGCCCCGGCAGGCGGTGACCGCGTCCTCCCTCGTCGGAGCGAGCTCCTTGGGAATGTCGCAGACGAAGTTCGTGCAAACCTTCTCGAACTGCTCCACGAGGTTCCCGTTCTCGTTCACGATCACCCGCTTGCGGAAGGTGACCGCCCGCATGATCACCTGCCAGTGGTCTCCCTTGTCGGCGAGGAACACCACCCCGGTGTCGCAGAAGAACCCCTCTCCGTCCTCCTCCATCGGATTGGAGGAGCCGCAGGCGAGGCAGAGGAGGACCAGCAGCCCCCCGATCAGGGAGCGCGGGAGGCTCACGCCTCGGCTCGGGAAGAGATCCTGGAGACCGCGAAGAGCACGATCACCGCGACGGGCAGCGCGACGTTGAGCATGTGGATCCCGGTGGCCTCCTCCAATCCCCCCCATCTCCAACCGACCCCCGCGAGCCCGCTCGACACCATCGAGGCGATCGCGCCCGCCTCGTTGGCCCCGCTCCAGTACCGCCCGAGGATCAGCGGCCAGAACAGCGCCACGCCGTAGACGGCGGCGACCAGCTCCAGCGTCTGCACCAGCCCGGGGGTGAGGAGCGCGGTCACCAGCGCGCCCCCCCCGACGATCGCGACCAGGCGGCGGCTGCCCCGGATCTCCTCCTCGGGCGTCTCCTTCCGCTCCCCCGCGTCGTCCCCCCGGAACCGGGGCGACAGGTCCTTCACGATCAGGGCGGCGGAGCCGAGCAGGGCGCTGTCGCAGGTGGACATCATGATGGCGACGAGGGAGGCGAGAACGAGGCCGGCCAGCGCCGGGCTCAGGAGCGCCTCCACGAGCGCCGGGAGGGCCCGCACCTGCTCCAGCATCTGCATCGCCCCCGGCGACTCGAGGCCCGGCAGGATCATCCGCGCGCCCATGCCGCTCAGCGCGAACATCGCGCCGACGGGAAGCGTGAGGGCCGCCGCGATCAGGCAGGAGCGACGCACCACCGTCACGTCGCGTCCGGAGAGGATGCGCTGCGCGGTGCTCTGCATCGCGAAATGCCACGTGGTGGACATGACGATCCAGGCGAGCACGGTATTCCCGAGCGCGAAGGGAGCCCAGCCGGAGACCGGCCGCCGGGTGACCGGATGGAACCACCGGGATCCGACCTCCTCGAAGCCGGCGGTGGGGGGCGGTTGTCGGAAGGCCTCCAGACCTCCCACGCGGTCCAGGGCGAAGGCGACCACCAGTCCGATCCCCACCACGATCAGGATCACCTGGAAGGTGTCCGACCAGTGGATCGCCCAGTTGCCGCCGCGCCACGTGTAGGCGATCACGACGAGCGAGGCGGCGACGATCGCCGGCCGGAGGTCCAGAGGGGTGGTCTCGGCGACGAGGGATCCCATCGCGTAGAATTGCGCGGCGACGAAGAGGGCGAGGGCGAGAACGCCCAGCACGGCCGCCAGGATCGCGGCCCACCCGCCGTAGCGTCGTCCGACGTATTCGGGTACGGTGTAGAGGGACATCTCGCGGAGGGTGGGGGCCAGGGTGTAGGCGAGCAGCACCAGACCCGGGCCCGCACTCAGGAGGTACCACCCGGCCGACACGCCCACGTAGTAGGCGACGCCGGCCGAGCCGAGCGTGCTGCCGGCCCCGATGACGGTGGCCGTGAGCGAGAGCGAGGTGACGGCGACCCCGTGCTCCCGGCCGGAGAGCAGGTAGTCGTCGAGGGTGCGAACCTTGAGGCGTGCGAAGACCTCCCCGATCAGAAGGAGGACGGCGAAATACGCGGCGAAGACGAGCCAGAGCGGATCCATGGGCAGGGTGGCCAAACTCCGCGATGGGCGATCCAACGCAAGCGAACGTCCGGGTGAGGCTCCTGCGGGCCGCGGCCTGGGCTGCGATCGTCGCGGCGGTCTCCGGAGCGCGCTCCGGAGACGTCGGCGCGGGTCCGCCCGCCGATCCCGGCTGCGAGGTGGTCGGCGTGGCGGACCTGCCCCCGGAGCTGGCCGAGGCGTCCGGGGTCGCGCGCGATCCCCGTCGCGGAGATCTCCTGTGGATCCACGACGACGAGGGCGAGGCCTTCGCGCTGGTCGCGGTGGACACCGCCGGGAACGCGCTCGGCCGGGCGCCGGTCGGGGAGATCGGGCTTCGCGATCCGGAGGATCTGGCCCTGGGCCGCTGCGGGGAGGCGTGGTGCCTCTACCTGGGGGACATCGGGGACAACCCGGGAGTCCGCGACGAGGTGCGGGTCCACCGGCTGCCCCTCCCCGGCGTCCCGCCGGGGGAGGCGGACGGGTGGG
>JAWVZN010000016.1:0-41463 GCA_033722155.1 Gemmatimonadota bacterium | reverse complement strand
GAGCACGAGAGGGCGACCCGTCTCTTCGCCGCCGTCGAGAGGGGGCTCGAGGAGCGCGGAATGCCGTTCGACGTGTACGAGCCCGTGGGGCGCCCCCTCCGTGATCGCGCGGTCGCGGCCTGCCGCGATGCGATCGGAGAGGAGACGTTCCGGGCCCTCTGGAGAGAAGGTCGCGAGCTCGGCCTGGAGGAGGCCGAGGCCCTGGCGTTCGGCCAGGGGTGAGCTCCTTGCCGGGATACCGCATGCAGCGGGGGGGTCCTATATTGCTCGACATGGCACTCCTCTCCCTCCATCGAGTCGAGGTCCCGTGGCGCGTCGCCATCGTCTGGGTGGCCCTGGCCTTCGCCTGCGGCGGCGCCGATGTCGACCCGGACACCCCCCTCTCCGAGCTCGCCTATCGCGAGCGGGGCGTCCTCTTCGTCGATCCGGGAGATCTCCGGGCTTGGATGGAGGCGGGGCACGCGACCGACGTCGTGTTCGTAGACAACCGGAACGAGTTCTCCTTCCGGCAGCAGCGGATCGAGGGGGCCCGGCTCGTGCCCACCGGAGAGGTGCGCCAGTCGGTGGGCGGCCTGCCGCTCAACAAGTGGCTCGTCATGTACTGCACGTGACCGGACGACGGGCTGAGCGTCCGGGCGGCGCAAATCGCGGAGGAGAACGGATACGAGAAGGTCGCGGTGTTGAAGGGAGGGCTCCACGCCTGGCGCGACCGGGGATACCCGGTGGAATCGGGCTGACCCGTCCGTCGGGCTGTCGGTTGCGTGGGCCGGCGGCACACCGATAATGTAGGAAAAACCATCACACTCCATCGCTATCGCAGAGGTGAGCGCATGCCGCTGTACATGGACATCCATCGGGGAATCGACGCCGACATCGAAGCGGTCCACTCCGCGCACATGAGCGACCTGAAGGCCCAGGAGGAGTACGGCGTCCGGTACCTCAAATATTGGTACAACCCCGCCAACGGGACGATCTGCTGCCTGGTCGAGGGGCCGGATCCGAAGGCGTGCGAGGCGGTCCACCAGAACGCCCACGGTCTGACCGCCGACAAGATCATCGAGGTGGAGGAGGACGTCGTCCAGGCGTTCCTCGGGGACGCGGTCGACGCGGGGCAGGGCCGCATGGTGCTGCCGGGCGGCGCTCCCGACGGCGGCCTCCGCACCGTCCTCTTCAGCGACATCGTCGACTCGACGGCGCTGACCCAGCGCCTGGGGGACCGGGGAGTGCTGGAGCTGCTGAAGGTGCACGACCGGGTGATCCGCCGGCACCTCGACACCTATCGCGGGAACGAGGTGAAGCACACCGGCGACGGCATCATGGCGTCCTTCTCCTCGGCGGAGAGGGGGGTCCGGTGCGCGGCCTCCATCCAGCGGGACTTCCGGCGACACAACGAGGAGGCCCCGGATCGCCCGATCCGGTTGCGGCTGGGGCTCAGCGCGGGGGAGCCGGTGGAGAGCGACGACGACCTCTTCGGTGCCACGGTGCAGCTGGCCCGCCGCGTCTGTGACGAAGCCGAGGCGGGCCGGATCCTCGTTTCCAACGTGGTCCCCGAGCTGTGCCTGGGGAAGAGCCTGCGGTTCGTCCCGGTCGGCGAGCGGAAGTTGAAGGGGTTCGACGATCCCGTCCGGCTCCACGAGGTACGATGGGACTGATCCGCCGTCGCGAACACGGCTCGGACGAGTCCGCGCGCCCGGACGCCGCCGCGGCGGTGTGGATCCGCCCGTTTCGCTCCGGGGACGCCCCGGCGGTGCGCGAACTCGCCTCCGAGGTTCTCTCCGAGTTCGACCTGGAGCTCGACCCCGACGGCGTCGACCGCGACCTCGACGACATCGAGCGCGCCTACCGGTCGGCCGGCGGGGAGTTCTGGGTCGTGGAGTCGATCGACGGCGGGATCGTCGGGAGCTGCGGGGTGTGGCCCGACCCCGAGGACCCGGACCGGTGCGAGCTGCGCAAGATGTATCTGCGCCCCGACCTGCGGGGCCGGGGCCTCGGCAAGCGCCTGCTGGCCACGGCGATCGACCACGCGCGCCAGGCGGGACGGCGGCGGATGGAGCTCGAGACGAACCGGGCGATGACGGGGGCGATCGGCCTGTACCGCTCCCGCGGCTTCCGCGAGGTCGAGGGTGCCTCCGCATGCGCGGTCCGCTGCGACCGCCGCTTCACGCGGGAGCTGTAGCGCCCGCGGTCATGGACCGTACGGCGGACCTCGCCCCGTGCCTCCCATCGTAGCGTCGGGTTGACGGAAACCCCATTCGATCCCAGCCGGAGGGACACCATGCGCGCGAGAGACGTGATGACGAGCGGACCGGGGGAGTGCCGGCCCGACGAGCCCGCTGCCCGGGCCCTGGACCACATGGACGAGCGCGAGTGCGGCGCCGTGCCGGTCGTCGACGAGGACCGCACGGTAGTGGGGATCGTGACCGACCGGGACATCGTGTTCGGGATCCGCGAAAACGGTGGTCGGCTCGAGGGGTTGAGCGTGGGCGACTGCATGACCGAGCATCCGGTCACCGTCCAGCAGGACGACGAGATCGGGCGCGTGCTGGAGATGATGGCCGGGAGCCGGGTCCGCCGGGTCCCGGTGGTGGACGAGGAAAACCGGCTGGTCGGCATCGTGGCCCAGGCGGACATCGCGACCGGCGTCGACGACGACACGGCGGTGGCGCGCTACCTGCGCGAGGTCTCGGCCGCCCCCGCGGTGGAGCCGGCTCCCGAGCGGTGAGCCGCTCGTGACGCGCGGACCCGCCCTCCCGGCGATCGCGGCGACGGTCGCTCTCGCGCTCGTCCTCGCCGGATGCGCAGGGGAGGAGCGCGGGGAGACCACGCGCGTCGTGGAGCGGGAGAGCCCGGGACCGATCGTGGAGCCTCCGAGCGCCGGCGTGCCCCGGGTCTCCCCGCCGTCCCGCCCGCCCGACACGCTCCGCGCGTCCGACGTCCTCGATCCGGGCGGGGAGCTCCCCGACCGGGTGTCGCCGGTCACGGACCGGGGATGGTGGCCGGGAAGGCTCGGGGAGGCCGACCTCCTCGTTCTCCTCGAGGCGTACCGGACCCACTACGTCCGGGAGTACTACCGGCGAGGTGCGCCGCGTCGCGACGGGATCGATCCGGAGCTCGCCGGGCGCGCGAAGCGGCGGGCGGCCCGCGACCGGGGGTACGTCGCCGACGACCCGTGGCGGGCCCTGGTCCGGAGCCTGACCGCGGATCAGCGGATCGCCCTGCAGGAGCGGATCCGGGCGCTCGAGCGCGACCTCGTCCGCCGCCTGCACGACTCCTGACCCCCGGGGATGGTCGAGCGCCCGGCCACCCGGAGCGAGAGCCGCCTGCCCCCGCGCGCCGGAGGAGGAACGAGCGCCCCCGCTTCGGGTCGCGTCCGCGCTTGGGGCCGGTTCGTCCGGTTCGAGCACACCCTCTTCTCGCTTCCGATGCTCTTCGCCGGCGTCGTCCTCGGCGCGGGCTTCGACGTCTCCCTCGGGCTGCTGGCGCTCGTTCTGATCGCCGGCGCGGGGGCGCGGACCGCCGCGCTGGGGCTCAATCGGATCGTCGACCGTGAGATCGATCGCGCGAACCCCCGCACGGCGACCCGGGAGCTGCCGAGCGGGAGGATGGGTCTGGGGGAGGCGTGGGGGCTCGTGCTCGCCGGGACCGCGGTGTACGGGGCGGCCGCGTGGTGGATCGCCCCGGTGTGCCTGGCGTTGGCGCCGATCCCGCTCGCCGTCTTCGTCGCCTACCCCTACCTGAAGCGCTTCACGGCGTGGTGCCACCTCGGCGTGGGGTTGGGTCTGGCGATGGCTCCGCTCGGTGGATGGTTCGCCGCCACCCTCTCGTTCGAAGGGGTCGGGCCGCCGCTGCTGCTGGCGGGATTCACCCTCCTGTGGGTGGCCGGCTTCGACGTGATCTACAGCACGCTCGACGAACAGTTCGATCGGGCCGCGGGCATCCACTCCCTGCCGGCGCGGTACGGGGCCGACACGGCGCTCCGGATCGCCCGGGGAATGCACGCCCTCTCCTGGCTGTGCCTGGCCGCCGTGATCCTCTGGCGGCTGGCGTGGATCCCGGCGAGCCCGTTCATTCTCGGTGTCGGCGCCCTGTACGCGGTCGAGCACGCCCGGGCGCACGACATCGATCTCGCCTTCTTCCGGACCAACGTGGCGGTGGGCTTCGTCGCCCTCGGCGCGGTGATCGCGGGAGCGTGGGGGGCGGGCGCGTAGCGACAGGAGGGTTCGAATGGAGCGAATCGACGTCTCCGACCCCGGGGGCTTCTTCGACATCGTCGCCGGCACGTCCCGCTCCCAGGCGGCGACCATGGTGCTGCAGCCGGGGAAGACGACCGGCGGGCCGGAGAACCGACACGAGGACGCCGACCAGTGGCTCTACGTGGCCCGGGGGTCCGGCACCGCCACCGTCGCCGGGGAGCGGGTGGAGATCGCGTCCGGGGATCTGCTGCTGATCGAGGCCGGCGAGACGCACGAGATCCGGGCCGGAGAGGAGGGCCCGCTGGTCACGGTCAACGTGTACGCGCCGCCGGCGTATTGATGACACCGGCCCTCACGGCGTAGCTTCCATCCCGTGAGGACGATCGTCGCGATCACGGGCGCGTCGGGCTCGATCTTCGGGATCGAGCTGCTGCGCCGGCTTCCGGGGGAGACGTACGCGATCCTCTCCCGGTGGGGGCAGCACGTCCTGAGGGAGGAGACCGGCCTGGGGCGCGACGACGTCGCCGGGATCGCCACCCGCCTCTTCTACGACACCGACCTCTCGGCACCTCTCGCGTCGGGCTCGAACGCGTGGGAGGCGATGGTGGTCCTGCCTTGCACGACCTCGACCATCGGCAAGATCGCCTCGGGGATCGGCGACTCGCTCGTCACCCGGGCGGCGGCGGTGACGCTGAAGGAGGGGCGCCGGCTGGTCGTGTGCCCGCGGGAGACCCCCCTCTCCGCCCCTACCCTGAGGCAGATGGCCGATCTCGCCCGCGACGGGGTGGCCGTCATGCCGGTCTCCCCGGGCTGGTACCGCGAGCCGGAGACGCTCGACGACCTGGTGACGGACTACGTCGAGCGTGTCGTGCAGGTTCTCGGCGGCGAGGTGCCCGGCGGCTGGCGCTCCGAGGAGCTGGAGGGGGTTCCGCGCCCGCTTCCCGAGGAGCGCGTCCCGGAGTAGCCCGCTGCCCTTCCCCGACCTCCAATCCTTCCTCCACCACTGCGAGGAGCGGGGCGACCTCGCCCGGATCCCGGTGGAGGTGGACCCGGAGTACGAGATCGCCGAGATCGTCACCCGGGTCGTCCGGGAGGACGGCCCGGCGCTGTGGTTCGAGCGGCCGCGGGGATCGCGCTTTCCGGTGGTCGCCAACGTGCTGGGCGCGATCCGCCGGTGCGAGTGGGCGCTGGGCCGGCCCCCGGAGGCGATCGGGGAGGAGCTTCTGGAGGCGGCCGAGGAGGTGATGCCCCCCTCGCCCGGCGGCCTCTGGCGGGCTCGCGACGTGCTGCTTCGGGGCCGCCATCTTCGCGTGCGCTACCCGCGAAGGAGCCCGGTCCAGGCCGTCGTCGGCAATCTCGATCTGGGCGACCTCCCCGTGATCACGTGCTGGCCGGAGGACGGGGGTCCCTTCGTCACCTTCCCGCTGGTCGTGACCGCCCACCCGGAGACCGGCACGCGCAACCTCGGCATCTACCGGATGCACGTCTACGACGGGCGACGAACCGGGATGCACTGGCAGATCATGAAGGGTGGGGGCTACCACTACGCGGAGGCCGAGCGGCGGGACGAGCCCCTCCCGGTCGCGGTGGCGCTCGGAGCCGACCCGATCACGCTGCTCGCCTCGGTGGCCCCCCTGCCGGAGGGGATCGACGAGCTCGCCTTCGCCGGTTTCCTCCGGGGATCGCCCACGGAGATGGCCCGCTGCGGAGCGGTCGAGGCGGCCGCGCCCGCCTCGGCGGAGTTCGTGCTGGAGGGGTTCGTTCCACCGGACGAGCGGGCCGACGAGGGACCCTTCGGGGACCACTTCGGCCACTATTCCCACGCCGCCCCCTTCCCGGTCTTCCACCTCGAGCGGATCACCCGCCGAAGGGATCCCGTCTATCCCGCCGCGGTGGTGGGGAAGCCGCCCCAGGAGGACAAGGCGATGGGGGAGGCGGTGGCCGGGATCGTGGGTCCCCTGATCAAGCTGGTCCAGCCCGAGGTGGTCGACCTCCACGCCTTCTTCGAGGCGGGATTCCACAACCTCCTGGTCGTCGCGGTCGCGCAGCGGTACCGCAAGGAGGCGATGAAGACGGCGCTCTCGCTGATGGGGCAGGGCCAGCTCGCCCTCACCAAGGTCGCGATCCTCGTCGACCCGGACGTGGCGGTGGAGGACTGGGACGCGGTGCTGGACGCCTTCCGCCGCCACTGGTCGGCGGCGGAGGACGCGCTGCTGCTGCCGGGTGTGCCCCAGGACACCCTCGACTTCACCTCCTTCCGGATGAATCTCGGCTCCAAGCTGGCGCTCGACTGCACCTCCGGGGCGGGGGGGATCTCCGGCGACGCGCGCCCCGAGCCGGAGGAAGGCGACGCCGGGCTGGACGAGCTGCCGGGCGGCCCCGACGCGCCGTTCGTCGCGCCGGACGAGCGGGAGGAGCGGATCGTCGACTGGCGCACCTGGCGCGACACCCTGTGCGTGGCCCGGGTCCGGGAGCGGGACGGCAGGACCGGCCGCGCGGTGGCCGAGTCGCTCGCCGCCAGCCCCGAGCGGGGGCGGATCAAGTGGGCCGCGGTCGTCTCCGACGACGTCCCGCTGGACGACCGCACGCTGCTGCTGTGGGGGATCTTCACCCGCTTCGACGCCGCCCGCGACGTGGTGTTCTCGACGATGGACATGGACGGCGCGTGGCCCCGTTACGCCGGCCGGATGGCGATCGACGCCACCTGGAAGCCGGGCTACCCGAACCCGATCGAGCCCCACCCCGGGATCGCCCGCCGGGTGGACGAGCGGTGGGAGGAGTACGGGATTTCCTGAACCCGAAGGAGGCATCGACATGGCATTGGAGATCCGCCGCGACGACGAGGAGGGTCGCTTCGTCGCCCCCACCGAGCACGGCGCGGCGACCCTCGACTACTCGAAGATCGACGAGGATACCCTCGACTACGAGAGCACGTTCGTTCCCCCTGAGGACCGGGAGCAGGGGATCGGCGAGGAGCTCGTGCTCCACGCGCTGGATTGGGCGGAGGAGAACGGCTGGCGGATCGTGCCGAGCTGCCCGTTCGTGAAGCGGGTGGTCGAGCGGAACCCCGGACGCGGGGAGGTCGTCGCCCGGCGGTAGCGCGGGTCGTCCCGTCAGGCGGGGCTCCACACCCCGCCCTCGCGCTCGAAGCGGATCGGCGGCCGCGCCGCATCGACGTCGAAGCGGCCCCCGTCCGGCCGCCACAGCCACGGCTCGACCTCGATCTCGTCGCGGGAGATCCGCACCACGTTGAACGAATTCCTCTCGCCCCGTCCGCGGGTGGACGTGGCGGTGCCCGCCTGGACGACGACCGCGGCATGGTCCCGGATCCGGTACCGCTCGGCGGTGTGGCCGACGTGGTGGCGGTGGAGATGGCCGGTGAGGAAGAGGTCCACCCCGCACTCCGCCAGCGCCTCCATCGCCATCCGGGCCCGCCCCACCAGGTCGCGGCGTCCGTGGCCGGGGGGCAGGTCGAAGGGGTGGTGGGCCACCACGACCGCCACAACGCCCTCCTCGAGGCCGCACAGCCGCTCCCGCAGAGCCGCCACCTGGTCGGCGTTGATCCGCCCCCCCTTCCACGTCAGCGAGCGGGCGGTGTTCACCCCGGCGATCGCGATCTCCTCGTCCCGGTGGAAGGGAGCCGGATCGTCGTCGATGAACCGCCGGTAGCTGGAGAGAGGGAAGAGGAACCGCGCCACGAGGTTGTAGAGGGGGACGTCGTGGTTGCCGGGGACCACGATCCGGGGACCCGGGAGCCTGTCGAGGAAGTTCCTCGCGGCCCGGAACTGCCCGCGCCGGGCCCGCTGGGTGAGGTCGCCCGAGACGACGACGACGTCGGGCTCGGCGGCCTCGATCCGCTCCACCAGCGGGTCGGTCGTCGCGGGGTCGATCCGCCCGAAGTGGAGGTCGGAGAGGTGGACGAGCGTACGCACCGTCACGCTTCCCGAGGCGGGACCTTCACCGTGAGGGCTCCCTCGCGGATCCGGTAGTGCAGGGGCGGGGCCATCAGGAGGACCTCGCCGTCGAGCGCCACCCGGATCGTGTCCCGGCGCGCGTCCACGCGGGCCTCCTGAACGAGTCGCGTGGTGAGGTCCGGCGCCACCTCCAGTCGGCCGAGGAGGGAGCGGGCGACCCACCGGAGCAGGTCCGTGCGGCCGCTCCGCTCGGAGACGCATAGGGTGAGGACCCCCGCGTCGAGGCGGGCCCGCGAGCCGAGCTCGGCGCCCTCGAGCCGGTATTCGTTGTTGCCCACGAACACGAACTGGGTGCGGGCGGACAGGGACTCCCCGTCGGCCTGGACGGTGACGTGGAGATGGGGGTGGCGGCGGAAGAGCACCTTGACGGTCGCCCACAGCAGTCCGAGTGCTCCCGATCCGTTCTCCCTCCGGGGACGCTCCTCGACGATCCGCGGATACAGGCCGATGCTGGCGTTGTTCAGGAAGATCCGACCCTCCACCTCCCCCGCGTCGATCCGTGCGCTCCCGCCCTCGAGCGCGACATCGATCGCCGCGGAGAGATCGTCCGGGATCCCCAGGTCGCGGGCGAAGTGGTTCCGGGTGCCGAGGGGGAGCACCGCCAGGATGGGCGCGGGATCGTGGCGCAGGAGGGCGGCGGCCACCGCCCTCGCGGTCCCGTCCCCTCCTGCGGCGACCACCGTGTCCGCGCGGGCCGCCGCCTCCCGGGCGCGCTCCTCCAGCGAGCCGGCGTCGGAAACCGACGTGATCCGGGCTCGGACCCGGGCGGAGCCGAACGCCGACTCGATCCGCTCCTCCAGCGCCTCGCCCGCGTCTCCGGCGGCCGGGTTGAGCACCACCTCGTACCGTTCCTCCGCTCCCACGAAGCGGCAAGGTAGTCGCCTTGACCGGCCCGGGCCCGGCCGCGAACTTCGGATTTCCATGCCTTCCACGACCGCCGCCCCGGGCTCCCGTCCCCCGACCGGGCGCCCGCCGGAGACGGTGGAGGCCCCGCAGATCGCCTTCCGGGACTCCACGCTCGAGCCGATCTGGGAGAAGGTCCGCACCGGCGAGCGGCTCGATCGCGGGGACGGCCTCGAGATCCTGGAGACGAGGGATCTGCCGGCGCTCGGTCAGATGGCGGATTTCGCGGCCCGGCGGCTCCACGGCGAGCGAGCGTTCTTCACGCTGAACCGCCAGCTCAACCCCACCAACGTGTGCGTCCTCACGTGCGCGTTCTGCGATTTCGCCGCCCGACCCCGGAACGACCCGAGCGCCTACGAGATGGATTGGGACGAGATCCTCGCCCACGTCACCGACGACATCACCGAGATCCACATCGTCGGAGGCCTCCATCCCAACTGGGGCTACGAGAAGTACGTCGAGATCGTCCGCCGGATCCGGGAAAAGAGCGCGGGCGTCACGATCAAGGCGTGGACCGCGGTGGAGATCGACTTCTTCGCGAAGATCGGAAAGCGATCGATCGAGGAGGTGCTGGAGGAGATGGCCGATGCGGGCCTCGACGCGCTCCCCGGCGGGGGCGCCGAGGTGTTCAGCGAGCGGGTCCGCCGGGAGCTCTTTCCCACCAAGATCGGCCAGGAGGAGTGGTTCGCCGTCCACGACGCCGCCCACCGGCTGGGGATCCCCACCAACTGCACCCTCCTCTACGGCCACATCGAGACCCGCGAAGAGCGGGTCGACCACGTCCTGAAGCTGCGCGAGCAGCAGGACGAGACCGGCGGCTTCCAGGCCTTCATCCCGCTGGAGTACCAGGTGGGGACCACGAAGCTCGTGGAGCGACAAGCCTCGGCGATCGAGGACCTGCGCACGATCGCGATGAGCCGGCTCGTCTTCGACAACGTCCCCCACGTGAAGGCGTACTGGGTGATGCTGGGGGAGCAGACGGCCGAGATCGCCCTCAACTTCGGAGCCACCGACCTCGACGGCACGATCGGCGACGAGAAGATCGCCCACATGGCGCTCGCCGAGAGCGCCGCCGGACACACCCGCGACCGGCTCACCGGGATGATCCGGGCCGCCGGCAAGGTCCCGGTGGAGCGCGACGCGCTCTACAACGAGCTGAAGATCCACGCCTGACGCCCGCGCCTGCTCGGGCTCAGGCCGATCTCCCGCCGCTCCCGATCCGGAAGACCCACACCAAGGCGAGCCCCGCGACGAATCCCCCGATATGGGCGGCGTAGGCGACGCCCCCCGTCTCCTCCGTCTGTGCCAGCTGGCCGATCCCGTTGACGAACTGGAAGGCGATCCACAGCCCGATCACCACGACCGCCGGCATGTGGCGGACAGCCCGGCCGATCAGCACCCGAACCCGCTGCTTCGGGAACATGGCGACGTAGGCGCCGAGGATGCCGCTGATCGCCCCGCTCGCCCCGAGGCTGGGGATGTCGCTCGCGGGATCGATCGCGATCTGGGCGAGCGCCGCCAGCACCCCGCACACCAGATAGAAGAGGAGGAACTTCACGTGGCCGAGCGCCTCCTCCACGTTGTCGCCGAACACCCACAGGAAGAGCATGTTGCCGAAGATGTGCATCCATCCCCCGTGCATGAACATCGACGTCACGGTGGTGATCCAGAACGGTCCCGGATGGGTGGGCGGGGCGTCGGTGGCGTTGGCGTACTCGGAGGGGATCACCGCCCAGGTGCGGAAGAACGACTCGATGTCGCCGTGGGCGAGCTGGAGGAGGAAGACGGCGGCGTTGGCGGCGATGAGGGCGAACGTGACGACCGGCGTGATCCGGAGCCGCGAGTCGTCGTCGCCGATCGGCATGAGCATCGACGGTCTCCTCCCGAAGGAGATCGTTCAGCACGGTCCCAGCGGTGCGCCGGACGATCCTAGCGGAAGCGGCCGCGAAATCAAGGCTCCCGGCGAGGCTCCCCGTGACAAGGGGGGCGCGACCTCCGATCTTCGGGCGCCGTGAAAGTCGCGAGGATCCCCTATCTCAACGCCGAGCCGTTCCACGCCGGATGGGGGGAGGATCCCCCGTTCGAGGTGGTCCGGATGGTCCCCAGCGAGCTCGGGGAGGCCGCCCGGTCGGGCACGATCGACGCCGGCCTCATGGCGGTGGCCGACTGGTTCACCGTGGACGGCACCTTCGATCTCGTCTTTCCCCCGATGGGGGTGGCCGCATCCGAACGGGTCCGCTCGGTGATCCTCTTCGCTCACGAGCAGCCCCGTCGCCTCTCGGGGGCGCGGATCGGGGTGACGAGGGAGAGCTCCACCTCCAAGCGGCTGCTGGAGCTGCTGGCGCTGGCGCGCTGGGAGATCGACGTCGAATGGGTGCCCGAGGACGAGATCGAAGGCGATCCCGTGGAGTCCCTCGACGCGATGTTGCTGATCGGCGATCGGGCGCTCCACCGGATGGCCCGAGAGGATCTGGGGGGATGGGGCCGGGCGGTCGACCTCGCCGCCGAGTGGTGGGCGTGGCAGGGCCTGCCGTTCGTCTTCGCGGTTTGGGCGGTCCGTTCGGGGGTGCCCCGCCGCGATCGGGAGCGCTTCACCGGCTTCCTGTCGGGCTCGCTGGCGGTGGGAGCGGAGCGCCTCGGGGAGATCGCGGCCGCCCACGCCGACGGGCTGGGCGACGCCGACGCCCTCCGGGCCTACCTGGAGCACTTCACCTACCGGCTCGGATCCGGGGAGCAGAAGGGGTTGGAGCGGTTCCGGGACCTGCTCGCCGATCACGACATCCAGGAGTACGGCCTCAGCGCGGTATGACCGCGGCTCGAGGAGGCGGACGGCTCAGAGATCCAGCCGCTCCCGCGTCTCCCCGCCCCACTCCCGCAACACCGCGTACTCCTCCTCGAGGTCGTCGTCGCCGAGCCAGGAGATGTCGGTCTTCTCGCCGATCTCCCGAGCGACCGAGATCTCGCCCCACTCCTCGAGGAGCGCCTCGCCGGGGGCGCCGCGCTCGAAGACCGCGTCGGCGGAGAGGTCGACCAGCTCGAGGTTGAGCCGGATCTGATCGCGGTTCTGCTCGATCGCCTCCTTCACGCCCGGCTCGACCCGCAGGTCGCGGTCGATCCATCGCGGCAGGTGCCCGCGAGACCCGATCAGCTCCCGCGCCGCCGAGGGCGGGACGATCCGCGGGATGCCGTCGGCCTCGTCGCCGGCGAGGGCCAGGTAGTCGGCCACGTACGCCGGGGACACCCCGAGGATCCCCTTCACGTCGGAGTGGCGCACCTCGCCCCGCACCCGTCCCTCCATCCAGGTGGACCCGGAGAGGAGCTGGAAGAAGTCCTTGTCGTCGGAGTGGAGGAGGATCTCCTCCTCGCCTTCGAGCCGGTGGACGAGGGCGGCGATCGCCTCGTCCGCCTCGAGGTGGTCGGTGCGGAACTGCACGGCGCCGAGGGCGGCGAGGGCCCGGAGCATCGTGGCGAAGTCCTCGGGGTCGGCCTCGTCCCAGATCTCGGGCCGGTCGCGGTACTCCGGCCACCGCTCCCGCTTCCACAGGTTCGACCCGTTCCAGCACACCGCGTAGGCGTCTTCCGCCTCCCGGATCTTCGGCCGGAGCATCCGCGGCACCTGGTAGGTGAGCGGCCACTCGATCTTCCCCTTCAGGGTGTGCCACGCAGCGAACGCGAGCATGCCGCCGTCGACGATCTGCACGGGGCGGGGCCCTAGCGGGAGGGTCGGCTCACCGGGATTCCCCCCACAGCTCGACCAGGCGCCGCTCCCGGCCGCAGCCGAACTTGTACACCTTGTACCGGATCGGGCGCTTCTCGTGGTAGTCCTGATGGTACCTCTCGGCCGGCCAGAAGGGGCCCGCCTCCTCGATCGGGGTGACGATCGGCTCCTCGAAGGGCTTGGTCCGCTCGAGCCGCTCCTTCGAGGCCTCGGCGATCCGTCGCTGCCCGGCGTCGTGGACGAAGATCGCGCTGCGGTACTGCGAGCCACGGTCGCAGAACTGCCCGCCGGCGTCGGTGGGGTCGACGTTGTGCCAGAAGACGTCGAGCAGCTCGCGATAGGTGACCCGGTCGGAAGCGTAGGTCACCCGGACCGCCTCGGCGTGGCCGGTCCCCCCCGAGGAGACCTCCTCGTAGGAAGGGTCTTCGACGTGGCCCCCGGTGAAGCCCGACGTGGTGGAGACCACCCCGTCGACCGCGTCGAACGCCTCCTCGACGCACCAGAAGCAGCCGCCGGCGAAGGTGGCCGCCTCCAGGGTGTCGGCCACCCCCGACCCGGGCCGGGCGGGTGCGGGCTCGCCCTCCGGGGCGCTCCCCGGAAACAACAGGGCCGCCGCGACGATCGCGGCCGCCGCGGCGACGATCAACAGGAACGTCGTCTTCATCGGTGCCCCCTTCGGGTGCCGACCGGCGGGGCCGGACTCGGGTCGATCGAGGAACATCGGGCTCCAGGGTCTCGTATCATAGTACGCACGACGTCGTCCACCCGTTCCCGGAGGTTCCATGGTCCGTGTCGCCGCGCTCCTCGCTCTCGTCCCCGCCCTCGCGTTCGCCAGCGTCGCCTGCGCCCAGGAGGAGGCGGGCGGATCGCCGGAGACCGGCTCGGCGAAGCCGCCCGAGGCGGAGCTCCGGCAGCGGCTCACCCCGCTGCAGTACGAGGTGACCCAGGAGGACGCCACCGAGCCCCCCTTCGAGAACGCCTACTGGAACGAGAAGCGGGACGGGATCTACGTCGACGTGGTGAGCGGCGAGCCGCTCTTCAGCTCGCTCGACAAGTTCGCGTCGGGGACCGGCTGGCCCAGCTTCACCAGGCCGCTCGAGCCCGACAACGTCGTGCTCCGGTCGGATCGAACCCTGATCTTCGAGCGCACCGAAGTGCGCTCGAAGCGGGCCGACAGCCACCTCGGGCACGTCTTCGACGACGGACCCCCGCCGACGGGGAAGCGGTGGTGCATCAACTCCGCGGCGCTCCGGTTCGTCCCGGTGGATCGGCTCGAGGAGGAGGGGTACGGCGAGTACCTGACGCTCTTCGATCGGTAGATCCCCCTCCGTCGGTGGACGCGTCCGCCGACGTCCGCGAGATTGAACGGCCCATGCTGGAGAACGTCCGAAGAACGCTCGCCGCCGGGGAGCGCCTGACGCCCGCCGAGGGCGAGTGGCTGCTGACCCGGGCGCCGCTCGTGGAGCTCGGCTCGCTCGCCGCCGGGGAGCGCTTCCGCCGCCACCCCGAGCCCGAGGTCACCTACGTCCTCGACTCCAACCCCAACTACACCAACGTGTGCACGATCGACTGCGTCTTCTGCGCGTTCTACCGACACGCCGGCGACGACGACGCCTACACGCACTCGGTCGAGGAGGTGATGGAGAAGGTCGCCTGGGCGGTGGAGCAGGGGGCGACCACGGTGCTGCTGCAGGGCGGGGTGAACCCGGAGCTCCCCCTCGAGTACTACCTGGACGTCGTCCGCGAGACGGTGCGCCGCTTCCCGGAGGTCACGCCCCACTACTGGAGCGCGGTGGAGATCCAGGGGATGGCGGAGGTGTCGGGGCGGAGCGTGAAGGAGGTTCTCGAGGCGCTGTGGGACGCCGGCCAGCGCACGATCCCCGGCGGGGGAGCGGAGATCCTCGCCCCCCGGGTCCGCAGGAAGCTCGGCAAGCGGAAGGGGGGACCGGAGGCGTGGATGGAGGTCCACGAGGCCGCCCACTTGATCGGCTTCCGCACGACCGCCACCATGATGTACGGGTCGATCGAGACCCCGGCGGAGGTGATCGAGCACCTCGACCGGGTCCGGGCGCTTCAGGACCGCTCGCTCGCCGAGGCCCCGGGAAGCTTCACCGCGTTCATCCCGTGGTCGTTCAAGCCCGGCAACACCCCGCTGGAGAAGGTGCGTGCCGAGCCCGAGGGCCCCGCCGCCTACCTGCGCGCGATCGCGGTGAGCCGCCTCTACCTCGACAACGTGGACCACGTCCAGGCATCCTGGTTCAGCGAGGGGAAGAAGACGGGCCAGATCGCCCTCCACTGGGGCGCCGACGACTTCGGCGGCACCCTCTTCGAGGAGTCCGTCCACGCGGAGGCGAAGTTCGTGAACACGACCACGGTGGAGGAGATCCGGCAGCTGATCCGCGAGGCCGGCTTCACCCCGGTCCAGCGCGACACCCTGTACGAGCGCCTTCCCGAGACCCCGCTCGAGGAGCTCGCGACCCGCGCCCCCCGCCGGGCCGGCGAGCTCGACCCCCACGCCCTCCCGGTGGTGGAGTAGCCGGCCCGCCCGGCGAGCCGGAGGTCGTCGAATGTCGTACAGCCGCCGGCTCCCGCCGTGCGGTACGCTTTTTCCGAGACCGGAACTTCGCCCCGAGAAGGAGGGTTCGATGATCTACGTGCTGGTCCGCCACCAGGTGCAGGACTATCCCCACTGGAAGAAGGTGTTCGACGAGGCCGAGGAGTGGCGCCGGGACCACGGCGAGAAGCGGTTCGAGATCTTCCAGCGGGAGCACGAGAACACGGACCTGACCCTGCTGTTCGGATGGGACGAGATCGGGATCGCCCGGGACTTCTTCGCCTCCACCGAGCTGCGCCGGCGGATGGAGGAAGCGGGCGTGGTGGGCGAGCCCGAGGTGACCTTCCTCCAGCTCGTCGACCGGGGCGAGGCGTGAGGCACGGCACGGTGAACCGGTGAGGCGGACCGAGCGGGGCGCGGCCTCGGCCCCGCCGGCTCACACGAGCTCGACGTCCCCCACCGGCTCGAGGAGCCCCGCCTCGGCACCCTTCGAGAAGAGGGTCTCGAGGGCCCGGCGCCCCTCCTCCCCCATGTCCCGGGTGTATTCGTTCACGTACATCTTCACGAATCGCCGCGCCTGGCCGGTGTCGAGCCCGCGGCCGAAGTCGAGGGCGTACTCCACGGCGGCGTCCTCGTGGTCGAAGGCGTAGGCGATCGACTCGCCGAGCCCCCGGGCGACGTCCTCGGCCAGATCGCGCCCGAGGTCGCGGCGGACCACGTCGAGGCCGAGCGGAAGGGGAAGGCCCGTGTCCTCCTCCCACAGGACGCCCAGGTCGGCGATCTTCTCCAGGCCCAGCTCCCCGTAGGTGATCTGACCCTCGTGGATCACCAGCCCGGCGTCGACCGCTCCCTCGCGGACGGCGTCGGGGATCTCGTCGAAGGGGTGGACCACGGCCTCGAACTCCGGCAGGTAGAGCTGCGCGGCCAGATACGCCGTGGTGAGCTCGCCCGGGATCGCCATCCGGACGCCGTCGAGCGCGTCGACGGAGCCGGGACCGCCGGGGAGCGCGACCACGATCGGGCCGTACCCGATCCCCATCGATGCCCCGCAATGCATGATCCAGTATCGATCGGACACCGAGGGGTAGGCGTGCGCGCTGATCGCGGTCACCTCGAGCGCGCCCGACATCGCCATCTCGTTGAGGGTCTGGATGTCCTCCAGCACGTGGTCCACCGCGTAGTCACGGATCGTCACCGCCCCCTTGGCGAGACCGTAGAACATGAACGCGTCGTCCGGGTCGGGGCTGTGCCCGAACCGGAGGGCGGGGCCTTCCACGTGGCGCTCGGCGAGGTCGGGGACGGGGATCACGGCCGGGGAACGTAGCGACCGCGGCGGGCGGCCGGCAACCGACCGCGTGAGGGCGCCTCCCGTCCGGTTCTCCCGGTTGACACCCTCCGGGGCCGGGTCTACGATATCTGGGTCCGGAAACCTGTCGCCCACGATCCCTAGGGGTTCGGCCTCGTTGCACGCGTTTCCCGCTCGACCCGTCCGTCATCTCGCGATCGAGGGGATGATCGGGGTCGGAAAGACCTCGCTCGTCCATCGCCTCCACGGCGACCGGGGCGGCGTGCGGTTTCTCGAGGTCGTCGAGGAGAACCCGTTTCTCGTCGAGGGGTTCTACCGCGACATGGAGCGTTTCGCCTTCGACACCGAGATGTTCTTCCTGCTGGCCCGTTTTCGACAGCAGCGACGGCTCGCGGAGCGGCTGGAGGAGGACGACGAGCGGATCCTCGCCGACTACCTGTTCGAGAAGAACCGGATCTTCGCCGAGCAGACGCTCGCCCGTTCCGACTTCGCCATCTGGAAGCGGGCCTACGACGCGGTGGCGCCCGAGGTCCCCGCCCCCGACCTGGTCGTCTACCTGAAGGCGGAAACCCCGGTGCTGCTGGACCGGATCCGCACCCGCAACCGGCCGTTCGAGCGGGAGATGAGCCCCGACTACGTCGACCGGCTCAACCGCGCCTACGACCGCTTCTTCGAGGGGTACCGCGAGACGCGGCTGCTGACGATCGACGTCTCCGAGCTCGACTTCGTCCGCAGCGACGCCGACTACGCCGCGGTCGCGGCGATGATCCGACACAAGACGGCGGCGATCGAGGCGGGGCAGCAGGAGCTGGACCTGCTCGAGGGAACGGTGCGGTGAACGGGCCGAAGATCTTCTGCGCGGTGGCGGGCAACATCGGATCGGGGAAGTCGACGCTGACCGGCCTGCTGGCCGATCGCTTCGCCTGGCGGCCCTACTACGAGCACGTCGAGGGGAACCCCTATCTGGAGGACTTCTACCGCGACATGCGGCGGTGGGCGTTCCACCTCCAGGTGTACTTCCTCTCGAAGCGATTCCAGCACCACCAGGAGATCCTCGAGGCGAAGGAGTCGGTGATCCAGGACAGGACCATCTACGAGGACGCCGAGATCTTCGCCCGCAACCTCCACCTCAACGACAAGATCGACGAGCGGGACTACGCCAACTACCGCGAGCTGTTCGACAAGATGACCCAGTTCCTCGAGCCTCCCGATCTCCTCGTCTACCTCCGCACCTCGGTCCCGGTCCTGCGGGAGCGGATCCGGCAGCGCGGGCGCGCGTACGAGCAGGAGATCCCGTCGGCCTATCTCGAGCAGCTCAACCGTCACTACGAGGAGTGGATCGAGAGCTACGACCTCTCTCCGCTGCTGGTGGTGGAGACCGACGCCCGCAACCTGGTGGACGAGGAGCAGGAGCTGGAGGCGGTCGCCGTGCGGGTGCAGCGGAAGCTCGAGGCGACCCGGGGGTTCGCCCTGCCGCTGTAGGGGCCGGCAGCCGGGGAGCGCGAGGCCGACGCCATATCCGCCCGTCATCGAGACGACGGATCGCCCCCCGGCTTCGGGGGTATGGTATGGACCATGGCGATCCCGCGACTCCTCCCGGCCCTTCTGGTGGCCCCGGTGCTGCTCGCGGCGTCCCCGCGCGCGGCCCGGGCCCAGCTCGCGCCGTCGGAGGCGATCGCCCGCGGGGACAGCCTGATGGCCGAGCTCGAGACCCGGAAGGCGATCGACGCCTACCGGGCCGGCCTCGAACGCGATTCGACGAACGTCGGCCTGTTGTGGAAGACGGCCCGGGCGGCGTCGAACCTCGCCGACTGGACCCCCGGCGAAGAGGGAGACGAGACGCGCTACGACGAGGCGGTGCGGCTCGCCCGCCGGGCGGTCGAGCACGGACCGGACATCTCCCGTGCCCACTCCACCCTCGCGATCGCGCTCGGCAAGCTCGCCCTCTTCCGCGGCGGCAAGCGGAAGGTCGAGCTGTCGCGCGGCGTGAAGCGCCACGCCGAGCGCGCGATCGAGTTGGACCCGGCCGACTTCTCTCCGTTCACCGTCCTCGGGGCGTGGCACCGGGAGGTCGCCACCCTGAACTTCTTCCTGAAGACGTTCGCCGAGACGTTCTACGGCGGCCTGCCCGACGCCTCGCTCGAGCGGAGCGCCAGGCTGCTGCGGCGCGCGGTCGAGCTGGCCCCGGACACGATCACCCCCCGCCTGCAGCTCGCCCGCACCTACGTCGAGATGGACCGCGAGGCCGCCGCCCGGGAGCAGCTCCGGCGCGCCGTGTCGCTCGAGCCGGAGGAGCGGCTCGACGTCGCGCAGAAGCGCCGTGCACGGGAGCTCCTCGAAGAGCTGAGTTGAGCCGCTCCTCGAACGTCCGTGCCGTGGCCGCGGCGGTGCTCCTCTCGGTCGCCCTGCCCGCGCTCGCCCCGGGCCAGAGCGCCGATTCCGAGCGCGCGGAGGCGAGGGGCGACAGCCTGATGGAGGCCTTCGAAACGGAGGCGGCGATCCGCGCCTACCGCCAGGGCCTGGAGGTGGCTCCGCGGAAGCCGTCCCTCTTGTGGAGGACGTCGCTCGCCCTGTCGAGCCGGGCCGTGGCCACCTCCGGATACGGAGGCGACGAGGCCCTGCTCGCCGAGGCGGTCGAGCTGGCGCAGCGCGCGGTGCGGGCCGCGCCCCGGTCGGCCCGGGCCCACGCCGTGCTGGCGGTGGCCCTCGGCCGCTACGGCCGGGCCCTCGGCTACCTGTATCGGATCGAGAAGGCGGGGACGGTGGTGGAGCTCGGCCGGCGGGCGCACGGCCACGCCACGGCGGCCCTCCGCCTCGATCCGGACGAGTTCATCGCCCACGTCTTCCTCGGCGTCTACCATCGCCGCCTCGCGACGCTCAACCCGGTCGTGCGGACGATCGGGGAGACCTTCCTGGGAGGGTGGCCCGAGGTGTCGCTGGCCGAGAGCGCGCGCCACCTCGAGCGGGCCGTGGCGCTGGCTCCCGACGAGGTGACCGCACACTACGAGCTGGGGCGTACCTACCGCGAGCTGGGACGACCCGGGGCCGCCCGGCGCGAGCTCCGGAAGGCGATCGGGCTGGAGCCGAAAGACGAGCTCGATCGGGTGGAGCAGGCGCTGGCGCGGGAGATCCTGCGGGAGATGGGATGAGCCCGGGCGCGAGCGCCTCCGCGAGCTCCCGAACCGGCGGGTGGCGCACCCCCTACCGGCCGGCCCGGTGGCTTCCGGGGCGGCACCTGATGACCGCGTGGGGACGGCTCTTCCGGCGCGGCCCCCGGGTCCCGATGCGCCGCGAGAGGTGGGATACGCCCGACGGCGACGTCCTGGAGCTGGATCGGATGGAGGGTCCGCCGGGGTCGCCGATGCTGCTCGCCCTGCACGGGCTGGAGGGGTGCTCCCAGTCGCTCTACATGCACGGGCTGCTCGATCAGGCGCGCCGGCGGGGCTGGCGCGGGATGGCGCTCAACTTCCGCAGCTGCGCCCCTCCCCCGGGACGGCCCCACGGGGAGTGGACGATGAACCGGGGTGACCGGATGTACCACTCCGGCGAGACGAGCGACCTCGACTGGGTCGTGGGCCGGCTGTGCGAACGGGAGCCGGACCTCGATCTCCTCCTGGCCGGGGTCTCGCTCGGGGGGAACGTGCTGTTGAAGTGGCTGGGTGAGCGCGGCGCCGACGCGCCGTCCATCGTGCGCGCCGCGGCCACGATCTCCGTCCCCTACGACCTGGCCGCCTCCTCCCGCCACCTGGAGACGGGTCTGGGCCCCTGGTACGTCCGCTTCTTCCTCGGGAGCCTGAAGGAGAAGGCGCTGGAGTTCGCGAAGCACCATCCCGACCGGGTCGACGTGGAGGGGGTGCGGGCCGCGCGGACGTTCTGGGAGTACGACGATGCCGCGGTGGTGCCGATCCACGGGTTCGAGGACGCGGGCGACTACTACGCCCGCTCCTCCTCGATCCGGTACCTCGAGGAGATCCGGGTGCCGACGCTGCTCGTCTCCGCCTTCGACGATCCCTTCTGCCCGCCGGAGGTGCTCTCGCGGGTCGAGGAGCGGGCACCGGAGCCGGTGGTGTGCCTGTTCCCCGAGAAGGGGGCCCACGCCGGGTTCGTGACGGGCCCGCCGTGGGCCCCGCGATGCTGGGACGAGGAGACGGCGGTCGCCTTTCTCGCCGCCCACCTGTGAGGCGCAGATCGTCCCGGGTCAATTCCCTTCGAGAGAGAAGGGCGCGGCGGCGAGCAGCCGTGCGGCGTAGGAGAGCGACCAGGCCCTCCGGGCGGGAGCGAGGTCTCCCGTCGCCGCGGCGAGGGTGTCGGCGAGCCGCGTATCGCCCCGGAGCCGGCCGGCGATCCAGCGGGCGACCCCCGGTCGACGGAGCGCCAGCTGGATGGCCCGGCTGATCCGGCGCTTGGCGGCGAACTCGCGCCGTCTCGCCTCCTCGTAGGGGGCGATCGCGGCGCGGTCCGCCCGGCCGCGTCCGAGCGCCCCGGCGATCACCGGGGCGGCGAGAAACGCGCTCTCGAGGGCGAGGTAGATCCCCTGTCCGGTGAACGGATCGAGGAAGAGCGCGGCGTCGCCCACCAGCGCCGCCCCGTCGGCGACGGCGCGGCGGGCCGCGAGCGGGGTCACGTCGGTGGCGACCACCGGCTCGACCCGCTCCCCCGAGGTCCAGCCCGCGAGCGCGGGGTGGGCCTCGAGGATCCGGCGGTAGAGCCGCTCGGGGTCCGGCGTCCGCCGAAGCGCGCGGCGCGACACCACGCAGTTCACGTTGAGCCGACCGCCCTCGACGGGCGCGGCGGCGACGTAGCCTCCTCCCGCCACGTGCAGCTCGCACGGCCGCGCGTCGGCCTTCCCGCTCCCGCCGTTCCCCTTCCAGTGGGCCAGCAGGTCGTAGCGCCGGCGTCGCTCGCGGCGCTGGAGCGCGAGCGAGCGGGCCACCGGATCGTTCCGCCCCCCGGCCCCTACGGTCACGCGTGCCTCCACCGCCCGTGGCGATCCGTCCGGGTCGCGGGCCAGAACCCCGCGGATCCGGCCGTCCGGCCCGAAGGCGGGTCCCTCCACCCGGACCCTCTCGCGAACCTCCGCGCCCGAGTCGCGGGCGATGTCGAGCAGGATGGCGTCGAGGTGTCGCCGGGTCAGCGCGTACCCCCATCGAGGTCCCCGGGGCGTGTCCGGGAACCGCAGTTCGACTTCTCTTCCGTGCACGACGATCCGGATCCGGTCGAGACGTCGGGCGCCGGCCGCCTCGATCCGCTCCCGCGCGCCCAGCCTCTCGAGCAGCGGGGTGGCGGCGGGGCTCAGGAACTCCCCGCACGCCTTCGGGCGCGGGAAGGTCTCCTTCTCGAGCACCACCACGTCCAGCCCCCGGCGGGCGAGGAGCGCGGCGGTGGCCGAGCCGGCCGGTCCGCCCCCCACGACGACGACGTCCCGCCTCATCCCGGGGCGGGGTCTCCGACGCGCGCGCCGAGCAGGCACATCCGGTACGGGAACGTCCGTTCGAGGGTCCACCGGAACTCCTCGCTCTCGAAGACCGAGCCGGCGATCGCGCGCAGCTCCTCGGGGGCGAACGCCTTCAGCACCGAAAGCGGCCCGTCGTGGCGAACGAGCCGCCCCCCTCCGAGCGCCCGGGTCAGCGTCCAGATGCCGGCGTAGGCCACCCACGACCGGACGAGGTCGTTCACCACGACCAGGGAGCGGCTCACCCGGCACATCTCGGCCAGCAGGTCGCGGGCGTGGAGGACGGAGAGATGGTGCAGGAAGGTGGAGCAGTGGGCGATCTCGACGGCGCGGTCGGCGAAGGGGAGCGCCAGGGCGTCGGCCCGGATGGGGCGGACCCCGCGGTTCCCGCGGACGGACGCGAGCGCCAGCGGTTCGAGGTCGACGAGGGTGACCCGCACCGGGAGGCCGCGGGCCCGCCCCCACTCGAGGAACCGCCGGGCGAACCCCCCGGCTCCCCCGGCCACGTCGAGCACCCGAAGCGGCGCGCCGCGCCCGGAGGGCCCGGGCGGGAGCGCGCCGGAGCGTTCCATCGCGTCGAAGGTGGCGCGATGGCCCCCGAGCCACCGGTTGACGAGCTCGAGCTCCCGGTAACTCTCGAGGATCTCCCGGCGGCTCGCCTCTCCGGTGTCGAGCCACTCGACCGCCTCCCGCTCGCCGCGGCGCCGGGGCCGCAGCCGGATCACCGTTCCGGAGCGCTCCCCGACTCTTCCGAGCCGTCCTCCGCCGACTCCGCGCCCTCCGGCTCGGCAAGGAAGATCGCCTTGGGCTCTCCGAGCCACCGCTCGCCCCGGGTCGCCGCCAGCGCGAAGACCGATCGCCACGGCTCGAAGAAGGCGGAGGGAACCTCCACCCGCTCGCGGGCCGGCCTCTCCCAGGTGTCGGGATCGCACCGGGGAGGGGTGCAGGCGGGCTGGATCTGGATCTCGATCGGCTCGTCCGCGATCCCGGGATCGCGGAACTCGATCGTCCGCTCCACCCGCGCGTTCCAGTCGATGGAGCGGAACAGCAGGTACTCCGGCACGAGATCCGTGTCGACGTCGTACAGCATGGGCAGGTACTCCGTCGAGTCCCGGCCCCACACCGAAAACCACACGTAGTGCCATCCGTTGGCGTCGATCCCGTAGGCGACCGATTCCTCCTGGCCGCGGAAGACGCCGCGCAGATACACTCCCGTCACCACCTCGCCGTGGAACGACTCCAGGCTCACCCCCGCGTCCGGCGTGGAGAGGATCGAGTCGGACGCGGCGAGGGAGTACCACACCCCCGGCTCCTCCTCCTGCGCGATGGCGGGGACGGCCGGGAGCGATGCGGCGCCGATCAGCGCGACGAGCAGGAGGCGGATCACGGGGACGAGCCCTCCTGAAGCGCCGCCTCCGACAGGGCGGGCGCCTCCGGCTCGGGGCGCCACCCGAGGACGGTGACGAACAGCGCGGCGGCCGCCAGGGGAACGATCACCAGCCCGTAAAGCAGCGCGGGGATCCCGGCGCGCGCCACGACGGGGCCGGCGAGGAATCCGCCGAGCCCGATGCCGAGATCGAAGGCCGCCAGGTGGACGCTGAACACCATGCCCCGGGTCCGGTCGGTGGCGACGTTGGCGACGAGGCCGTAGACGGCCGGCTGGTAGGTCCCGAAGCCGATCCCGAAGATCGCCCCCGCGACGCTCATCGAGGTCGCGTCGGTGACCAGCGGCAGGGTGGCCAGACCGGCGGCGTAGATCGCCAGCCCGCCCCACACCATCGGCCCGTCGCCCCACCGTCGCGAGATCCGGCCCGCCGCGAGCCGGACGAGCAGCGAGGCCCCGCTGTACACGAGGAAGAACGCGCCGAAGTTGAAGGCCAGCCGCTCCTCCAGCAGGATCGGCAGGAAGGTGAAGGTTCCGCCGTGGGCCAGGGTGACGAGCAGCAGGGTGGCGGTCGGCACCAGCACCTCCGCCCGCAGGATCGCCGAGCGGTAGTCGATCGCGCCGGCCTCGTCGTCGCGGCGGGGGGCCCGCTCCAGGAAGAAGCCGCAGGCGAGCGAGAGGAGCGCGAAGACGCCGACCCCGGCGAACAGGGCACCGTACCCCATCCGCTTCGCCAGCTCCACGCCGATCAGCGGGCCGATCGCGAACGCCACGATGTTCGCGCTCGAGAGATAGCCCAGGTACTCGGTCCGGCGGTGGGAGGGGGAGAGGTCGGCGATCAGGGCGTAGGAGGCGGTCGTGAACGCGCTCAGCCCGGCCCCGTGAACCAGCCGCACCGCGAGCAGGGCCGCGATCGCGGTGAACGCGGCGTACAGCGGAGCCATGGCGAGCGCCAGCCCGCTTCCGAGCAGCAGGAGGGGCCGGCGGCCCCGCGCGTCGACCGCCTTTCCGACGAACGGACGGACCGCGAGGACCCCGAGCGAGAAGATCCCCACCACGAGACCCACCTCCACCGGGCTCCCGCCCAGATCCCGCACGTAGAGCGGGAGGGTGGGGATCAGCATGCTCAGCGAGAGGAAGAACGATCCGATCGCCCCGAAGAGGAGCGCCAGGTCCCTCCACGCCACCGAGCGGCTCACTCCGGCTTCTTTCGCCCGACCGCCTTGGGCTGCAGGAACAGCAGAAGGTAGTCCCGTCCGCCCGCTTTCGAGTCGGTCCCCGACATCTGGAAGCCGCCGAAGGGATGGACGCCGACGAGCGCCCCGGTGCACTTGCGGTTGATGTAGAGGTTGCCGACATGGAACTCCTTCCTGGCGCGCTCGATCTTCTTCTCGTCCTCCGTATAGACGGCGCCGGTCAGCCCGTACTCGGTGTCGTTGGCGATCGCGAGGGCCTCGTCGTAACCCCGCGCCTTGATGACGGCGAGCACGGGTCCGAAGATCTCCTCCTGGGCGATCCGGGCGTCGGGGTCGACGTCCGCGAAAATCGTCGGCTCCACCCAGAACCCGTCGCGGTCGTCCGCTTCGCCGCCGAGCACCAGCCGCCCCTCGCCCTTCCCGATCTCGACGTACTCGGCCACCTTGTCGAACTGCGACTTGCTGACGACCGGGCCCATCCACGCGCCCTCGGTCACCCGGCCGGGTTCGATCTCGGCGGCCCGCTCCACGAGCCGCTCCAGAAACTCGTCGTAGACCGCCTCGTCGACGATGGCGCGGGAGCAGGCCGAGCACTTCTGGCCCTGATAGCCGAAGGCGGAGACCGCGACCCCCTCGACCGCCGCCTCGACGTCGGCGTCGCTGTCGACGACGATCGCGTCCTTGCCGCCCATCTCCAGGATCGCCCGCTTGATCCACCTCTGCCCGGGACGGGCCTTCGCCGCGCGCTCGTTGATGTCGAGGCCCACCTCCTTGGAGCCGGTGAAGGAGACGAACCGGGTGACGGGGTGCTCCACGATCCGGCGTCCCACGACGGGCCCGGGCCCGGTGACGAAGTTCAGGACCCCGGCGGGAAGGCCGACCTCGTCCATCACCTCCACCAGCTTGGAGCCGATCGTCATCGCCTCCGTCGCCGGCTTGAGCACCGCGGTGTTGCCGGTCACGATCGCCGCGGTCGTCATCCCCGTGGTGATCGCCAGCGGGAAGTTCCACGGCGGGATGATCGCGCCCACCCCGAGGGGGAGATAGAACACCTCGTTCTCCTCGGGGGGATACTCCGCCAGCGGGTAGGGATCGTAGGCGTAGTGCATCATCAGCCGGGCGTAGTAGTCGCAGAAGTCGATCGCCTCGGCGACGTCGGCGTCGGCTTCCGGCCACGACTTGCCCACCTCCCACACCATCCAGGCGGCGAGCTCCAGCCGGCGCCGGCGCATCACGTCGGCGGCGTCGAACAGGTAGCCGGCGCGCTCCACGGCGGGCACCCGCTTCCACGAGGCGAACGCCTCGTCGGCCGCCTCCACCGCCCGGTCGGCGAGCTCCTCGTCCGCCTTCGGGAAGATTCCGATCGCCCGGTCGGGGTCGGCGGGCCCGGTCGACGCGATCACCTCGTCGAGGCGGACGTCGCTGCCCCCGATCCGGCACGCGTGCTCGCGGCCGAGCTCGCCCTCCACGGCGGCGATCGCGTCCTCCATCCGGGCCCGGGTCTCCGGGTCGGAGAAGTCGTGGTAGCTCTCGGGGCGGTAATCCTCGAGCCGCGCCTCCAGGGTCGCGGGTTCGGTGGAGCGAGAGACCGGCGTGGCGGTCTCCTCCACGGCGGCGCGCTGGGTCTCGGTGGCCGGATCGCTCATCGGGATCGTCCTCTCGCTGGGATTCGCGTTCGTCTCCGGCTAGAAGCTCCCCGCGCTCGCGGGGGGCGTCAACACGGGGTGCGACGGCGAAGGGTCGGCGCTACGTTCGAAGCCGGTTCGCCCCGCCCGGTTCGCGGGGGGACGAGCGTTTCTCGGACAGGGCTCCCAGGAGGAAGGGATGGCGAAGAGCCTCGCGGGCCGCGTGGCCGCGATCACCGGCGCGTCGAGCGGGATCGGCGCCTCCACCGCGGAGGCGTGCGGGGAGCGCGGCATGCGGGTCGGTCTGTTCGCCCGCCGGGAGGAGCGCCTGCTGGAGGTGGCCGAGCGGGTTCGAAGCGCCGGCGGCGAGGCCGAGGTCGTCCCCGGCGACGTCCGCGACCGCGAGGCGGTGTTCGGGCTGGTGGAGCGGGTCACACGGCGATGGCACCACCTCGACGTCGTGGTCGCGAACGCGGGTTTCGGGATCACCGCCCCGATCGCCGGGACGCCGCCCGACGAGGCGCGGGAGATCTTCGACGTCAACGTGCTCGGCTCCGTGTGGGCGGTCCAGGCCGCCTGGCCGATCTTCCGGACCGCGGGCGCCGGGCACGCGATCCTCGTCTCCAGTGCCGCCGCCATACACGGGTTGCCGGCCAACGGCCTGTACAGCGCGACCAAGGCGGCGCAGCGGAACTTGGCGGAGGCGCTCCGGATCGAGGGCGGGGAGATCGGCGTGGACGTCTCCGTCGTCTACCCGATCATGACGACGGGCACCGAGTTCCGGAAGCGGGTCGCCGACCACACCGGCGAGGACGAAGAGCGGGAGAGCGCGCGGGTCGGCGGCCCGCGTCAGTCGGCGGGGGAAGTCGCGGCGGCGATCGTGGATTGCATGGAGAGCCCCCGATTCGAGGTGTATCCCTGGAAGCCGGCCCGGCTGCTCCCGCTCGCCGAGGCGGCCTCGCCGAGGCTCACCGCGCGGCTGTTGCGGTACCGGGAGTACTACCGACGTCAGACGGAATCGAGCTAGGAACGGGCGACCCGGATCTTCTCGAGGAACCGCCGGTGGAGCCGCAGGTCGGGGGTGAGCTCGGGATGGAAGGTGGCGACGAGCGCACGGTCGGATTCGGCCAGGACGGCGTCCCCGTCGATCTCGGCCAGCACGTCGAGCGCGTCCCCCACCTCCTCGATCGCGGGCGCGCGGATGAAGACCCCCTTCACGGGACCGCCCTCGAGACCCTCCACCTCCAGCTCGGCGACGAAGGAGTCGCGCTGCCGGCCGTAGGCGTTGCGCCGCACCCGGATCGGCAGCAGCGAGAGGTGGGGGGCGGGGACGCCGGCGACCTCGTCGGCCAGCAGGATCGCACCGGCGCAGGTGCCGAAGACGGCCATCCCCTCCTCCCAGCGGCGACGGATCCCCTCCCGCAGCCCCTCCCAGTCGAGGAGCGTGCGGAAGGTGGTGGACTCGCCTCCCGGAAGGACCAGACCGTCGATCCCCTCGAGATCGACGGGCCGCTTCACCCACCGCACCCGCGCCCCGACGCGCTCCAGCGCGGCGGCGTGCTCGGAGACGTCCCCCTGGACCGCGAGAATCCCCACGAGCGGGCGGACCGCCTCCTCGGCAGGAGTCGCGGGCCCGGTGGAGGCGTCGTGCGGCCGGGTCTCGAACGGCGCCGCCCGGAGGGCGCGCGTCGCCGGCTCACCGGGCTTCGGCAGGTCGCGCAGGCGGGTCACGGAAGGGGGGAACGCCCGCTCAGGTGGAGCGGGTCTGCATCAGCTCGTGCTCCTCGAGCCGCTCGAGCCCCTCCATCGCGGCCTCGGTGCCGAGCTCCTCGGAGATGCGGGCGAGGATGTCGGGATCCTCGTAGTGGGTGGTCGCGAGGACGATGGCCCGCCCGTACGCCTCGGGGTTCTTCGACTTGAAGATGCCCGAGCCGACGAACACGCCGTCGGCGCCCAGCTGCATCATGAGCGCCGCGTCCGCCGGGGTGGCGATCCCCCCCGCGGCGAAGTTCACCACCGGGAGCCGGCCCAGCTCGGCCACCTCGGCGACGAGATCGTGCCGGGCCCCGATCTCCTTGGCGTACACGTACAGCTCGTCGGGATCCGTCCCGGCGATCTCGCGGATCTGCCCCATGATGAGGCGCATGTGGCGGACCGCCTCGACGATGTTCCCGGTTCCGGGCTCGCCCTTGGTGCGGATCATCGCGGCGCCCTCGTCGATCCGGCGGAGCGCCTCTCCGAGGTCGCGGGCGCCGCACACGAACGGGACCGTGAACTTCCGCTTGTCGATGTGGTGGGCCTCGTCGGCGGGGGTGAGGACCTCCGACTCGTCGATGTAGTCGACGCCGAGGGCCTCCTCGATCCGGGCCTCGACGAAGTGGCCGATCCGGCACTTCGCCATGACCGGGATCGTGACCTCCCCGAGGATCTCCTTGATGCTCTGGACCGGCGCCATCCGGGCCACCCCGCCGGCGGCGCGGATGTCGCTGGGCACCCGCTCCAGCGCCATCACCGCGACCGCCCCGGCCTCCTCGGCGATCCGGGCCTGCTCGACCGAGGTGACGTCCATGATCACCCCGCCCTTCAGCATCCGGGCGAGGCCGCGCTTCACCTCGGGCGTTCCGGTTTCCCTGTTCGTGGGGCTCATGCGCTCTCCTCTCGAGGAGAAGATACATTGGCACGAGTGAGGCACAAAGAGGAGATCCCCGCCCTGGCCGGGCTCGAGGTCGTGACCACGGCCCTCAACCTGCCCGGCCCGCTGGCCGCCGCCGAGCTGGCGCGGATGGGCGCGGGCGTGCTCAAGGTGGAGCCGCCGGCGGGAGATCCGCTGGCGGAGGCGAGCCCCGGTTGGTACGAGGCCCTCCACGAGGAGCAGGAGGTGGTGGCGCTCGACCTGACCCGCGCCGGCGACCGGGCCACCTTCGACGGGCGACTCGCGGAGGCGGACCTTCTTCTCACGTCGAGCCGCCCCGCCTCGCTCTCCCGGCTGGGGTTGGGGTGGGGCGACCTTCGCGAGCGGTTCCCCGGGCTCTCCCGGGTGGCGATCGTGGGCCACCCCTCCCCCCGGGAGGGGATCCCGACCCACGACCTGACGGCCCAGGCCGAGGCGGGCCTCGTGGATCCGCCGGATCTGCCGCGCTCGCTGGTCGCGGATCTGGCGTCCGCCCGGCGGGCCGTGGCGCTCTGCCTGGAGCTGCTGCTCCGTCGCGAGCGGGGCCAGGCCGCCGCCGCCCGCGAGGTGGCGATGTCGGAGGAGGCCCGTGCGTTCGCCGAACCGGTGCGGCGCGGGCTCACCTCTCCGGACGGACCGCTCGGCGGCGGGCTCGCCGCCTACGGGGTGTACCGCGCCCGCGACGGCTGGATCGCGGTGGCGGCGCTGGAGCCGCGCTTCCGCGAGCGGCTCGAGGAGGAGCTCGGATGGGAGGGAGAGGGCCGGGAAGGCCTGGAGCGGATCTTCCGGGAGCGTCCCGCGGAGCGATGGGAGCGGTGGGCGGAGGCGCGCGATCTGCCCCTGGTCGCCGTCCGGTGCGCCGACGGGAGCCTCGCACCACCCGATTGACGCGCTCGAAGCGTCTCCCTAAATCCTGATCCGTGCTGCGCGAGATGCCCGCCGAGCCCCGCCGCATCCTCCTCGTCCGTCTGGGTTCGATCGGGGACGTGGCGCGGGTACTGCCGATGCTGAGCGGCCTTCGGGAGCGCTTTCCGGACGCGACGATCGACTGGGTGGTGCAGGCGCGCGCGGCGGACCTGCTGGAGGACCACCCGCTGATCGACCGCCTCTTCGTGGTGCCCTTCCGTCGCTGGCGCGAGGTCCTCTCGCGGGAGGGCTGGGAGCTCGCGCGGCGGATGCGGTCCCGCGACTACGATCTGGTGCTCGACTTCCAGGGCTCGATGAAGGGAACCTTCGCCGCGCTGCTCGGCGGAGGCCGCGCGGTGCGGATCGGCTGGACGCCGGGCCACGCCGAGGAGGGGAGCTGGCTCCTCTTCCACGGCCACCGCTCCCCCCCCGGCCACCGGGTCAACCGCCACCTCCGCTTCCGGTGCCTCGTCGACTGGCTGGGCGCTCCCGATCGGCCCGGGATCCCGCCGCCGTACGACGAGGAGGATCTCGCTCCGGTGGAGGGCTTCCTCGCCCGGCTGGGCGAGGCGCCCCGACCCCGGATCCTCGTCTATCCGGGCACCAGCCCGGCGGGCCGCCATCGGCGATGGGATCCCGTCCGCTTCGCGGAGGCGACGCGGCGGATCCGGGCCCGGACGGGGGGAACGATCCTGGTCGGGTGGGGGCCCGCCGACGAGGGGATCGCGCGCGAGCTGGCCGACGCCGTGGAGGGAGCGCTCCCGATCCCCCCGACCACCATCCGGGGTCTCATGGCCCTGCTCGAGCGATGCGACCTGTTCGTGGGGACGAACACCGGGCCGATGCATCTCGCCGCGCTCGTCGGGACCCCCGTCGTGGCGATCTTCGGCGACCGCTCGGATCCCCGGATCCACGCCCCGGCCGACTTCCTCCGGAGCCGGGTGCTGGCCGACCCCGAGGCGCGGAAGTGGAAGTCGTGGGAGCGGCGGGGGCTTCCCCCCTTCGAGGGACCGGAGCCGGAGGAGGTCGCGGACGTGGCGGTGGAGATGCTGGACGAGCCGGCCGGCGATCGGGCGGACGGGGCCGGCGGGACCGGATGAACACGAACGGCCGCCCGGGGCTCGCCCGGACGGCCGCGTCGAAGGGTCGCCCTCGGGCGACCTCGCCCGGGCGGAGCCTAGGGAGTCTCCTCCCCGGCCTCCATCTCCATCTCCATCTCCATCTCGACCGTGTCGGCCAGCGTGTCCTCCTCCATCGGAGCGGCCTCCTCCGGCGCCGGAGGCGGGGTCGTCACCGCGGTGTCGGCGGGGGTGAGCTCCTCGCCGCCCTCCTCGGCGCCCTCCTCGGCGCAGGCGACCAGACCGAACGCCATCACGAAGGCGAAGACCGGGACCAGCTTGAAGAAGCGCATCTCGGAGACCTCCCTCTCAAGGTCTGGGAAAAAGCGTGCGAAGCCGTGGTTCCGGACGACCGATTCTCGCGTCGTCCCGGGTCAGCGGCAATCTGCCCCGCTCCCGGGCGCCGCGCAAGGCGATGGCCCTCTCGGGTGCGGCCGGGTAGCGTGAAAGGTCGAGCATACCGAGGAGACCCGACAAGGAGGTGAGCCATGAACCGGAGGTGCGCGGTCCTGCTGGCGATCGCGGTCGCGCTCTCCCCGCTCGGATGCGGGGACGGGGGCGAGGGGGAGGTCGAGATCGGGGACGACACCCTCGAGGTCTCGGTGCCCGAGGGCGCGGAGGAGCGGCTCGAGGAGACGGGACGCAGGATCGGGGGCGCGGTCGGCGAGGCGATGGAGGAGACCGGAGAGGCGATCGAGCGCGCCGGCGAGCGGGTGCAGGAGGAGGTGGGGGAAGAGCCCGAGGGTCCCTAGCGCATCCCCCGCTCCCGCATCTATCGTGATCCGTCCTCCATGATCCGCCCGGCCCCCACCCCTCTCCCGCCCGCCGACCCGGGGCGCGAGCATGCCTCGCGGATCTCGGGTCGACGAGCCGACCGGAAAACGCTCCTCGTGGCGGCCCTCGCTGGCGCCGCGGCGCAGCTGGCGGTCGTGGCGTGCGCGTGGTACGGAACGGAGGATGCCGGCCAGCCGGGCGGCGCCCCCCGGGTCGTGGCGTCGGAGCCGGTCCCCGCCGCCGCGCTCGCTCCCGCGGTCGACGTCGACAGCCTCGCGGACGCGATGCTGGCCCGGGCGTCCCGCCTCGAGACCGGCGAGCTCCCGGGGCTCGAACGGGAGATCCGCGACTGGCTCGCGCGGCTCGAGTACGGCGATCCGGCGCTGGTGCCGCCCGGCCGCCCGGCCGATCCGTTCCTCCGATTCCACCGCGGCCGGCTGCTCGACGCCCTCGGCCTCTCGGCGCTTCGCCGCGGGGATCTGCGGCAGGCGGAGGCCTCGCTCCTCTCGGCGGTGGCCGAGATCCACAGCCGGGGCACCACCGAGGGGTACGCGCGCCACTTCCTCCATCTGGGCCGGCTCCACGCGGAGCGGGGACGGTGGAGGCGGGCGGTGGACGCATACCTGTCGGCCGAGGTGCGGGGGATGGGGGCGGCGGCCACCCCCGCCCTGGAGTCCGCCTACCGGCGGCTGCACGGCTCGCTGCAGGGGCTCGACGCCCTCCGGGCGGCCGAGCGGGCCCGGGTGGAGGACGAGCGGCGCCAGCAGGCGGTGGCCGATCCGACCGACGCGCCGCTGCCCCGGTTCGCCTGGCCGGCGGTCGAGGGACGGGCGGTGTCGAGCGGGGACTTGATCGGCTCGACCGCGGTGGTGGCGCTCTGGGACGACGGCTGCGCGGGCTGCGCACGCTACGGCGCGCGGCTCGAGCCGCTCGCGGAGAGCCTTCGCGCCCGGGGCGCCCGCCTCGTGGGGGTGTGGCTCGGCGGCGCTCCGGGTGGCGCACCCCGATCCTATCCCGTCCTCCTTCCGCCCGGCCCCTCGAGCGCCCGGCGGAGCTTCGACGCGGCCCGCCTCCCGACGATCCTCGTCGTGGACGCGACCGGCCGGATTCGATACCGTCATGGCGGGGCGATGCCGCCCCCCGTCGAAACGATCCTGTTGCAGGTCGATCATCTCGAGCGCCGTCGCGGGTGACGGCGAGCGAATCATCCCCGACCCGGGAGGCTTGATGCCGGACGAGGCTCGTACGACACAGGAGATCGCCCGCGAGGAGGCCGGGGCCACCACCCGCAAGGGTGAGGGGCTCCCCCCCGAGGCGTACGAGGAGATCCCCGGCACCGACTACGAGCCCTACGTCCCGGCGACCACGTCGCTGCCCGAGTTCACCCTCCGCGCGGTGCTGATCGGTATCGTGGTGGGGGTCGTGTTCGGGGCCGCGAACGCCTACCTCGGACTCAAGGTCGGCCTCACCGTGAGCGCCTCGATCCCGGCCGCGGTGATGGGGGTGGCGGTCTTCCGGGCGCTCAAGGGGGGCTCGATCCTCGAGGGAAACATGGTCCAGACCGTCGGCTCGGCGGGGGAGTCGCTCGCCGCCGGCGTGATCTTCACCCTGCCGGCGCTGTTCATCTTCGGCCTCGACGTCTCGCAGCTGCTCGTCTTCACGCTCGCCTCGCTGGGCGGACTGCTCGGCGTGCTCTTCATGATTCCCCTGCGCCGCTTCCTGATCCGAGACGAGCACGGCCGGCTCCCCTATCCCGAGGGCACCGCGTGCGCGGAGGTGCTGGCGGCCGGCGACACCGGGGGCTCGAAGGCGCGGCTGCTGTTCACCGGGCTGGGGGTGGGCGCGATCTACCAGTACCTGGTGAACAACAACGCGCTCTCGCTGTGGCGGGACGAGCCCGCCTTCGAGATCCCCGGCTATCCGAAAGCGGAGGTGGGGGTGGCGGCGACCCCCGAGCTGCTCGGGGTGGGATACGTGATCGGCCCGAGGATCAGCGCCATCCTGCTCGCCGGGGGCGTCATCAGCTGGCTGGTGCTGATCCCCGCCATCGCCACCTTCGGCGCGACGGCGACCCAGCCCCTCTATCCGGAGACCGAGCTGCTGATCCGGGAGATGTCGCCGAGCCAGATCTGGAACCGCTACATCCGGTACATCGGTGCCGGGGCGGTCGCCTTCGGCGGAATCATGACGCTGGTCCGGGCGCTGCCGACGATCTGGGAGTCGTTCAAGGTGGGCCTCGGCGGGATCGCGGAGGGAGTCGGGGAGAGGATCGAGAAGCGGACCGACGCCGACCTCCCGATGAAGTTCGTGATCGGCGGGGCGCTGGCGATCGCGCTCATCCTGACGCTGCTGCCCCCCGCGCTGGCGCCGGTCGGCCCGCTCGGGGCGCTGCTGATGGTCGTCTTCTCGTTCTTCTTCGTGACCGTCTCCTCCCGCATCGTCGGGCTGATCGGCACCTCGTCGAACCCGGTGAGCGGGATGACGATCGCCACCCTGCTCATGACCGCGCTCCTGTTCGTGGCCCTCGGCAGGACCGAGACCGCCGTCGGGGACCCCCGGCTGCCGATCCTGCTGGTGGGCGCGGTGATCGCGATGAGCGCGGCGATCGCCGGCGACACCTCCCAGGACCTGAAGACCGGCTTCCTGGTGGGCGCCACCCCCCGGCGCCAGCAGTGGGGCGAGATGATCGGCGTGCTCACCAGCGCGACCGTGATGGGGGCGGTGCTGCTCATGCTGCACGGCGGACTCGGAATCGGCAGCGAGGAGCTGCCGGCTCCCCAGGCGACCCTGATGGCGCTCGTGATCGACGGGGTGGTCCAGGCGGATCTCCCGTGGGCGCTCGTGGTGGTGGGGATCTTCATCGCCGCCGTCTTCGAGATGCTCGGGCTCCCCTCCCTGGCGCTCGCCGTGGGGCTCTACCTCCCCCTGTCGCTCACGACCCCGATCATCGCGGGAGGCGCGGTGCGCCTGCTCGTCGAGAAGCGCCACGTCGGCCGGGCGCTGCGGGAGAAGCGGGAGAACGGGGTCCTGTTCGCCTCGGGGCTCATCGCCGGCGCGGCCCTGATCGGCGTGATCATCGCGGGGCTGGTGTTCGGAGCCGAGCAGTCCGCCGCCCTCGCCGCGTTCCAGAGCGGGGTCACCGGGCTCACCGAGGGCGCCGGCCGGTGGGTCTCGCTTCTGATCTTCCTGGGGCTGGCGGGGCTGTTGTGGTGGGTCGCCGAGAACGCCCACTCCGGCGGCGAGATGACGGAGGACCTGCAGCGGGCCGAAGAGATGTGATGTGACGTGACCGACGGAAAGGAGCATCCATGAAGGTGTACGAGAGCGAGAACATCCGGAACCTGGCCCTGGTGGGTCATGGAGGAAGCGGCAAGACCACGCTTGCCAACGCGATGGCGTGGCTGGCGGGGTCGTGCTCGCGCATGGGGTCGGTGGAGGCGGGAAGCGCCATCACCGACTTCACCCCCGACGAGATCGAGCACCAGATCTCGATCAACGTGGCCCTCGCCTGGGCCGAGTTCATGGACACCAAGGTGAACCTCGTCGACACCCCCGGATACCTCGACTTCGCCGGCGAGGTGAAGGCGGGGTTGCGGGTGGCGGACGCCGCCTGCCTGGTGGTGAGCGCCCCCGCCGGGGTCGAGGTGGGAACCGAGCGGGTGTGGCGCTACGCCGAGGAGGCGGAGGTGCCCCGCTTCGTGTTCGTGAACCTGATGGACAAGGAGCACGCCGACTTCGACGCCGCCTACCGACAGGTGCGCGACATGCTGAGCGACCGGGCGATCCCGGTCGAGATCCCGATCGGCCAGGGCCCCGCGTTCCACGGCCTGGTCAACCTGTTCAGCCAGAGGGCCCACCTCTACAAGGAAGGCACCCGCGGGGAGCGGGAGATCGGGGAGATCCCCGAGGAGATGACGGACCGCTTCCGGGAGTTCCGGCGCGAGCTGGTGGAGACGGTGGCGGAGACCGACGACACCCTGATCGAGCGGTACCTCGAGGGGGAGGAGCTCTCCCGCGAGGACGTGCTGGAGGCGATGAAGGCGGGGATGATGCGCGGCGAGCTGGTGCCGGTGTTCTGCGGATCTGCCGCCCGGCTGCAGGGCGTGCGCTCGCTGCTCAAGAAGGTGGTGGAGCTCGCCCCGAACCCCACCGAGCGGGGCGAGATCACCGGCGCCCGCCCGGGATCCGACGAGGAGGTCGCTCTGGAGCCCTCGAGCCGGGCGCCGACGAGCGCGGTCGTCTTCAAGACGACCACCGAGCCCCACGTGGGCGAGCTCTCCTACTTCCGGGTCTTCAGCGGCGCGGTGGAGAGCGGGACCGACTACTACAACGCCTCCCGCCAGCACGACGAGCGGCTGGCCCACGTGGGCGTGATGCAGGGCAAGGAGCGAGAGGAGGTGCCGCGGCTCGAGTGCGGCGACATCGGGGTGGCCCCCAAGCTGAAGGGGACCCACACCGGGGACACCCTGTGCGACCGCTCGGAGCCGATCGTCCTGCCGGAGATCGACTTCCCCGAGCCGGTCATCGCGGTGGCGATCGAGCCCGACCGGGAGGGGGAGGAGGAGAAGATCTCCAACGCCCTCTCCAAGCTCCACGAGGAGGACCCCACGTTCGTCCACGGCTACGAGCCCGAGCTCGGGCAGACGATCATCCGCGGGATGGGAGAGCTTCACCTGCAGGTCGTGCTCGAGCGGATGGAGCGGAAGTTCCAGGTGGGCGCGCACCTGCTCCGCCCGCGGGTCGCCTACCGCGAGACGATCAAGCGACGAGGCGACGCGAAGGCCCGCTACAAGAAGCAGACGGGCGGCCGCGGCCAGTTCGGCGAGTGCGCCATCCGGCTGATCCCGCTCGCGCGGGGCGAGGGGTACGAGTTCGACGACCAGATCTCGGGGGGGGTGATCCCGCAGAAGTTCATCCCCGCCGTCGACAAGGGCATCCAGGAGGCGATGCAGCGGGGCGTGGTCGCCGGCTATCCCGTGGTCGACCTCCGGGTGGAGCTCTACGACGGCTCCTACCACTCGGTCGACAGCTCCGAGATGGCGTTCAAGATCGCCGGTTCGATGGCGTTCCAGCAGGCCGCCCGGGAGGGCAGCCCGGTGCTGCTCGAGCCGATCATGGAGGTGACCGTCTTCACCCCCGAGGAGTACCTCGGCGACGTGATCGGTGACCTCAACCAGCGGCGTGGCAGGGTGCTGGGGATGGAGCCGGCCGGCTCCGGCAAGCAGAAGGTGAACGCCCTCGTGCCGGAGGCCGAGCTGTACCGCTACTCCACCAACCTCCGCTCGATCACCCAGGGGCGGGGCGACCACAGCCGGAGGTTCCACGGCTACGAGGAGGTCCCCTCCCACATCGCCGAGGAGGTCGTCGCGGAGGCGGAGGAGGAGCGCGAGGGGGCCGCGATCCGTCACTGAGGCCAGCCGGCCGGCGCGCGCATCGGGGCTCGCCCGAACGACCACGGGCGGGGCATCGAGCTTGCAACGTATCGGGGACGTGAGCCCCCGTCCGCGAACCCCCGAAACGCCCGGCCAGGGGTCGGGCGTGCCGATGACGCGACCCGTCTGCCCCGAGCACGGCGTGCGCGAGGAGGCGCACGAGGTCGAGCGCGACGGCGTCCGGATGATCGAGTTCGCTTGCCCCGTGGAGGAGTGCGAGCGGAGCTGGATCGTCCGGCGCTCTCCCGCCTGATCCCGGCGGCAGCCGGGTCCCGCGGCGTCGCAGAAGGCGAGACCGACTCGCAGCCTGCCCCAAGGGGCCCCGTGCGCCGGTCTGGAGCCGGTCGATCCCTCTCCTTATTATATTCGAGACGGTTACGGTCCCACCCCATCCGGCACGAATCCACGGGAGCACGCGCATGTCCGGTCACAGCAAGTGGTCCACGATCAAGCGGAAGAAGGCGGCGGAGGATCGGCGCCGCGGGAAGATCTTCTCGAAGCTCTCCCGCGAGATCGCCGTGGCCGCCCGCGAGGGAGGCGGGGACCCGGAGTTCAACCCCCGGCTGCGGACGGCGATCGACAACGCCAAGGCGCAGAACATGCCGGCCGACAACATCGAGCGGGCGATCCAGCGGGGGACCGGGGACCTGCCGGGCGTCAGCTACGAGCCCGCCACCTACGAGGGGTACGGCCCCGGGGGGGTGGCCCTGTTCATCGAGTGCCTCACCGACAACGAGAACCGCACCGTGGCGGCCGTCCGCCACGTCCTCGAGAAGCACGGGGGCAATCTCGGCAAGGACGGTTCGGTCTCGTGGATGTTCGACCAGAAGGGCCGGATCCTGATCGACGCCGGCGAGCACGACGAGGAGACGGTCTTTCTGACCGCCATCGACGCCGGGGCCGAGGACGTCGTCGAGGAGGAGGGCCTGTTCCGCGTCACCACGCCGTTCGAGGAGTTCCACGCGGTCCAGGACGCCCTCCACGACGTCGGCGTGGAGTTCGAGGAGGCGGAGCTCGCCATGGAGCCGAGCAGCCGGGTGCGCGTGGACGGCGCCGAGGCGAGGAAGGTGCTCCGCCTGGTGGAGGAGCTCGAGGACGAGGACGACGTCCAGAAGGTCGCCTCCAACTTCGACATTTCCGAGGAGATCCTGGCCGAAGCGAGCTGACGGGAGCCTGCCCCGCTGAACCCGAATCGAACCTCCCGGCTGCGCGTGCTCGGGGTCGACCCCGGCAGCGTGGTCACCGGCTTCGGCGTCGTCGAGCGGGACGGCCGGGGGCTGGCGTGCGTGGATTGCGGCGTGATCCCCGCCGGGGACGGCCCGATCCCCGACCGGCTGCTCGCGGTGCACGACGGCCTCCGCGACGTCATCCGTGTCCACCGGCCCCACCTCGTGGCGATCGAGAACGCGTTCCTGGGCGACAACGTGAAGGCGCTGGCGGTGATGAGCCAGGCCCGCGGGGTGCTGGTCCTGGCCGCCCGCAGAGCGGAGCTGCCCGTCTTCGAGTACACGCCCCGCGAGGTGAAGCAGTCGGTGGTCGGCAACGGGAGGGCGAGCAAGGAGCAGATCGGCTACATGGTCAGGACCCTTCTCTCGCTGGTCGACGTGGATCTGCCCCACGACGCCTCCGACGGCCTCGCGCTGGCGATCTGCCACCTCAACCGGAACGGGGATCCCTCGGCTCGGGAGCGCTCGTGATCGGGTCGCTCCGGGGCCGGCTCGTCGAGAAGGAGATCGACGAGGCGCTCGTCGACGTGGGCGGGGTGGGGTACCGGATCGCCATCCCCCTCTCCACCTACGAGTCGCTGCCGGCGGAGGGGGAGGAGGCCTCGCTGCTCACCCACCTGTACGTCCGCGAGGACGAGCTCACCCTCTACGGTTTCGGCTCCGGCCGGGAGCGGCGCCTCTTCGAGACCCTGGTGGGGGTGAGCGGGATCGGCCCCCGGCTCGCCCTCCACGTCCTCTCGCGGCTGAGCCCGGAGCGGTTCGCCGCCGCGATCGGCCGGCAGGATCTCGCCACCCTCACCGGGATCAGCGGGGTGGGGAAGAAGACCGCCGAGCGGCTGATCCTCGAGCTCAAGGACAAGCTCGACGAGTGGGTGGAGGAGGAGGCCGCCGCGGAGCGCGCGCCGCTCGGCGAGAGCGGCCAGGACGCGGTGAAGGCGCTGGTCGCGCTCGGGATCCGCCGCGCCTCCGCCGAGCGCGCCGTCCAGAGAACGCTCGCCGACCATCCCGACGCGCCGGCGTCCGAGCTGACGCGCCAGGCGCTGCGCACGATCCAGGAGTGATTCGATGACCGAGTCCGACGAGCCGCGCTTCCGCTCCTCGCTCTCCGGCAGCCAGGCGACCCGGCCCGAGCCGGCGGCGCCGGAGGAGGAGGAGTTCGAGCAGACCCTGCGCCCGCGGACCCTGGGGGAGTTCGCCGGCCAGGAGAAGCTGAAGCAGAACCTCTCGATCGCGATCGAGGCGGCCCGGCAGCGGGAGGAGCCGCTCGGCCATTGCCTCTTCAGCGGCCCGCCCGGCCTCGGGAAGACCACCCTCGCCCACATCCTGGCGAACGAGATGGAGGTGGACATCCGGGTCACCAGCGGTCCCGTGCTGGAGAAGCCGGGCGACCTCGCCGGCCTGCTGACCGGGTTGGAGCGGGGCGACGTCCTGTTCATCGACGAGATCCACCGGCTCAAGACCGTCGTCGAGGAGTACCTCTACCCGGCGATGGAGGAGTACCAGCTCGACATCGTGATCGACTCGGGGCCCGCGGCCCGCTCGGTGACCCTGCCGCTCGAGCGCTTCACCCTCGTGGGGGCGACCACCAAGCGGGGCCTGCTGACCGGCCCGCTCCGCTCCCGCTTCGAGCACGCCGGCCGGCTCGACTTCTACTCCGGCGAGGAGCTGGGGCGGATCGTGGAGCGCTCGGCGCGGATCCTCGAGGTCGAGGTCACCGAGGAGGGGATCGCGGTGATCGCGCGCCGCTCCCGGGGGACCGCCCGGGTCGCCAACCGGCTGCTGAAGTGGGCCCGGGACTACGCCCAGGTGGAGGGGGAGGGCACGATCACCGGCCCGATCGCCACCGCGGCGCTCGAGGCCCTCGAGGTGGACGAGGCGGGGCTCGACGAGATGGACACCCGCATCCTCACCACCCTCGTGGAGAAGTTCGGGGGCGGTCCGGTCGGGGTGGGCTCGCTGGCGGTCGCCGTGGGGGAGGACGCCGACACCCTCGAGGAGGTCCACGAGCCGTACCTCATCCAGAGCGGCTTCCTGCACCGCACCGCGCGCGGCCGGGTCGCGACGGCGCGCGCGTACCGCCACCTCGGCATCGCCGGCTCCCCTCCCGAGGAGGCGGAGGGGCAGGCGGGCCTCTTCGAGGAGGAATGAGCCCTCGCGGGGTAGCCCGTCTCGAGCCGTGGATCGCCGCGGCCGGGGGGATGCTGGCGCTGACGGCCTCCATGTTGTTGCCCTTCCACCTGGGCGGCGGCTTCGGAACGTGGATCACCGCGGGCTTCCTCACCGGCGGCGTGCTGCTGGGGATGGCGTCGATCGTCTTCGCGATGCGGTTCCCGCGCGAGGGCGCCCGGATGCTCCGCAACTGGGCGGTGCTGGGCGCGGCCGGCTTCGCGGTCGGTGGCGCGGGCCTGCTCGCCGATGTCGTGGAGCGGCCGATCGTGACCGCCGAGACCGTCGCCGTCGTGGCGGTGGCGGTGTGGTGGGGCGCGGTGTGGAAACGGCTCGAAGGGGAGTCCGTCGGCCGGTGGTTCGGCCGCTTCTCGCTCCTGTGCGCGGCCTCCGCCCTCGCGGCCGTCGTCGGACAGCTCGTGTGGGAGCCCCCCGCCGGCGCGGTTCCGGTCCGATTCGCCTACGTGCTGTGGGGCCCCTGGGGGCTGTGGCTCGCGCTCGATCTGGTCCGTCGGCCCCGGCGCCAGGGCCGCTGAGCCTCTCTCTTTCGTCGCGGCCGCTCCCTTCCGTATATTGGAGCCGATTCCGATGGACTTCATTCTCCTCACCGACGACCAGGTCGATCTCGCGGCCTACCGCTTCCGGGAGCACGACAACTCGTCCTCCCGGCTGGCCGAGCACCTCGACCGGATCGACGCGACGTCGCAGCTCCGCACGGCGGTGGGGCTCCAGAAGGTGGAGCGCCAGTACGCGATCAACCTGGGCACCGTCTGCCACAAGTTTCTCGAGACGGAGGACGGGCCGACCCCCCGGGTCCAGCAGCAGGTGATGGACTACGTCGCCGAGTGGCGCGAGCTCGCCGACG
>JAWVZN010000015.1:0-42564 GCA_033722155.1 Gemmatimonadota bacterium | reverse complement strand
GCCTGGGGCGAGTCCTCGGGGACCATGGCGAGGAAGCGCTCCCACGCCTCTTCGGCGCGCGCGGTGTCGCCGATGGCGTCCCGATAGACGAGCCCCTCGAGGAAGTACACCTCCGGCATCCCGGGCTCGATCTCCTTCGCCCTCTCGAGGTGCTCGCGCGCCTCCTCCCACCGCTCCTGGTACATCAGAGCGACCGCGAGGTCGGCGTGGGCCGCCGGGTTCCCGGGTTGCAGCTCCACCGCCCGACGGAAGCGCACCTCGGCGGTCTCGAAGTCACCCGCGCCGAGCGCCTGCATGCCGAGCTGCAGGTACTCCTGGGCGCCCACCGGGTGGGGCGCCCCGGACGGGGCGGTGGCCGCCGGTTCCGGGGCCTCCGTCGTCTGGGATCCCATCCACCAGCCCGCGAGAAAGCCCACGGAGAGGGCGACGAAGCTGGCGATGACGAGGTTCCGGGTCGTGTCGGACATGGGCATGCGGTTCGGTCTCCTCTCCTCTATCCGCTAGCGGCTCGAATGTACGATGAATCGTTCACGGGATCTCGATCGGTTGCGACTCCAAGGTTCGCGGCCGGCGACCCTCCGCCGGGGCCACCGGGTCCTCGGCGGCGGACTCCTCGTCCGCCGGCTCGACCGGGGAAGCGGCCTCTTCCTCGGCGGGCGACGGTTCCTCCCCTCCACCTCCGTACCACCGGGCCATCCGCCCGAGGATCATCCGTTGTCGGCGCCGAAGGCCCGGCGTGGAGCTCGCCGGGTTTCTCATCAGCGGGGCCGGGAGGGTCGCGGCCAGCATCGCCGCCTGCGACGGCCCGAGCCCCGCCGCGGACACGCCGAAGTACTCCCGCGCCGCCGCCTCCGCGCCGAAGATCCCGGGGCCGAGCTCCACCACGTTCAGGTACAGCTCCAGGATCCGCTCCTTCGGGAGCCACGCCTCGATCCACGCCGTCAGCATCGCCTCCCGGAGCTTCCGGAGCACGTTCCGCGAGGGAGAAAGATACAGGTTCTTGGCCGTCTGCTGGGTGATCGTGGACGCGCCCCGGACGAACCGTCCGGCGCGGCGGCTCTCCCTCCACGCCTCGCGGATCTGCTCGAGGTCGAATCCGGCGTGGTCGTGGAAGCGGGTGTCCTCGGCGACGATCACCGCCCGGACGAGATGGGGCGAGATCCTCTCGAGCGGGACCCACCGGTGACGCGGCTCGAACGGCCGCTCCTCCATCGCGGCCGCCCGCTCCCGGATCTCGATCAAGGCGCTGGATCGCGGCGCCCGGATCCCGTGCCACAGGACGGCCGGCAGGTAGATCGCCGCCGATGCGACGTAGAGCGCCGGCACGAGCACGGCGAGGAGCAGCCCGGCCCGGAAGATGGCCACCCTCTTCTTCCAGCGGCCGCTATTCCACGGTCAGCGTGCCCGTCATGCCGCGCTGCTCGTGGTCGGCGACGGGACAGTAGATCTCGTACTCGCCGCTCTCCTCGAAGGTCGTCGTGAGGCTGTCGGTGGCGCCGGGAGCGATCTCGTCGATCACCACCTCCATCCCGTGTCCCTCCACCTCGAACCCGTGCACGATGTCGGTCACGTTGTCGACGACGAACGTCACCTCGCCGGGAGCCACCGTGATCTCGCTCGGCTGGTACTCGTAGCTCCGCGCCTGGACGACGACCCGCTGCTTCTCGTGCGCCTCCTCGAAGGGAACGTCCATCGTGTCCGTCTCGGTCACCTCCTGGATCTCCTCCACCGTCTCCTCGATCGGTTCCTCGCCCTGGCAGGCCGCCACCGCCACCGCTGTGGCCGCGACGAGCCACCACGCTCGCGTCCGCATCACTCCACCTCCGTCTCGATCCCTCGGAATGGGCCGACCTCTCGAGGCCGGTCCCGAGCTCTCCGACAAACTACCCGACTTCGGACCGTGACGCCGATCCGCTCCCCGACCCGTCACCCTCCGTCCGTCACGGTGAGGCCTCCCACCGTGCCCGCGGCCTCGTGCAACGTGCACAGGCGGCTGTACCCCCCCGCGGTTCCGAACACGCGTCGAAAGGGCTCGGCCGCGGCGGGGCGCTGGTCGACCGGCTCGGGGTCCCTCCATCGACCGCTTCTTCGAGCCCGACATCTCCGCCGAGACCCGCGAGGTGGAGGCAACCCCCTAGAAACGACATCGGGGAACCGCCTCCAACCATAAGCGGTTCCCCGGAGTGGATGGTACGCCCGACAGGATTCGAACCTGTGACCTTCGGCTCCGGAGGCCGACGCTCTATCCAGCTGAGCTACGGGCGCACGGGAATCGGAGTCTGGCTTTTCGAATATAGCCGGGAGGGCCGGCCCCGACTAGCGCGCCGGCGTCAGTCCAGCTCCACCCGGACCGGCTGGGCGATCCACACGACAACGGGCGTGTCGCGGTTGTAGGCCGTCGACCAGCGGGTACCCGTCGCCCACTTTTGCACCGCCGCATCGCACGTCGGGTTGCCGCTCGACTGCAGGACATCCGTGGCCGTGACCCGTCCGCCGGTGTCGATCCGGATCCCGACGGTCATCCGGCAGGTGAACCCCGACTTCTTCAGGATGGGCGGGATGTGCCGGACGATGTCGTCGGGATCGCAGTTCTGGCATTTCGGCGCCACGGTGTAGGGCGTCCACGAGTACTTCGGCGTCTGCTCCTCGGCAGGTGGCGGCTCGGGCTCGGGGGGCGGCTGCGCGGGCGGAGGCTCGTACTCCTCGGTGATCTCCGTCTCCGCCATCGTGATCTCCTCGTCGACCTCCTCGGGCTCCTCCGCGATCACGGGGGTGGCGGGACGGGCGATCTCCTCGGGAGGGGGCGGGATCTTGATCTCGGGGGGGATCTCGATCGCCTCGAGCTCGTCCGCGGAGCCGGCGAAGGCCCGGCTCGTGTCCGGCATGACGAAGGCGAAGATGATGACAGCGTGGACCACCGCGGCGGTGAGCGCCGCGGCGAAGAGCATCCTCCGGTAGTCCGGATGCGGATTCCCGTACAGTCTCCTCATCGCTCTCCGGAGAAGAGGGTAGCACGGGAGACGACGTGCTGTCTAGGGGGTCGAGCGGGGGGCCGCTACCCGGACTCCTGGGGCACGGGGACGTTCTCCATCACCATCTCCTTCAGCTCCTTGGAGGGCTTGAAGGTGGGGACCATGCGCCCCGGCACGTGCACCGGCTCGCCGGTGCGCGGGTTGCGCGCCTTGCGGGCCTTGCGGTGCTTCACCTTGAACGAGCCGAAGCCGCGGATCTCGATCCGGTTGTTCTGGGCCAGCGACTGCTTGACCGCCTCGAGGAAGCCGTCGACGACGACGGCGGTGTCCTTCTTGGTGAGCCCGGTCGCGTCGGCGACCTGCTCGACGAGATCTGCCTTGGTCATGGATCCTCCCTCTCCATGCGGTCGTCGGCGACGGTGCGAAGGGCCTGGTTCGGGTGCGGTGAAGGCGCGGTCAAGATACGGGGCGCCAAGGACTTGTCAACTTCGGACCGCCGCCGTCCAGGAGTGGAGGCTGCGGACCGGGAGCGCCACCCCTCCGGCCTCGGCCGCGGCGGCCGCGCGGGCCGTGTTCCGGGGCTCCGTCAGGCACGGGACCCGGGCCACGAGGGCCGCCCGGCGCACCGGGGATCCCGCGCCGTCCTCGCGGGGGACGCTCACCACCAGGCCGAACTCCCCCTCGCGCACCCGTCGGACCGCCCCGCGCTCCCCGTCGGGAGAAACCCTCTCCACCGCGACCCCCCGCTCCGTGAGCGCCTCGGCGGCCTCCGGGGTCGCCGCCAGGGCGATCCCCCGCTCGGCCATGCCGGCGGCGACGTCCGCGAGCGCGTCGGCGTCGCGCCCCGCGAAGTCGAAGAGAACGCCCCCGCGGATCGCGGCCCGGAGATCGATCCCGGCCCCGAGCAGCGCCTTGCGGAGTGCCACCTCGGGGTCGGCGTCGAGGCCGATCACCTCCCCGGTGGAGTGCATCTCCGGGCCCAGGACCGGGTCCACGCCGGGAAAGCGGTCGAAGGGGAGCACGGGCGCCTTCACCGCCACCGTCATCGGGACCAGATCGGCCTCGAGCCCGAGCTCGTCGAGGCTTTCGCCCACCATCGCCCGGGCGCCGAGCTTCGCCAGGGGCACGCCCACGGCCTTGCTGACGAACGGCACGGTTCGGGAGGCGCGCGGGTTCACCTCCAGCACGTGGACGCGCCCGTCCCGGACCGCGTACTGGATGTTCATCAGGCCTCTCACCTCGAGCGCGCGCCCGATCCTCCGGGTGTGGTTTCGGATCGTCTCCTCGACCTCGGGATCGATGTCGATCGGGGGCAGCACGCAGGTGGAGTCCCCGCTGTGGATTCCGGCCGCCTCCACATGCTGCATGATTCCGCCGATCACCACCCGCTCGCCGTCCGCGATCGCGTCCACGTCGTACTCGACGGCGCCCTCGAGGAACTCGTCGATCAGAAGCGGCTTCTCGCCGGTCACCCGCATCGACTCGGCCAGGTACCGCTCCAGCGCCTCGGGCGAGCGCACCACCACCATGCCCCGGCCACCCAGCACGTAGGAGGGCCGCAGCAGGACCGGATATCCGATCCGCTCCGCCTCCTCCCTCGCCTCCTCCGGCGAGCGGGCCGTTCCCGGACGGGGCTGGGGGATTCCGAGCTCCTCCATGAGGCGCTGGAAGCGGTCCCGGTCCTCGCACGCGTCGATCGCGTCCGGCGAGGTCCCGACGATCGGCACCCCGGCGGCGTGGAGGGCGTCGACGAGCTCGAGCGGGGTCTGGCCGCCGTACTGCACCAGCACGCCGTCGGGGTCCTCGCGCGCGAGGATGGCCGAGACGTCCTCCAGGGTGAGCGGCTCGAAGTAGAGGCGATCGGACACGTCGTAGTCGGTCGACACCGTCTCGGGGTTGCAGTTCACCATCACCACCCGACGGCCGCTCTCCCGCAGCGCGATCGCCGCCTGCACGCAGCAATAGTCGAACTCGATCCCCTGTCCGATCCGGTTCGGGCCGCCGCCGAGGATCACGATCTTGCTTCCCCCGAGCGGACCCGCCTCGTTCTCCGGATCGTAGCTCGAGTAGAAGTAGGGGGTCTGCGCCTCGAACTCCCCCGCGCAGGTGTCCACCACCTTGAAGGCCGGCGTCACGCCCGAGGCCCGCCGGAGCTCCCGCACCGCCTGCTCCGGTCGCCCCCACATCCGGCCCAGCTGGAAATCACTGTACCCCTCCCCCTTGAGCTCGCTCCACTCGAGCGGGGAGAGATCCTCGGGGGCCCGCTCCGCGACCCCGTCGGCCCGGCGGACCACCTCGCCGATCCGGTGGAGGAACCACGGATCGATCCCGGTGGCGACCCGGACCCGCTCCACCGGCCACTCCCGCCGGATCGCCTCCGCCACCAGGTGGACGCGACCGGGCGAGGGCTCCTCCAGCCCGTCGGCGAGCTCGTCCTCGGGCAGCTCGCGCGCGGCCTCGTCCAGCAGTCCCGCCGCGCCCGCCTCGAGCCCCCGCAGCCCCTTCTGGATCGCCTCGCCGAAGGTGCGCCCGATCGCCATCGTCTCCCCCACCGACTTCATCGAGGTGGTGAGGGCCTCGTCGGCGCCGGGGAACTTCTCGAAGTCGAACCTCGGGAACTTCGCGACCACGTAGTCGATGGTCGGCTCGAAGGAGGCCGGGGTCTCGCCGGTGATGTCGTTGGGGATCTCGTCGAGGGTGTAACCGACCGCGAGCCGGGCGGCGATCTTGGCGATCGGGAACCCGGTCGCCTTCGGGGCGAGCGCGCTGGAGCGGGAGACCCGCGGGTTCTTCTCGATGACGAGCTGGCGGCCGGTCGCCGGCTCGACGGCGAACTGGATGTTCGAGCCCCCCGTCTCCACCCCGACCGCGCGGATCACGGTGAAGGCGTCGTCCCGCATCTCCTGGTACTCCCGGTCGGAGAGGGTCTGCTGGGGGGCCACGGTGATCGAGTCGCCGGTGTGGACCCCCATCGGGTCCAGGTTCTCGATCGAGCACACGACCACGCAGTTGTCGGCCCGGTCGCGCATCACCTCGAGCTCGAACTCCTTCCACCCGATCACGCTCTCCTCGACGAGGATCTCGCCGATCGGGCTGGCGGCCATGCCCCCGCGGGCGAGCGCCTCGAACTCCTCGCTCGTCTTGGCGACGCCGCCGCCGGTTCCCCCGAGCGTGTAGGCGGGTCGCACGATCACCGGGAAACCGGTGATCGCCTGGATCCGGCGGGCCTCCTCCCAGTCGCGCGCGAAGCCTCCTCGCGGGACCGCCATCCCGTGGTCCATCATCAGGCCGTGGAAGCGCTCCCGGTCCTCGGCCCGCTCGATCGCCTCCAGATCGGCTCCGATCAGCTCGACCCCGTACTCCTCGAGAGCGCCCCCGAGAGCCAGCTCCCGAGCGAGGTTGAGCGCGGTCTGCCCGCCGAGGGTCGGCAGGAGCGCGTCCGGGCGCTCCTGCTCGATCACCGCGCGGCACGCCTCCACGGTGAGCGGCTCCAGGTAGATCTCGTCGGCCGTCTCCGGATCGGTCATGATGGTGGCCGGGTTGGAGTTGATCAGCACGACCCGGTACCCCTCCTCGGTGAGCGCCCGGCACGCCTGCGTCCCCGAGTAGTCGAACTCGCACGCCTGCCCGATCACGATCGGGCCCGATCCGATCAGGAGGATCGTCTGGATGTCGTCGCGGCGCGGCATCAGCGGGGCGGGACGCTCACGACCTCCCTGCGCCTCCCTCGCTCCGCGCCCGGATGGCGGCCACGAAATCGGCGAAGTGATGGCGGGCATCGTGCGGGCCGGGCGCGGCTTCGGGGTGGTACTGCACGGCGAACAGCGGCCGCTCGACGTGCCGGAAGCCCTCCACCGTTCCGTCGTACAGGTTCACGTGGGTGATCTCGAGCTCCGGGGCCCCGGCGACGATCCGGCGCGATTCACCGCGGCCCCCCGGCCGGCGGTCCCGGCCCTCCCGGACGGCGAAGCCGTGGTTGTGGCTGGTGATGTCGATGTGTCCGGTCCGCAGGTCCTGGACCGGGTGGTTTCCGCCGTGATGGCCGAACTTCAGCTTGTAGGTCTCGCCGCCGTGGGCGAGCGCCAGCAGCTGGTGCCCCAGGCAGATCCCGAAGGTGGGGAGCCCGGGGGCGAGCTCCCCGACCCGCCGGAGCGAGGCGATCGCGCGCTCCGTGGCGGCGGGATCGCCGGGCCCGTTCGAGACGAACAGGCCGTCGGGCTCGCGCTCGAGGATCGCCTCGGGGGGCGTCTCGGCGGGGTAGCGCTCGACCCGGCAGCCGCCGGCGACCAGCCGCCGGACGATGTTCCGCTTCATGCCGAAATCCCAGGCGGCCACGCTCCACCTCCCTTCCCCCTCCACCCGCGGAGCCTCGCACGTCACCGCCCCGGTGAGGTCCCGTCCGGTCATCGGCGGCACCTTGCGGGCGCGCTGCACCGCCTCGTGCGGCTCCATCGCCTCGGTGGTGATCACGCCCCGCAGCGCGCCCCGGGTCCGGAGCCGCCGGGTGAGCGCCCGGGTGTCCACGCCCTCGATCGCGACGACCCCGTGGCGACGGAGCCAGTCGGGAAGCGCCTCGTCGGCCCGCCAGCTCGACGGCTCGCGCACGCACCGGCGCATCACGAAGCCCTCCACCTGGGGGGCGTCGGACTCGTCGTCCTCGTGCACGATCCCGTAGTTGCCGATGAGGGGGTAGGTCATCACCACGATCTGGCCGCTGTACGAGGGATCGGTCAACACCTCCTGGTAGCCGGAGAGGCAGGTGTTGAAGACGAACTCGCCGGTGGTGGTTCCGGGGGCGCCCACCGGGCGACCGACGGCGCTCCAGCCGTCCTCGAGCGCCAGCAGGGCCTCGTTCGCGTCGCCGCTCACCGGCGACCGACGATCGCGGGCAAAAAAAAGTCCCCGCGTCGCGGAGACGGCCGACGGAGCGTGGAGGCTGGCGGGATCACGGGCGCGGCCCTCCTGGGTCGCGGTGCGGGACGGCACGGTACACGGACATGGACGTCCTCATGGAATCTATCCGCGCCTTCCAGGCACGACAACGCGGCCCGACGGCGCCGCCGCAGCGCTACGCGCCGGCTCGCTCGGAGCGATCGGGGCGGGCGCCCAGCCGCTTCATCGCGAAGCGCACCTCGGCCATCACCGCGTCGCGATCCTCGAGATCGCGATGGGCGGTTTCGATCGGCTCGCCGAAGCGGACCGTGACGGGCGCCTTCCCCACCCGGATGGAGCCCTTCGGCATGATCCGCCCGGTTCCCAGCACCACCACGGGCACGATCGGGGCCCCGGACTGGAGCGCCATTACGAAGCCCCCCTTCTTGAACGGGAGCAGACGGCCGTCGGGGCTGCGGGTTCCCTCGGGGAAGACGAGAACGCTGATCCCCGAACGGATCCGCTCGGCCGCCTTCTCCAGGCTCCGGATCGCCGCCTCTCGATCGGTGCGGTCGATCGGGATGAAGCCGCACATCCAGAGGGACCAGCCGAAGATCGGGATGAAGAAGATGGCACGCTTGGCGACCATCCGTAGCGGGTGCTCGGTCGCCACGAAGAGCGCGAAGATGTCGAAGGTGGAACGATGGTTGGACATGAACAGGTAGGGGGTCTCCGGATCCACCCGGTCGCGTCCCTCGACCGTGATCGGGATGCCGAGGCTGGCCAGGGTCCAGCGCGACCAGATTCGCGCGTAGCGCAGGTACAGGTCGCCGCTCGGGCTGAGCGGCCAGGTGAGGATTCCGAGGCTCGACCAGAAGAGCGTGTAGACGACCCCGATCGACCAGGCGTAGAGGGTGCGGAGCATGCCGACCGGACCGGCCCCGAGGTCAGATGTCGTTGACCTCGACGACCTCCCCGTCCCTCCCGAAGATGATCAGCGTCTTGGCCGCGATCTGCCCTTCCGGATTGTAGTTGTAGTACGTCCACCGCTCGAAGCCGCCGTCCATCGTCACCCGGGTCCGGGGCTCGCCGAGCTTGTTCCGGACCTCTTCCTGGCTCATGCCGGCGCGAATGGTGCGAACCGCCGCACGCTGCATCTCGGCGCTGTCGACCACCGCCGGGGTTTCGTCGGCGGCCTCCTCCGAACCGCCGCAGGCGCTCACGGCGAGAAGGAGGGCGAGAGCTGCGACCGATGGTCGGATAGGGGACATGCTCGGATCCTTTCTTTTCGACAATGGAGAGTGGCGTTCGCGACGGAGAACAAAGTTATCCGGGTGCCGGCGCTGCGGCTACAGTCGGCCCCGGTCCCCGCAGGGATTCACTCCCGGAAGCGCCACACCACCCCGAAGTACCCCTCCCGTTGGGGCAGCAGGAACTCCTCCTCGGAGCGGTAGAGGGTACCGGCGAGGTTCTTGAAGGACACGAAGATCGTGAAGTTGATCACGGTTCCCTGCACGAGAAGATCGGCAACGAAGTGCTCCGGAAGCGGCTCGTCTTCGTCGAGGACGGATCGTTCGCCCACAAAACGGCCGGTGAGCCGGGCCTCGAGCAGAAGGTCCCGGCTCGGGAAAAACCGGGAAGCGGAACGAAGCTGGACCACGGCCTGATTCTCCGGAACGAAGGGGATCTGGCGGCCGGTCAGCTCCTCGGTGTTCGACAGGTGCCGACCCTGGATCCGGGCCTCCAGGTCGAGCCACGGGAGGGGAGCGACGATCTCGCCCTCGAACCCGGAGATCGACAGGTTCACCACGTCGAAGGTGTTGAACGGCAGCTCTCCCAGCCGGACCTCGGGGGACGCCGGATCGAAGTGGAGCCAGGCGCCCGGCGGCACCCACAGGAAGGCGTCCTCCCCTGCGGCCCCGTAGGCACGGGCCGCGATCCGCCATCCGGGCGCGCTCCACGCCGCCTCCACCCGCCAACCGCTCCATCGCTCGAGCTGGCCGGGATCGCTCGGCTGCCCCGGGTGGATCTCGAAGCCCTGGAAGGCGAAGCTCTCGAGGAGAGCCTGTCCGATGAACTCCGCCGGTCGATGGGCGGCGCCCACCGCCCCTCGGACCGTCAGCCGCTCCACCGGTCGCCCGACCGCCTCCAGCTGCCAGTTCGTCGCGCTGCCGGCGGCCTCCCCCCAGTCGACCCGTCGAATCGCCAGGTTCGCCCCCCAGCGCCGGTCGGAACCGTGCCACCCCAGACCCCCTCCCCATTCGACACGCTCCCTCGGGTTGACGAGTCGCGGCGACCCCGAATCCCCCGCCTCCGGCGGCTCGAGCAGGTTCTCCCCGCCGGTGGCGAGGAACGCCGGATGGCTCGAGTCCACCCGCTCCTCCTCGCGCGCCGCCGAGGCCCACCCCAACCACCCCGCCTCGCTCCAGGAGACATCGATTCGCGAGCCGGAGCGGTCGGAGTCGCCGACCAGCCCCGGCTCTTCGAGGAACTCGAAGTTGCTTCCGATGTCCAGCTCCTGGCTCCAGTAGCGCGCGCGCGCAGCCACCGGACCGATCTCGCCTTTGTAGAAGAGATGGAGGAGAGATGCGTCCTGGTCCTCGGTCCCCACCACGTTCGCACGCGAGGCGTCCCCGCTCAGGCCGTCGCTGAAGCGGGACACCTCGACCCGGTGCCCGTCGGCGAGACGCCATCCCGCCTTCGCCACGAGCTGGTTGCGGGTGAAGTCCTCGCGGCCGCCCCCGAGGTTCGCGGCCCCTTCGGTGTCGTCGAAGTTGGCGGCCAGGAAAAGAGTCCCCCGCCGGGTGATCGAACGACCGAAATAGCCGGAAAATGCCTGGGCGTCGGCCGAGCCGGCCAGGAAGCCCAGCATGGATCGGGCGGTGGGGGCCAGATGGCGCCGCGTGGTGATCTCCAGGACCCCGCCGGCACCGCTGCCGCCCCACGCGGCTCCCTGGGGGCCCGGATACCACGCGATCCTCGCGATCGCCTCCACCGGAAGCCGCCTCAGGTCCCAGCCGGCGGTCAGGGGATGACCGACGGGCACGCCGTCGACGACCACCTGGACGTTGGTCCAAGATCCGTGCGCCGAGCCGAAGAACGCAGGGAATCCGGCCCCCCCGAAATCGTTTCCGAGCAGCAGAACCTCGCTCTGGAGAACGTCGAGCAGGTTGAAAGCTCCGCGCCCCACCAGTTCGTCGCCGCTCAGCACCCATTCGGGCCACGCCCCGGGCCGGTCCAGGGTGTAGGGATCGACGAGGCTGTCGGCCCACACCTCGGGCAAAGGAGAGAACTTCGGCATGAGCGTGTCGGCGGGCGGGAGCGTGTCCCCGAGCCAGGTGAGACGGGGGTTCCCCCTGGGAAGCTCCAGCGTGTCACGGGGAGCACCGAGCGTGTCGGCGACCTCCGGAATGGAGTCGGGCTCCTGCCCCGCGGCGGGGCCCGGAAGGAGGAGGAGCGCGAGCGGAACGAGCGACGCCCGTCGGACGGCTGGAAGGGAGCACATCGACCGGGAAAGTTAGGGAGCGCCCAGGGGAGCGTCCACGGAGTCGCCTAAAGCTCCGCCTCCACGCCCGCGTAGAGGGCTCGCCCGGGGGTCCGGAAGAAGAGGATCTCGACGTACTCCTCGTCCAGCAGGTTCTCCACGCGGGCGAAGAGCCGCAGGTTCGCCCCGATCCGGGCGGATCCCGTGAGGCGGACGAGCCAGTACGGGTCGAGCGTCACCCGCTCGCCGGGGCTCTTCGTGAAGTCGAGGTCGTCCCGCTCTCCCACCCACCGGAGCAGAAGCGCGGCCGAGCCACGTGGGCGGGCCCACTCCACCGCCAGATCGGCCGCGTGCCGGGGACGACGAAGCAGCGGGAGGCCGTCGTCCCGCCCGGTGGCGATCTCGGCGTCGGTCCAGGTGTAGTCCGCGGAGATCCGCACGTCGTCCCGGGGCAGAGTGGAGACGGAGGCCTCGAGTCCCCGGACGCGGGCCGCGCCCAGGTTGGCGAACCCGTCGGGGAAGGAGAAGCGCACGAGCTCCTCGTAATCGGTCCCGAACCACGCCGCCGAGAGGGAGACCCTCTCTCCGGCGAGGCTCTGCTCCACCCCCACGTCCCACCCCGCGCTCTCCTCCGGCTCCAGGTCCGGATTGCCGAAGCCCGGGTCGAAGAGCTGGAAGAGGGAGGGGGCCTTGAAACCGGTGCCGTAGCTCGCCCGGATCCGGGTTCCGGAACGGGGGAACCGCAGAGTGGGCGCCGCCCGCCACGTCGCGGCCGAACCGTACCGCTCGTGGTCGTCGACCCTCGCGCCCACGCTCCAGTGGAGCCGATCCCGCAGCTCGCCGCGGTGCTGCAGGAACGCTCCCGTGATGGAGGCCTCCTCCTCCGGGAACTCGCTCTCGAAGGGTCCGAAGGGACCCTCCGAGCGGAAGCGCGACTCCGCGGACGCCCGCTCGTGCTCGAGGCCTCCGCTCAACCGTCCGAGCGGCGTCTCCAACTCGTGGAGCCACTCGACCTCCCACCGCTCGCCCTCGAACGATCCCCGCGAGCGCGTCTGCGGACGGGCGGAATCCACCTCGTCGGAACTCTCCCGGTCGTGCCGCGCCAGGGCGACCGTCAGATCCTGCTCCCACCGCTCGGCGGACCGCCAGCGGGCGCGGGCCCGTACCGTCAGTTCGTCGGTCCGGATCCGGAAGTTCGGGTCGTCCCCGGCGGGGCCGCCCTGGTCGAGGCCGGTCTCGGTGTCGTGCCCCCGGAGGGTGAAGGCGAGCGCCAGCGCGGGATCCGGGCTCCAGTCGAGACGGCCGGAGAACCCGGTAACCCGGTCGTGGTCGTCCTCCGCCGCTCCCGTCTCCGCAGGATTGGCGCTGATCCCTTCCGTCTCCAGCCGGGTCGCCGAGCCGGCCCACCGGACCGAGCCCGCGCCGCCCGACGCAGCGGCGGTCGAGCGCCAGGTCCCGAAGGTCCCCGCCTCCACGCGGAGGCTCGCCCGCTCCTCCGGATCGCCCCGCCGGGTGAAGAGCTGCACCACCCCTCCCATGGCGGCGGATCCGTACAGGGTCGACTGGGGGCCCCGCAGCACCTCGATCCGCTCGACGTCGTGGAGCGAGAGGTTGGCGAAGTCGTACGCTCCGGCGGGCGCGCTCGGATCGTTCATCTCCACCCCGTCGACCAGCACCAGGGTGTGCTCCGAGGCCGCTCCTCGGAGGAAGACGGACGTCTGTCCGCCGGGGCCCCCGGCCCGGGCGACGGCGACGCCGGGGAGCTGGCGCAGCGCCTCGGCGGCGACCCGGTACTGCCGCCGCTCGATCTCGTCGCGGCTCACCACCGAGATGGCGCTGCCGATCTCCACCCGGGGCACCGGACTCCGGGTGGCGGTGACCACGATCTCCGGGACGCGGACCAGGGGGAGCGAGTCGGCCGCCCCGTCGGTCTCCTGGGCGAGGGCCGGGGCCGCCGTGCTCGTCAGGAGGGCGATCACGACGGCGGCGCGAGCGAGTTCTCTCACGGGGTCTCCTTTCGGCGGAACGGGGGATTGGATTCGAAGGGGCGAAGCGGCACCACCTGCGGCGTCGCCCGCCCCGGCGCTTCGTCGTGCTCGGTCACGCGGACCGGCCATCCGTATACCTCCTCGAGAATCTCCTCGTCGAGGACCGCCCCGGCGTCGCCGACGGACACCACGTGTCCCCGGTCGAGCAGGACGAGCCGGTCGGCGTATCGGGCGGCGAGGTTCAGGTGGTGGGTCGTGAGGAGCACGGCGCGGCCGAGCCCGGCCTGCTCCCGCAGCAGCTCCCAGATCTCCATCTCGTAGGCGATATCGAGGGAAGCGGTCGGCTCGTCGAGGGCGAGGGCGGCGGGCTCCTGGGCGAGCGCCCGGGCGAGGCGGGCGCGCTGCCGCTCTCCGCCGGAGAGGGTGGCGAAGGGACGCTCCACCAGGTGGTCCACCCGGCACCGCTCGAGCGCCCTCCGGACCGCCCGCCGATCCTCCGGGCCCGGACCGCGCCACCGTCCGAGATGGGGATAGCGGCCCATGGCGGCGAGCTCGCCCACGGTGACCGGGAACGCCGGGGTCTCGTGCTGGGGCAGCACCCCGACGGCGCGGGCCCGCTCGCGGGGGCTCCACGACCCGAGCGGCCGGCCGAGGAGCTCGGCGCGTCCCGCGCCGGGCTCGAGGGCTCCGAGCAGGAGCCGCAGCAGGGTCGACTTCCCCGCCCCGTTGGGGCCCAGCACCGCGACCATCTCCCCCGTGGAGACATGCAGGTTCGCGTCGGCCACCGCGTCCCGCTCCGCTCCCGGATACCGGAACCGCAGGCCCGTGACGCGCCACGCCTCGTCCCGGGGGTCTCCGCCCCGGCTCACCACGCGGCCTCGAGGGTGTAGCGGCGCAGCAGCCAGACGAAGAAGGGCACCCCGACGAACGCCGTCACCACGCCCAGGGGAAGCTCCCCCGGAGCCGCCACCGTGCGGGCGGCGAGGTCGGCGAGGGGCAGGAAGGCGGCGCCGGCGAGGAACGACGCCGGCAGCAGGAAGCGGTGGCCACCTCCCCACACCATGCGGACTCCGTGAGGCACCACGAGACCCACGAAGCCGATCCCGCCGGCCACGACCACGGCGGACGCGGTCAGCAGGCTGGCGATCAGGTAGGCGGCGCGGCGGACCCGCACCACCGGGGTCCCGAGATGCGCCGCGGTCTCCTCGCCGATCGCGAGAAGGTCGAAGGCGCGGGCGAGCCCCAGCAGCGCCGCGAGGGCGGCTCCGCACGCCACCGCCAGCAGCGCGACCCCCGGCCAGCTCGCGCCCGCGAGGCTCCCCATCATCCAGAAGAGGGCCGAGCGGAAGGCGTCCACCTCCTGGAACGACAGCAGAAGGAGCACGCAGGCGTTGAAGAAGGTGCCGGCCACCACGCCCGCCAGCAGCAGCACCCGGACGTCAAGGCCGCGCCCGGCGCTCGTGCCGATCCGGAGCACCAGGAGGATCGCCGCCAGGGCGCCGACGAAGGCCCCCGCGGGCACCCCCCACGGGCCGGCCGCGGCGACGCCGGCGCCGATCGCGGCGACCGCGCCCACCGCGGCGCCGCTGGAGACCCCGAGCACGTAGGGCTCCGCCAGGGGGTTCCGGAGCAGGGCCTGGAAGGTGGCGCCCGCCAGCGCGAGCGCCCCGCCGACGAGGGCGGCCAGAAGCGCCCTCGGCAGCCGGAGGTCGCGCACGATCGCCACCGCGCTCGCGTCGCCGCGGCCGGCGAGGGCGGCGGCGGTCTCCGCGAAGCCGAGCCCCACCGCGCCGAGCCACAGGCTCAGCGCGAGGGCCGCGACGACCGTCGCCACGAGGGCGGCGAAGGCGCTTGCCCCCCGCCTCACCGGCCCGTCGCCCGCCGCAGCGAGCGCTGAAGATCGCGGGCCGCCCCGGGGAGGCCGGGACCCGGGCGGGCGAACAGGTCGGCGTCGACTTCCACCACCCGTCCCTCCCGGACCGCCTCGAGCCGCGACCAGCCCGGCCGCTCGGCGAGCGAGGCCCGGTCGGGGAGTCCCGGCCCCCGGGGCAGCACGACCACCTCGGGGCTTCGCTCCAGGATCGTCTCGAGCGACACCGCCGGCCACCCCTCCCGGAGCTCCGGGAACGCGCTCCGCCCCCCCGCCACGGCGATCGCCTGGGCGACGAAGGTCTCGGATCCCGCCGTCCGGGGGGGGTCTCCGGGGATCAGGTAGAGGACCGGCGGGCGGGGAACGCCCCGGGCGTCCGCCGCCACCGCGGCCAGCGAGTCCCGCACCGCCTCCGCGAGGCTGTCCGCCGCCGCGTTCCTGCCGATCAGCGTCCCGACCCGGTCGATCGTGGCGTACAGGTCGGTGGTGTCCTGGATGTCGGCCCGGTAGAGAGCGATTCCGTGCCCGGCCAGCCTCCCCAGCCCGCGGTCACGCCGGGCGTTCCACGCGAACAGGAGATCGGGGTCGAGGGCGATCAGGCCCTCGAGCCCCGGATCGAGCCCCCCTCCGAGACTCGGCAGGTTCGAGAGCTCGGGAGCGCGGTCGTAGCGGGTGCGGGCCACCAGGCTGGAGCCGGCGTCGAGGGCGAGGATCACGTCGGTGACGCTCGGCACCAGCGAGACCACCCGACGCGCGGGGCGGGAGAGACGCACCGTGCGCCCGGCGTCGTCGATGACGGAGACGGCCGCGGAGGCGGCTCGCCGTGGGTTGTCCGCCTCGGGAGACGGCTCCGGAGACCCGCACCCGACGAGCAGCGTGGCCACGAGCGCAGCGACGCGTGGCGGGACGAGCCGCAGCGGGGTGTGCGAGGTGCGAAGGAACGGCGTCATCCCGGTCTCCCGGTCGAGAAAAAGAAAAAGCCCGTCTCCTTCGGCGGAAGACGGGCGTCGCGACCGGATCGTCCCGGGCGTGTCGCCGGATCCCTCCCGCGAAGGATCGTCAGCAACCGGCTTCGAGGCAGGTCTCCCGGCTCGGGCGAGAGAGGTCGAGCCTCCCGTCCCTCACGGTGGCGGGGCCGCTGCGGAGTCGCACCGCAATTCCCTATTCTCCCGCCGCTGTTCGAACGGCCGTCGGCCGCGCGGCGGGCACCTCGAAGGGATCTAGCGCGTTACGTCATGTCGAAGCCTCCATCCTCCTGCGAGCGAGTCGGTTGTCTACAGGCTGAACCGTCCGAAATCCTCGGGGTTCATCCGGCGGAGATAATCCTTGAGATCCTCCGCGTCGTACCCCTCCTCCTCGACCTCGCCCACGTCCGCGGCGGTGTGGTCGAGCAGGTCCTCGGCCGCGTAGATCGGCGCGTCGAGGCGAAGGGCGAGCGCGATCGAGTCGCTCGGACGGGCGTCGATCGAGACCACGTCCTCGTCGTTCTGGACGAACACCTGCGCGTAGTACGTGTTGTTCTTGAGCGCCGCGATGACGACCTGGGAGAGCTCGCCGTGCAGCGCGCGCACGATGTTCTTCATCAGGTCGTGGGTGAGGGGGCGCGAGAACTTCACGCCGGCCAGCTCGGTCGCGATCGCGCTCGCCTCGCTCGGCCCGATCCAGATCGGGAGATACCGCTCGCCCTCCTTCTCCTTCAGGATGACGATCGGGGACTGGGTCGAGGAGTCGATGCCGAGGCTGGCGACCTTTACTTCGATGATGTCTTCCACGGCGGCTCCTTTCGGGGTCCGGAAAGCCGAACATACTCGGGCTGGTCGGGCCACACAAGCCGCCGGAGGCGATTCCGAATCCGGTCGAGGACCCACGCTTCAGGTCCCCATCTCCCAACTCGCCAGGTACTCCGCCTGCTCCGGGGTGAGCTCGTCGATCTCCACCCCCAGCGACGCCAGCTTCAGCTCCGCGATCCGCTTGTCGATCAGCTCCGGGACGGGCTGCACGCCCTCCTCCAGCTCGTCCGGATGCTTCACGATGTGCTCGCACGCCAGCGACTGGTTGGCGAAGGACATGTCCATCACGCTGGCGGGGTGCCCCTCGGCGGCGGCGAGGTTGATCAGCCGCCCCTCCCCCAGCACGTAGATCCGCTTCCCGCCCAGATCGTACTCCTCGACGAAGTCGCGCACCTCCCGCCTTCCCTGCGCCATCTCGCCCAGGGCGTCGAGGTCGATCTCCACGTTGAAGTGGCCGCTGTTGGCGACGATCGCGCCGTCCCTCATCGCCTCGAAGTGCTCCCTCCGGATGACATCGATGTCGCCGGTCACCGTGACGAAGACGTCGCCGATCTTCGCCGCCTCGGCCATCGGCATCACCGAGAAGCCGTCCATGTTCGCCTCGAGGGCCTTGAGCGGGTCGACCTCGGTCACGATGACCCGGGCCCCCTGCCCGGCGGCGCGCTTGGCGACCCCCTTGCCGCACCAGCCGTAGCCCGCCACCACCACGTTCGATCCGGCCAGCAGCACGTTGGTCGCCCGCAGGATCCCGTCGATCGTGGACTGGCCGGTGCCGTAGCGGTTGTCGAACAGGTGCTTCGTCCGCGAGTCGTTCACCGCGATCACCGGGAAGAGCAGGACGCCCGATCGCTCCATCGACTTCAGGCGGATCACGCCGGTGGTCGTCTCCTCGGTCGATGCGGTCACGCCCTCGACGATCGCCCTCCGCTCCGTCTCGTCGAGTCCGGTCGCCCAGTCGCGGACGACCGGATGGAGGTCGTCGTACCGCTCGAGGCCGATCATGTGGAGGGCCCCCACGACGTCGGCGCCGTCGTCCATGGTCACGTGCGGGCGGTGCGCCAGCGCGGCGCGGACGTGGTCGTAGTAGGTGTCGTCGTCCTCTCCCTTGATGGCGTACACCCGGATCCCGTGGTCGCGCACGAGATGGGCCGCCACGTCGTCCTGGGTGGAGAGCGGGTTGGACGCGCACAGCGCGATCTCCGCTCCCCCGCGACGCAGCGCGATCATCAGGTTCGCGGTCTCGGTGGTGACGTGCAGGCACGCCGACACCCGGATCCCCGAGATCGGCTTCTCCTCCTCGAACCGGTCGCCGATCCGCTGGAGCACGGGCATGTTCCGGCGCGCCCACTCGGTTCGCAGGGCGCCCCGGTCGGCGAGGCCGACGTCCTGGATGTCGCACGGTACCGGGTGGGCGGTCGTCTTCTTCTCCCTCGATCTCTCCCTCTCTCGAGTCATGCGGCGGCCTCCGCCAGGGCGTCGGTGTGGTCGGTCCGCTCCCAGGTGAAGAACCCGTTCTCGGGGGGGCGTCCGAAATGTCCGTAGGCGGCGGTCTTCCGATAGATGGGTCGTTGCAGGTCGAGCTCGGCGATGATGCTCCGGGGACGCAGGTCCCAGTTGTCCAGAACCAGGCTCGCCAGCTCGGCGTCGGGGCGGCGGCCGGTGCCGAAGGTGTCGATCATCACGCTCACCGGGTCGGCCACGCCGATCGCGTAGGCGATCTGGACCTCGCACTGACGGGCGAGCCCCGAAGAGACGAGGTTCTTGGCGATCCATCGGGCCGCGTAGGCTCCGGAGCGGTCCACCTTGGTGGGGTCCTTCCCGCTGAAGGCGCCGCCGCCGTGGCGGCCCACTCCACCGTAGGTGTCCACGATGATCTTGCGGCCGGTCACGCCGGCGTCCCCCATCGGCCCGCCGATCACGAAGCGGCCGGTCGGGTTGACGTGCACCACCAGCTCGTCGGGATCGTACAGCCCGTCCGGGAGGACGGGGTGGATGACCTCCTCGTGGATCCTCTCCTGGATGTCGTCGGGGTGCACCACGTCCTCGCCGGCGGTCTGGGTGGAGATCACGACCGTCTTGATCTCCTTCGGGACCCCGTCGTCGTACTCCACGGTCACCTGGCTCTTCCCGTCCGGGCGGACCCAGGGGAGGGTGTCGTCCTTCCGCTTCTCCGCCAGCCGGCGGGTCAGGTCGTGGGCCACCGAGATCGGCAGCGGCATCAGGTCGTCGGTCTCCTCGGTCGCGTAGCCGAACATCATCCCCTGGTCGCCGGCCCCCTCCCGGTCGACGCCCCGGCTGATGTCGGGCGACTGCTGGTCGAGGGAGACGAGAACGCCGCACGTCTGGTAGTCGAATCCCATCTCGGCGTCCGTGTAGCCGATCTCCCGGATCGTCTCGCGCGCCACCTCCGACACGGGGATGTACGCCTCGGTGGTGATCTCCCCGGCGACCATGACGAGCCCGGTCGTGACCAGCGTCTCGCAGGCGACCCGGCTCGTGGGGTCGTCCGCGAGGGCGGCGTCGAGCACGGCGTCGGATATCTGGTCGGCGATCTTGTCGGGATGACCCTCGGTCACCGACTCCGAGGTGAAGAGGTAGCGGTCCGTGCGCACGTGAGCGTTCTCCCCCTCTAGGGTTGTCGCGTCGACCCGCTCACCAGGTGAGCTTCGAGTCGTCGCCGAGGTCGAGGCTTCGGGCGCGGCCCCGCACCCGTACGTCGGGGCCGAGGATCGAGTCTTCCAGCACCACCCTCTCCACGAGCGCGCCGGGTCCCACGATCGCGTCTCGCACCACCGAGTCGCGGATCGTCGCACCGCGGGAGACCGAGACGTGGGGGCCCACCACCGCGCGCTCGATCACGCAGTCGGGGCCCACGAACACGGGGGACACGATCGTGGCGCAGGCCCCCTCGAGACCGTCCGGGATCCCGGGGGACTCGCGTTCGAGCAGGGCGCGATTGGTCGAGAGAAGGGTCTCGGGCTTTCCGCAGTCGAACCAGTCGCCGATCTCGCAGGGGACGAAACGCTCGCCGGCGTCGATCAGGCTCTGGAGCGCGTCGGTCAGCTGATACTCTCCCCGGGTGCGTCGGTCGCCGGCGACGAGCTCCTCGATGGCGTCGCGGAGAAGGGCCGCCTCCTGCAGGAAATAGAGCCCCACGAGGGCGAGGTCGGTCGGCGGGTCGGTGGGCTTCTCCACCAGCCGGACGATCCGGTTCCCGTCGTCCGCCAGCTCGACGATGCCGAATCGCTCGGGGTCGGGAACCGGGCGGACGCCCAGCACGTGATCCCCGCTCTGGATCACGTCGCGGTAGGACACGTCGAAGATCGTGTCCCCCAGCACCACCAGGACCGGATCGCGATCGCCCTCGTCGAGGGCCTCCAGGACGGCGTGGCCCAGGCCGAGCTGCCGCTCCTGCCATACGGCCCGGATCGGCAGGTCGGGGAACGCCTCGCGGGCGTACGCCTCGACCGACTCCCCGCCGTAGCCGACGACGAGCCGGATCTCCTCGGCTTCCAGCGGGGCCACGTCCGCCAGGATGTGCCCGATGATCGGCCGGCCGGCCACCGGGAGCATCACCTTGGGACGGGACCAGGTGTGGGGGCGCAGGCGGGTCCCCTGCCCGGCGGCGGGGATGACGATCTTCACGCGGACTCCTCGGTGACGGGCTCGGATCCCCGGTCGCGAAGCGCTCGCTTGAGGCTTTCGATGGGAGCCACCGGGGTGGGATCGTTCCCCGTGATCACGGAGGCCAGGAAGCTAGCGCAGTCCCCCAGGTGGCACAACCAGAGCATCCCGGTCAGCGGATCGTCGCCCCGGGCCTCCACCCGGTGCTGGCCGGCGACCCGGCCCTCGCAGTACTCCCGCAGGAACGCGAACCTCCGGGACAGCCGGGGATCGTCCCAGGGCGTCTCCAGGTGCACGAGGGCCAGCCGGCCGGCCGGGCCGGGCGAGGTCCCCTCGAACCCCGCGATCTCGTTGTGGTTCTGCTCGGGCAACGCGCCGTGCCAGCAGAGCATCTTGGCGTTCTCGTTCAGCTGGCACTTCCACCGGAGCGCGGCCGCCACCGAGATCGCATGCCCTCCGTACACGACCGGGATCCGGTTCTCGAGGCCGGCGGCGATCTCCAGCGCCGGGTTGTCGCCGTCCCAGGCGAGCCACTCCCCCGGGCACGGCCGCAGCCGCTCGGCGGCGGCGCGGACGCGGTCGGCCTCGGCCTCCGGATCGAGCCCCGGGTCGTGGCGGGCCGCCACCATGGCGCACCCGGCGAACGACCATCCCACCGCCGCCCGGGGCGGAAACCCCTCCGGAAGCGCCAGGATCGGGTCGTCGTTCTCTCCGGCCCGCTCGGCGAGCTCCCCCCCGGAGGTGATCGCGACGGTGCGGGATCCCCGCTCCCGGGCGACGCCGTAGGCCGACAGGGTCTCTTCGGTGTTTCCGGAGTAGGAGGAGGCGATCACCAGGGCGTCCTGATCGATCCAGGACGGGAGGTCGTAGCCGCGCACGACGACGAGGGGGAGGTGGCGCCGCTCCTCCGAGGCGGCGGCCACCAGGTCCCCTCCGATCGCCGAGCCCCCCATGCCGACCACCGCGATCGCGCGCGGGATCTTCCCGGCCTCGAGCTCGCGAGCGAACTCCGCCGCCGCCTCGATCGCACGCGCCAGCTGGTCGGGGAACCCCGCTACGTGGCCGCGCATGTCGCCGCGGTCGAGCGCGGCTTCGCGCTCCCGCCACCGTTCGATCCGGTCGGCCGTCTCCCCGGAGCTCACCCCACACCCGCGGGGCCGTGCTCGAACCGCTTCCCGAGCCGCTCGTCGATCAGCTCCCGGACGGCGTCGGAGTCGGTCGCCTCGAGCGCCTCCCTCGCCACCTCCTCCGCCTCCTCGATCTCGATTCTGCCGAGCACCTGCTTCACGCGGGGAATCCGGGCCGGGACCATGCTGAAGGAGCGTAGCCCGAGCCCGAGCACCACCGCCGCGGCCCGGGAGTTCGACCCCATCTCGCCGCACACCGACACCTTCGTCTCCCGACTGCGCCCGGCGCGGACGGTGGCGTCGATCAGCTTCAGCACCCCGGGGTGGAAGGGTTGGAAGAGATGGGAGATCCGGCGATTGCCCCGATCCACGGCGAGGGCGTACTGGATGAGATCGTTCGTTCCGAGCGAGAGGAAGTCGAAGCGCTCGGCGAAGGCTTCGGCCAGAAGCGCGGCGGCCGGCGTCTCGATCAACGCGCCGACCTGCACCGTGTCGGCGCCGTCCACCCCCTCGGCCTCGAGCTCCTCTCTCGCCGCCGCGATCTGCTCGAGCGCGGCGTCCGCCTCCTTCAGGGTGGTCAGCATGGGAATCATGACGGCCACCGGCCCGGCCTCGCCGGCACGCAGGATCGCGCGGATCTGGGCGCGGAACACGTCGGGGCGGTCCAGGCAGTAGCGGATCGCCCTCCACCCGAGAAACGGGTTCTCCTCCGGCTCCATCCCCCCGAGCAGCTTGTCTCCCCCGAGATCGATCGTCCGGATCGTGACCGGGCGACCCTCCATCTGCTCCACCATCCGGCGATAGACGGAGAGCTGATCCTCCTCGGCGGGCTCTCCCCCGCTCTGAAGGAAGAGGTACTCGGTCCGGTACAGCCCCACCCCGTCGCAGCCGAAGGCCCGGGCGGACTGGATCTCCCGCGGAAAGTCCACGTTGGCCAGGAACTCGAGCTCGATGCCGTCGGCGGTGACGCCCGGCGCGTCGGCGAGGCTCACCCACTGGGCCCGCTTCCGCTCGATCTTCGCCCGGCGCCGCTCGTACTCCGCGAGCGTCTCCTCCGTCGGATGCTGGACGAGCAGCCCCTCGCGTCCGTCGACGATGATCGGCTCCCCGTCCTCGAGGTGGTGGAGGATCGGGCCGAGATCGATGACCGCGGGGATCTCCAGGGCGCGAGCGAGGATCGAGGTGTGGCTGTTGGGGCCTCCCACCTCGGTGGCGAAGCCGAGGATGCGGTCCCGGTCGAGCCCGGCCGTGAGGCTGGCCGGCAGATCGTGGGCGACCAGGATCGCGTTCTGCACCAGATCCCCCAGCCCGGACTCGCGCACCCCCAGCAGGGTGCGGATCACGCGGTGCTCCACGTCGCGGAGATCGCGCACGCGATCGCGCAGGTAGGCGTCCTCGCTCCTCTCGAGGTGGGATGTGGCCTGGATCATCCGGGCCCGGAAGGCGTACTCGGCGTTGACGCGGTCGGAGCGGATCCGATCCCGGATGGAGTCGAGCAGCTCCGCGTCCTCCAGAATCAGGAGATGGGTGTCGAAGATCGCGGCCTCTTCGCTCTTCTCGGCCGACGACAGGGCCTCCCGAACCCGGTGGATCTCGTCCCTGGCCTCCTCCACCGCGCTCTCGAACCGCTCGATCTCGCCGGCGACCTCGGTCGGCTCGATCTCCCGGCGCGGCACGCGCAGGTGATCGGGCGAGATGAGGAAAGCCGGGCCGTAGGCGATCCCCTCGGAGACACCCTGGCCGTGATGGATGGTCTCTTCCGCCACGGTGACCCCCGTCAGCCCGTGGACCCGGCTGCGCCGTTGCCGATCGGACGACCCTCGTCGTCCTCGTCGAACCCGCGCTCGACGAGCTCCACCAGCGCGCTCACCGCCTCCTCCGCGTCCTCTCCCTCCGCGCGGATCCGGAGCCGCGCCCCCTGCTCGGCGGCGAGCATCATCACCCCCATGATGCTCTTCCCGTTGATCTCCACGCCGTCGCGCAGCACGTACACGTCCGAGTCGAAACGCGAGGAGCACCGGACGAAGTGCGCCGCGGGCCGAGCGTGCAGCCCGAGCCGGTTCCGGATCTCGACTTCTGCCTCGTGAGTCGAGGCCATCAGGGCAGGGCTCCCTTGGATGCGCTGAACAGGGCGCTGAGCAGGATCAAGGCGGCGAGGAGGGCCAGCGACGGAGCCGGCAGTCGGTACCGGGTCTCCACGCGCAAACCCACGAGGCCCAGCAGGACGACGAGCAGGAAAAATACCGCCACCCCCGCCCCGTCGCCACCGAGCAGGGCCCACACGACACCCGCTCCCGCGGCCGCACCCGCGCCGGCGGCTCCCACGAGCCGCGCGACGCGGGTGGCCCGACGCCAGAACGGGTCCTGGAGCACGCGCGCGATCCCCGCGCCGCTCGCGTAGCCGGCCCGGACCCCCGCCACCCGCACTCCCTGGGCGAGTACGTTGAAGCCGACGAGGAACACGACCGCCGGCCACACCGAGCGGGTGCCCAGCGCCACCACCGCGGCAGACACCCCGAGCGCCGGCCTCCATCCCGCCCAGAACAGCTCGTCTCCGATGGCGCCCAGCGAGCCCCGGAGCGCACGGAGAAGCCGGCTCACCCGCCGCTCGGCGCCCGCGGCCCCCCGCGCCACCTCCGCCTCGATCCGGAGCGCGACGCCCAGCCCCAGGGTCGCCAGGTACGGGTTGCTGTTGAAAACCTCGAGGTAGCTCTCCAGACGGCGGGCGCGCTCGGCTCGATCGGGGTACAGAGCGCGAAGCCCGGGAAGCAGCGACCAGGCGAAACCGACCCCCTGCAGCGTCTCGAAGTTCCACACCGACTGGAGCAGCGTGGCCCGGAGGGCGATCCGACCGCGCTCGCGCCGGCCGGGGCGGGGGATCCGGAGCCGTTCCCTCACGCCGCCCCCCACGCCACCAGCGCGCCCGCGACCAGCCCGGCGCTCCAGGCGATTCGATGGATCCGCTGCCGGACGAAGAGCCGCGCTCCGGCCATCGCGGCCGCGGCCACCGCCACCACCCGTACGATCCAGGTGGGCAGCCGACCCGCGACCCAGGTGGTCTCCACCAGATCGAGCGCCGCCAGGGCCAGCGCGACCGCCACCGCGGTCTGGACCGCACCGAAGGCGCCTCCCCTCAACAGGGCGACGACGATCCCCCGGCCCGGAGCGTCCGGGTCCCCGCCGGCCACCGAGCGGGCGATCCTCTCGGCGGTGCGTCCGTTCCACGTCCGGTGCCAGCGGTCCACTCGCTCCCCGGCGACGCCCGCCGCCAACCCGAATCCCACCGCGAGCACGGCCGCCTCGACGCCATCGAGCCGACCCTGGATCGCCACCACCGTCCCCACCAGCGACGCCAGCCCGGCGTCCGGCACCCGCGAGGCGCCGACGGGCATCGATCCCAGGTAGAGCGTCTCGAAGACCGCACCCCAGAACGCTCCCGCGGCCGGCTCGCCCAGGATCCATCCGACCACCGGGCCCACCACGAGGGGGCGCGAGATCATGGTCTGGACCGCCGGCCACGTGTCCAGGAACACCACCGCCCCGAAGAGGACGAGGAGCCCGACCTCGATCCCGCTCAAACGCCGCTCTCGATGAGCCGGACCGGAGCCGCTCCGGGAACGTCCCGGGCGTGCACCCGGACTCCGGCGGCCTCGAGATCGCGGATCCTCTGCGCCTCCTCCGCGTCGAGGCACACGTAGGGGAGGACCCGCCGTCGCCCCTCGCTGGCGTGGATGCCGCCGATGTTCACCTCGCCGATCGGGACCCCCTCGACGGCCAGCCGCCACATCGTCTCCACGTCCTCGGTCAGGACGATCGCCGACCCCCCCTCCGACTCCATCAACTCCGGGAGGCGCTCCGCCGCCGTGGACACGCTCCAGAAGTCGGCGTCGAGCTCGTCGGGCAGGCCGGTTCGGTAGATCTCCTGTTCCACCGGCTGATCGGCGAGCTCGTCGTCCACCACCACGATCCGATCGGCGTCCAGCGGCCGCGCCCAGCCGACGACCACCTGGCCGTGGATGAGCCGCTCGTCGACGCGGAACAGCAGCACGCTCACCGGCGCACTCCGACGGCGCTCCGGCTCTTCTCGGTCATCGCGTCCACGAAATCGTCGAAGGGTCGGTCCTGGAGAAAGACGAACTCCACGAGCATCGGAAGGTTGGCGCCGAAGAAGACCGCCCGTACGGTCCCGTCCGCCAGCAGCCGACGGCACACCTGTCCGCAGGATCCCCCGCCCAGATCGCTGAAGAGGACCACCTCGCGCCCTGCGCCGCGCTCCTCCAGGAGGTCCGCGACGGCGGCGGCCAGATCCTCTCCGCTCTTGCCGTCGTTCGACACCCCCCACAGGTTCTCCTGCGGCCCGACCACATGTGCGACGGCGGAGAGCAGGCCGTCCGCCAGCCTGCCGTGCGCGATCACAACCCCGCAGCGCTCCGTCACTCGTAGTCCTCTTCGAGGTACGTCTCGGTCTCCGCCTTGGTCCGCATCTGCTCGATCAGCCGGCGGTTGAACCGATCGGCGGAGTGGCGACCCGAGTACTTCAGAAGGTGGTTCATGGCGACCACCTCGGCGATCACGGTGATGTTCTTCCCCGGGTTGAGGGGGACGCGGACCAGCGGCACCTCCACGCCGAGCACTTCGGTGAACTCCTCCTCGATGCCCACCCGCTCGACGTTCGTCGTCTCGTCCCAGGGCTCGAGGCGGACCACGACCTCGATCCGCTTCTGCAGCCGCACGGCGCGGATGCCGAACAGGCGCTGGATGTCGATGATCCCGATCCCGCGGATCTCCATGTGGAAGCCGAGGACGTCCTCGCTCTTGCCGATCAGCACCCCCCCGGTACGCCGGTCCACGTGCACCTGGTCGTCGGCCACCAGCCGGTGGCCGCGCTCGACCAGGTCGAGGACGCACTCGGATTTCCCGATCCCGCTGCGCCCGACGAACAGAAGCCCCACGCCGTAGACGTCCGCCAGCGACCCGTGGATGTTGGTGGACGGGGCGAACTGCGTCTCGAGAAACGACTGGATGGCGTTGTAGAAGCGGCCGGTCTTGAGGTCGGAGGAGAGGACCGGGATTCCGCGCTCGTTGGCGAGATCCACGAGCCCGGGCGGGGGCTCGAGGCCCTTGGTGATGAAGACCACGGGGAGTTCGTGCTCCAGGAAGCGCTCGATCGCCGCGTTGCGAGCGCTCTCCGAGAGCGAGCGGAGGTAGCTGATCTCGGTCTCGCCGAGAACCTGCGAACGCTCGTGCTTGAACCGCTCCTCGTACCCCGCCAGCACCAGGCCCGGGCTCATCACCTCCTCGGAGACGATCCGGTTCGTCGTGGTCGACTCCTCGGTGAGCAGGGTGAGAGCGAGGGGGTCCGCCTTCCGCTCCAGGAACTCGGCGACGGTGATCGCTCCCAAGGTCAGGACTCTTCGATCTCGAAGGAGTCGGCCTCCTCCACCTGGATCTCCTCGCCCTCCTGCCGGGCGATCTTCACCGCTCCGTCCACGCTGTCCACGAAGACGAGCACCTCCTCGCCGGAGTTCTCCAGCCGGGCGGTGGCCTCCGAGGTCGAGATCCGGGGCCAGCTCTCCGGCGCCACGCTCTCGTCCGGCGTCGCGGGCTCGCCCGGGGTGGGGGCCTGGCCGTAGATACGCTCCCGCTCCTCCTTCGGGACGTGGTTGTTCAGCTTTCCCTTGTGGCGCTTCAGCTGTCGCCGCAGCTTCGCGACCGTGTCGTCGATCGCGGTCCGGAAATCGTCGTCCTCGGAACTCGCGAAGTGGGTGTCGTTCGAGGTGTGCACCCGGACCTCCGCGATCCGTCGATGCCCCTCCTGATTCAGGAAGATGTTCGCCTCCACCAGGCGCTGGAAATACTTCGAGAGCCCTTCGACCTCGTCCCGCACGTACCCCTTCAGCGTGTCGGACACCTCTCCGTGGCGGACGGTCAGCGTGATCTGCATCGGTGCGGACTCCTTCCCATCGGGGATTCGGTATCGTCCCTCGTGCTCACATCCTAATATGCCTGTCGGGAAACGAAAGATCCCCGCCGCGGACGCGGCGCGGAAGCGGGGAGAGTCGAAGCTCGCGCGGCCTACACCCGTTTTCGGTACCGTGAGGAGAGGATCCCCATCTGGTCCCGATATTTCTGCACCGTCCGCCGGGCGATCTGGATCCCCTGCTCCTTCAGCGCGTCGACGATCTCCTGGTCGGTGTGGGGATCCTGCGGGTCCTCCTCCTCGATCAGCTCCTCGATCCTCGCCTTCACGCTGCGGGCAGACATGTCTGCCCCCTCGTCGGTCGAGAGGCCGCTCGAGAAGAAGAACTTCAGCTGGTAGACGCCGCGGGGCGTCTGGACGTACTTCTCGTTGGTCACCCGGCTGATCGTCGACTCGTGCATCCCGATCTCGTCGGCGACCTCCTTCAGCGTGAGCGGGCGCAGGTGCTGGACGCCCTTGTCGAAGAACTCCCGCTGGCGATCCAGGATCACCTGCATCGTCCTCCGCATCGTGTCGCGGCGCTGCTCGATCGCCTGGATGATCCAGTTGGCGCTGTTCAGCTTCCTCTTCGCGAACTCCTTCGCCTCCCCCTTGAACTCCCCGTTCCGGGCGAGCTTCCGGTAGGTGCGGCTGATCCGGAGCTGGGGGAGGTTGCCGTCGTTGAGCGAGATCACGTACTCGCCGTCGATCTCGTCCACGATGATGTCGGGCACGACGTAGTTCGTCTCGACGGAGGCGTATTTCCGCCCCGGCTTGGGGTCGAAGCCAGCGATCGTGTCGGCGGCGTCCTGGACCTCTTTGGGGGTGATCCCGATCGAGCGCGCGATGGCGTGCAGCTTGTGGCTGGAGAGCTCCTCGAAGTGGCGGTCCACGATCCGGTAGGGGAGGCTGTCGGTGCCCAACCGCTCGGCAATCTGGATGACGAGGGTCTCCCGCAGGTCGCGAGCGCCGACCCCGGTGGGGTCGAACCGCTGGATCCGCTCGAGCACCCGCTCCACCCGCCCGGTGGCGACGCCGACGCTCTCGGCGATCTCCTCTACCGAGCAGGTGAGATAGCCGTCGTCGTCGATGTTGCCGATGATCTCCTCGCCCACCCGGCGGTCCTCCTCCTCGAAGCCGTTGTTCTGATACAGCTGCTGGAGGAGGTGATCCCAGAGGTCGACCGTCGTCTCCGGGACCGGTCGGCGATACTCCTCGTCGGGCTTCTCCCGGGTGGAGGCGGTCCGGTAGCCGGAATCGAAGCCGTCCATGAGGATCTCCTCCCAGTCGATCTCCTCCTCCTCCTCGACCCGCTCCTCCTCCTCGGCCTGCTCGGCGAACTCCTCCTCGGGCTCCCCCATCTCCAGGAAGGGGTTCGTGGTGAGCTCCTGCTTCAGGTGCTGCTCGAGCTCCAGCAGCGGGAGATACAGGAGATCCATCGCCTGGTACAGGCGCGGATTCATCCGCATCTCCTGCTTCTGCTGGACGTTCAGCTGTTGTCGAAGGGCCATCCGTGGAGTTCCGTGACGGAAGATCGAATCTCGTTCGCGACGGCTCGCCGGAAATAGTGAAGCATGATCCGTGCCAGCTGCGATCGAACGTATCGAATCGGATTCGGAATAGCAACCGGCGGCGGAGCGCCGCCCGAGCGTACCGAGGGGCTCAGAGGCGGAAGTCCTCGCCCAGGTAGAGGCGCCTCGCCTCGGGATCGTTGATCAGGGTGTCGGCGTCGCCCGACTTGAGGATTTCGCCGTCGTACAGCAGGTAGGCGCGGTCGGTGATCTCGAGCGTCTCGCGCACGTTGTGGTCGGTGATCAGGATCCCGAGCCCGCGCTCGCGGAGCCGCGAGACGATTCCCTGCAGGTCGTCCACCGCGATCGGGTCGACCCCAGCGAACGGCTCGTCCAGCAGCATGTAGCGCGGCTGGGTCACCAGCGCGCGGGTGATCTCCAGCCGGCGCCGCTCGCCGCCCGAGAGCGCGTACGCCTTGTTCTTCCGCACCCGGCGCAGGCCGAGCTCGTCGAGGAGGGTCTCGAGGCGCTCCCCGCGCTCTTGGCGGCCGATGCCGCACGTCTCGAGGATCGCCGAGATGTTCTGCTCGACGGTCAGCTTGCGAAACACCGAAGGCTCCTGGGAGAGGTAGCCGATCCCCATCCGCGCCCGGCGGTACATCGGCTCGTCGGTGATCTCCTCCCCGTCGAGGAAGATCCGCCCCCTGGAGTGGCGGATGAGCCCGACGATCATGTAGAAGGTGGTCGTCTTGCCCGCGCCGTTGGGGCCGAGCAGGCCGACGATCTCCCCGGGATGGACCTCCAGCGACACCCCGTCGACGACGGCCCGCCTGCCGTACCGCTTCACCAGATCCGCGGCGCGGAGTACGGAATCCGACCGGATTTCGACATCGGGAAGGACGACCTGCTCCTGCACCGTCGGGCTCATCGCCGAGGCCTCCTTCGCGGCCGGCTGCCGCGCGCCACCGCGCCGGAGGCGAGGCCGGGCAGCGGGATCGGCTCGCTCGGACGCCGCTCCGGCCCTCCGACCCGCACTTCCTCCTGGCGGTACACCCCGCGCTGTCCTCCGGTCGCCACCACCTGTTCGAGGGTGTCGCCCTCGAAGCTGAGGATGAGCCGGTCGGCCAGCGTGTAGTTGACGCTCCAGGTCTCGACCGCCCCCGGAGCGGACTCGCGCGAGTAGTTGAGGCTCTTCGCGCTCCCCGCCGCGACCAGGCGCTCGATCTCCTCCCCGGCGAAGGCGACGTGGATGGAATCCCCCTCCAGGAACGAGCTCTCGCTCACGTTGCCGAACGCCGGGGGCACCCCCGCGGGGATCGAGTCCGCCTTGCGGATCGTTCGCGCATTCCCTACGGCGATCAACGACTCGATCTCGTCCTCGTCCGAGAGCCGCAGGTCGATCCGCTCGGCGGTGAGGAAGACCCGCTCGGTCTCCACCTGCGGCTCCTCCCGCAGCGCGATCCTCCCCTCGTTCGGCGCGTAATGGAGGCTGTCCCCGACCGCGGTGAGGTCCGTGCGCTCGATCAGCACCTCCCCGCGGCCCACGAACTCCGACGTCGTGGTGTCGCTCACGAACCGCATGCGGTCCGCCCACACGTCGAACGGCTCCGCCTGCCGGGCGGTGTCCGAGGGCACCATCTCCGCGTGGGGTCGGGGCCACGCCGTCACCAGCCCGACCCTGCGGTCGTAGCGCACCGTGTCGGCGACGACGTTGGAGCCGCTCTCCCGGTCGACCACCTGGACCCGGCCCGTGGCCACCGCCACGTCGGTCGCCTCGGTGTAGACGACACGGTCGGCGTAGATCTCGGTGGTGGGATCCCAGAAGTGGACGTTCCGGGTGAAGTCGGCCACGCCGGCGGTGCGGCGGATCACCGCGCGCTGGCTTCGCATGAAGAGGTCCCCCCGGTGGGCGCGCACGTTACCTTCCAGGTAGTAGACGAGCGAGTCGGCCTCGACCACCCGCCGCAGCTCGTCGGCGTGGTCGATCACCACGGGCGGCCCTTGCTGAGCCCCGAGAGGGGCCGGCACGAGGAGGAGCAGAACGGCCCAGAGGGCGCGATCAGCTCCCCGCATCTCCCGCCGCGCCGGGCTCCTGGTCGGGCGTCCCGGCCTCCTCACCGTCGGGTCGGCCGGTTCCGGTCTCCTCCCCGCCGGCAGCGGGCGCCTCCCCCGCGGCCTCCCCGTCGCGTTCCCGGCCGGTCCGCTCCTCGGGCTCGTCTCGCGACTCCACCTCGGGCTCGGAGCGGAGCACCGCCGAGCCGCCCCGGATCCGGATCTCGCGCAGTCCCGGATCGGACTCCACCCCCTGCCTCCCCCGCACCACGTTGCCCCGCTGGTGGATCTCGGTGGGCTCGTCGGACCAGATCCGATTCTGCGCCGGATCGTAGCGGAGCTCCTCGGTCCGGATCGTGGTCTCGCTGCTCTGCACGAATACGTCGCCGCGGGCGGTCATCACCTCCGAGCCCCGGATCATCTCCCCGCTCTTCGCGGAGAGCGTCGACACGTAGGAGCCCGACTCGTCGAAGAACCGGACCTCGAGGGTGTCTCCGATCACCTTCCCGCTCTCGTTGTAGAAATACAGCTGCTCGGCCTCGACGACGGCCTTCTTCACCCCCTCGTACGTGATCACGTGGACGCCGTTCTCGACCACCTGGTCGGGGGTGGGCAGATCCGGACGGCCGACCGGGAGCTCGGCGGTCCCGGTGGAGGGATCCTCCTCCCCGCATCCGACGAGGGCGGCCAGGAGGATCGCGACAGCGGCGAGGCGGACCCCCCTCACACCACTCCCGCCCGCATGCAGTCGTGGAGATGGACGATCCCGATCAGACGGCCGTCCTCGTCCACCACGGGCATCGCCACGATGCCGTGGTTCTCCATCTTGTTCACCGCGGTCGCCGCCAGGGCGTCGGGCCCGATCACCTTCGGATCCCTCGTCATCACCTCGCGCACCGGAAGGTCGAACACCCGGTCGGTGTCCTCCATCAGGCGCATCAGGTCGCCGTTGGTGACCACCCCGACGACCCGGTTTTCGCCGTCGACCACGGGCACCGTGCCCCGCTTGTGGGCCATCTCGAGCACCGCTTCCTTCATCGTCGCCGTCTCGGGGACCGACGGCACCTCCTCGTCGGTCAGCATCACGTCCTCCACGGCCAGCAGCATCCGCTTGCCCAGCGAGCCCCCGGGATGGAAGACGGCGAAGTCCTCCGGCTGGAAATCGCGTCGGGTGAGCAGCGCCATCGCGAGCGCGTCGCCCAGCGCGAGCATCGCCGTGGTCGAGGCGGTGGGCGTGAGGTCGTGGGGGCACGCCTCCTGGTCGATCGAGCAGTCGAGCGCCACGTCCGCCCGGCGGCCGAGCGTCGAGTCGAGGTCGCAGACGATTCCGATCACCGGGAGGTCGAAGCGCTTGAAGACGTTGAGCAGCTCGATCACCTCTCGCGTCTCCCCGCTCTTCGACAGCGCCACCACGACGTCGCCCTTCATCGCCACCCCGGCGTCGCCGTGCACTCCCTCGGCGGGGTGCAGGAAGACGCTCGGGGTCCCCGTCGAGGTGAGGGTCGCTGCGATCTTGCGGCCGATCAGCCCGCTCTTGCCCATCCCGGTCACGATCGCACGGCCGCGGCACGCGTACAGGTGGTCGATCGCCTCGCAGAAGGAGGGGCCGAGGCGGGTCTCGAGGGCGGCGATGGCGTTGGACTCCACGTCGAGCGTCTCGCGGGCCCGCGCCAGCCAGGTGGCGGCCTTCATCTCGCTCATCGGTCCGTCTGCTCCCGGAGCGACCTCCGGTAGCGGGCGGTCGTCTCCTCCAGCCGGCCGCTCTCCTCGAGCAGCCACCGGATGGCGTCGCGGACGGCGCCCCGGCCTCCCCCCCGCTCGGTCACGCGGGTCGCGGCCGCACGCACCTCGGGGTCGGCGCTGGCCGGCGCCACGCTGACGCCGACGGCCTCGAAGACCGGCAGATCGATGTGGTCGTCGCCCATGTACATCACCTCGTCGAGGGTGAGTCCCCGCTCCTCGGCCCATTCGGCCACGCGGACGGTTTTGTCGCGGACTCCCTGATACACCGCCTCGATGCCGAGTTCCGCCGCCCGCCGGGCGGTGGCGTCCGAGGCGCGCCCGCTCACCAGCGCGATCTCGAAGCCCATCAGCCGGCACCAGTAGATCGCGGTGCCGTCGAGGATCGAGAACCGCTTGCTCTCCTCTCCCGAATCGCTGATGTAGACCCCGCCGTCGGTGAGCACGCCGTCGACGTCGAGAACGAGGCCGCGGATTCGCTTCAGGTCCGGCTCAGCCACGATGTCCACCCGCATCGTGGATCGCAAGCAGGCTCTCCACCAGCGGCTCGAACTCTCCCAGCGGCCACTGGCTGGCGGCGTCGCACTTCGCGCTCGGGGGATCGGGATGGGTCTCGAGGAACACTCCGTCCACCCCGGCTCCCACCGCGGCCCTCGCCAGCAGGGCCACGAACTCCCGCTCGCCCCCCGACTCGCCCTCTCCCGCAGAGGGGAGCTGGACCGAGTGGGTAGCGTCGAAGACGACCGGGCATCCGATCCTTCGCATCCGGCCGAGCGAGCGCATGTCCACGACGAGGTTGTGGTAGCCGAAGGTGGTCCCCCGCTCGGTCACCAGGATCCGGTCGTTGCCGGCGGAAAGCGCCTTCTCCGCCGCCAGGGCCATGTCCTCGGGGGCGAGGAACTGGCCCTTCTTCAGGTTGATCACCCGTCCGGTGCCGGCCGCCGCCTGGATGAGGAACGTCTGCCGGCTCAGAAACGCCGGGATCTGGAGCACGTCGGCGACCTCGGCGGCGGGGCCCACCTCGTCGAAGGCGTGCACGTCGGTGAGCACCGGCAGTCCCGTCTCCTCCTTCACCTCCGCCAGGATCTCGAGGCCGGCCTCGAGCCCCGGCCCCGTGTAGGAGTCCACCGAGGAGCGGTTCGCCTTCAGGTAGGAGGACTTGTAGACGAGCGCCACCCCGAGGCGCTCGGCCACTTCGCGGAGCGCGCGGGCGCACTCGAGCGCCAGCTCGCGGCTCTCGAGGACGTCGGGCCCGGCGACGAGGAAGAGCGAGCCGTCCCCCAGCCGGTGGGAGCCGCAGGGAACGGGGCGCCGCGCGCTTCGCGCGGACGCGCTCAAGTCACCACTTCTTCTCGGGCCGCCGGCTCGGAGAGGGGCGCCTCCTCCGCCCTTCGCGCGTCCCGGTGCTCGAGCGCGGCGCGCACGAAGTCGCGGAAGAGCGGATGCGGCCGCAGCGGCCGCGATCGGACGTCGGGGTGGAACTGGCACCCCACGAACCACGGGTGATCGGGCAGCTCGATCACCTCGACCAGACGGCCGTCCGGGGAAGTCCCGCTGAACTGCATCCCCTCGTCGCCGAGCGGATCCCGGTAGGCATTGTTCATCTCGTAGCGGTGCCGGTGCCGCTCGTCGATCCGCTCGCGACCGTAGATCTTGCGCGCGAGCGTTCCCTCGTGGAGCCGGCACGGCCACGACCCCAGCCGCATCGTCCCCCCCTTCTCCTCGATCCCGACCTGGTCGGGCATCAGCGCGATCACCTGGTGCTCCGCGTCGGGGTCGAACTCCATCGACGTGGCGCCGTCGATCCCGCACACGTGGCGGGCGAACTCGATCGTCGCGATCTGCATCCCCAGGCAGATTCCGAAGAACGGGATCCCCGCCTCCCGCGCGTAGCGGATCGCCTCGATCATTCCCTCGGTGCCCCGCTCGTCGAAGCCGGGCGGGACGAGCAACCCGTCCACCGAGCCGAGCTTCGCGGCCACGTTGTCGCGGTCGACGTCCTCGGAGTTGATCCAGTGGATCACCACCTCGGCGTCGTTGTCCACCCCGCCGTGCACCAGCGCCTCCTCGATCGACTTGTAGCTGTCGCGCAGGTCCACGTACTTGCCGCAGATCGCGATCTCGACACGCCGGTCCGCGTGGTAGATGCGCCCCACCATCCGCCGCCACTCGGCCAGATCGGGCTCCTCGGCCTCGACGCCGAAATGCTCCACCACCAGGTCGTCGAGCCCGTGCTCGTGCAGCGCGAGCGGCACCTGGTAGATGGACGTCACGTCGCGGGCCGGGATCACCGCCTCGACCGGGACGTTGCAGAAGAGCGCGATCTTCTCGCGCAGATCCTCCCCCAGCGGGTACTCGCAGCGGGCCAGCAGGATGTCCGGCTGGATGCCGATCGCGCGCAGCTCGCGCACGGAGTGCTGGGTCGGCTTCGTCTTCAGCTCGTCGGCGGCCTTGATGAACGGGACCAGGGTCACGTGGACGAAGCACACGTTCGCACGGCCCTGCTCCTGGCGGAACTGCCGCAGCGCCTCGAGGAACGGAAGGCTCTCGATGTCGCCGACGGTGCCGCCGATCTCGGTGATCACCACGTCGAGGTCCGGCTCCTGCTCAGCCAGCCGGGTGATCGAGGCCTTGATCTCGTCGGTGATGTGGGGGATCACCTGGACGGTGGCGCCCAGGTAATCGCCGCGACGCTCCTTGCCGATCACCCGCTGGTAGATCCGGCCGGTGGTGACGTTGTTGTCCTGGGAGAGGGAGCGGTCGATGAAGCGCTCGTAGTGGCCCAGATCGAGGTCGGTCTCGGCGCCGTCGTCGGTGACGAACACCTCGCCGTGCTGGAACGGGCTCATCGTGCCCGGATCCACGTTGATGTACGGGTCGAACTTCTGGATCGTGACCGACAGCCCCCGCGACTTCAGGAGCATCCCCAGCGAGGCGGCCGCGATCCCCTTGCCGAGAGAGGAGACCACCCCCCCGGTGACGAAGACGTACTGGATGGATCGGGCATCGGACATGGCGGTCGGTTTCGGGAAGAGGGGCCGGAAACGGTCTACGGGATCGTAATGTAACGAGAGGCCGCGCGTCGTGTCGACCGCGGAGCCGCTACGGCGTCTCCCTCCCGAGACGGGCCAGCATCGCCGCCGTGGCCCGTTCGAGGTCCGCCCGGGTGTCCACGCCGATCGCGTCGGTCTCGACCTTCGCGCACACGATCGTCATCCCCGCCTCGAGCGCCCGCAGCTGCTCGAGTCGCTCGGCCCGCTCCAGCGGCGAGCGCTCCAGCGCCACGAAGCGGTCGAAAGCCGCCCTGCGCCAGGCGTAGAGTCCCACGTGGATCGTCTCCGCGGCGCCGGAGGGGATCGGCGCCCGGGAGAAGTAGAGGGCCCGTCCGTCGGCGGCGACGGCGACCTTCACGTGGTCGGGATCCTCCGGGTCCTCCCCGGCCCGGATCGCCCGTACCGGGGTCGCGACGTCGGCTTCGGGACGCGCCGCGAGGACCTCGACGGCGGCGTCGATCGTGGCGGGCTCGATCAGCGGCTCGTCCCCCTGCACGTTCACCACGACCTCGGCGCGGCCGGCATCGGGGTCGGCTCGCAGCAGGTGGCCGATCCGGTCGCTCCCCGAGGCCGCGGCCTCCTCCCGCACGACCGGGCGGGCGCCCGCTTCCTCGGCGGCGCGTCCGATCCCGTCGTGGTCGGTGACCACCGCCACCCGATCGACCGAGGCGGCGCCCCGCGCCGCCTCCACCACCCAGGCGATCATCGGCCGTCCGGCCAGCTCCGCCATCGGCTTGCCGGGAAAGCGGGTCGACTCCCAGCGCGCCGGGATCGCGGCTAGAACCACGGCGAGATCAGGAAGTACGCCTTCCACTGCTCGCTCTCGACGCCGTAGCCGCCGAACACCCCGATGTACCGGAACTTCCCCTTGCCCGCGATCCCGCCGCCGAAGCCGGCGTTCCACACGGCTCCCTCCTCCTCGAACCAGGCGTCGCCCACGTCGGCGATGCCCACCAGGTAGAGGCTCTCGAACATCCCGGCGGGAGAGGGGATTCCCAGGTGGAGCCGGGCGTTGCCGAACGCCATCCGGTCGCCCGTGAGCCGCTCCGAGAACGCCTCGTAGCCGACGATCGAGGCCCCGCTGCCGAGCCGCCACCACGTGTGGGAGGGGACCTCCGAGGACCCCAGCCGCCCCCCGGCCATCGCCCGGAGCCCCAGGAACGACTCCCCGAACAGCGGCACCCAGGCGCGGGCGTCGACGCGCCCCCAGTCGAACGTGAAGTCCCCCCCGAAGCCCCAGTGGTCGTAGCGTCCCTCCACCAGGAAGCCGCCGGTGGGAAAGTCGGGCGCGTTGCGGCGGTCCAGGGTCACCCTGGCCCCGAGAGCCCGCCCTCGCCCCTCGTCGATCGGGGGGTTCTTCGGCCACCCCTCCTCGTCGAGGAAGGCGAAGGGCTCCTCGCTCTCCAGCGAATCGAAGTCGTCGTCGCGCCACCGCACCCGCACCGTGACCGGCAGCCCGGCCGATCGCTCGACCCAGGCGGAGTAGCCGGTCCGCTCGAAGTAGGTCCGGTCGTCGTCGGCGATCGCCAGCGCGGCCAGGGAGTTGGCGAGGTCCGAGCGCTGCCACCGCTGGCGGGTGTCGGTGATCCGGTAGACGCGTCCCCCGACCGTGATTCCGGCCCGGGGGATCTCACGGAGGCCGTGCACGTCCCACCCCACCTCGGCGCGCTCGCTCCGGAAGACGGGGCCGAAGACGAGTTCGGTGCGCGGCTGCTCCGGCAGCTCCCTGAGGCCGGCGGCGAGGCCGAACAGGAGGCCGTCGACGCCGTTGTATTCGTGGATCACGATCCCCATCACCCCCTTCGGCTCGATCGGGAAGCCCGCCTCGACCCCCACCCGCTCGATCCGCACCCGGCCGGGCACCGGCCGCACCACCGCGACGGGCTCCTCGCGCAGCCACGTCTCCTCGCCCGCGACCTCGGCCATCGTGGTCCCGTAGAAGCTTCCCCCGAGCACGGTCAGATCGCCTCCGATCCGTGCGCCGGGCCGCAGGACCACCTCGCTGTCGACGGCGGTCACGCCGCCCGCGACGCTCCCCTCGAGGACGAGGCGGCCGCCCAGATGGACGAGCGATCCGCCCAGGGTGTCGCCCCGGGCGACGGCCGTGTCGCCGGCCACGATCGTCGCGTCCTCGGCGTCGAGGGCGATGTCGATCACGCGCCTGGTGGCGAACGGGAGCTCCGGGTCGACCTCCACGACCGGCTCCTGGGACCAGGCCGCCGCGGTCGCGCCGATCGTCAGCGCGGCCGCCAGACATCCGGCCCGGAGGCCGGCGGGGAGCGTGCGGGGGTCTTCGGACATGGACCGAATCCTCTGCTCAGGCACGGGGGTGAAACTTGCGATGCTCCGCCCGAAGGTACGGGGCGTCCACGTGGGTGTAGATCTGGGTCGTCGAGATGTCGGCGTGGCCCAGCATCTCCTGCACCACCCGGAGGTCGGCCCCCCGGTCGAGCAGATGGGTCGCGAATGTATGGCGAAAGGTGTGGGGGGTCACCTTGCGGGGGATCCCGGCCTCCCGCACGTGGCCCCGGACGATCTTCCACGCGCCCCCGCGGGAGAGCGGGCGGCCGTGGTGGTTGAGGAAGAGGACGCTCCTGGAGCCGCCCCGCTTCAGGAAGGCCCGCTCCTCCTCGACGTACTCGACGCACGCCTCCACCGCCCGGCGCCCCATCGGGACGATCCGGGTGCGTTCCCCCTTGGGGCCGATCGGCTCCGTCTCGACCCGTCCCGTGTCCCGGCGCCGCACCTCGCGGACCCCGGGAACCAGGCGGACGATCCGCTCCTCCCAGTCGCACTGGTCGAGCCGGACCGCGATCAGCTCGCTGATCCGGACCCCGGTGGCGTACAGGAACTCGATCATCGCCCGGTCGCGCAGCCCGAGCCGCTTCGAGACGTCCACCGCGTCGATCACCCGCTCCACCTCCTCGAGCGACAGCACCTCGGGAAGCCGGCGGCCGAGCCGGGGCGCGTCGATCGCCTCGGTGGGGTCGGCCTCGCGCTCTCCCGAGGAGACGAGGTATCGGAACCACCCCCGGAGCGAGGCGAGCTTCCGGGCGACGGTACTGGCCGCCAGGCCCCGCTCGCGCAGGCTCGCCAGCCAGGCGCGCACCGTGGCGCGGTCGTGCGGATCCTCGCCGCTCTCGCGGGCGAACGCGAGGTAGGCGGCCACGTCGCCCCGGTAGGCGGAGACGGTCCTCTCGGCGAGGCCGCGCTCGAGCCGGAGGTGGTCGGCGTACGCTTCCAGCTCCTCGCTCATCGGGACACGGGGCCGGTCGCCCAGGGCCCCCCTTCGCGAAGGAAGGGGTTCGTCCGCCGCTCGTGCCCGATCGTGGTCTCGCCCATGTGGCCCGGAAGCACCACGGTGTCGTCGGGCAGCGCCAGCAGCTTCTCGCGGATGCCCGCGATCAGCGTCTCGAACGAGCCCCCGGGAAAGTCGGTGCGGCCGATCGACCCCGCGAACAGGGCGTCCCCCGTGAAGACGATCCCGTCCTCCACCAGGTGGAAGCAGACGCTTCCCGGGGCGTGTCCGGGGGTGTGGTACACCCGGATCCTCCGGCCGAGGAGCTCGACGGCTTCCCCGTCGTGGACGGACACGGTGTCGACGTCGGCCGAGACCGGAACGCCGGCGAGCATCGAGAGGTTCGCCTCCGCGTCGCGGAGCATCGGCTCGGCGTCGGGATGGAGATAGACCGGGGAGCCCGTCTCGGAGACCACCTCCGCGAGCGCGCCGATGTGGTCGCCGTGGGCGTGGGTCTGGAGGATCGCCTCGAGGGCGAGACCCCGCGCCTCGAGCTCCCCCAGCAGCCGATCCGCCTCCGCCCCGGCGTCCACCAGCAGCGCCGAACCCGGGCTCTCCTCCCAGCACAGCCAGGCGTTCGCCTGGAAGGGGCCCACGGGAAGACGCAGGTACTCCATGCCGTGGAGAATAACGGACGCGAGCGGCGGGCTCCACGCCCGACGGGGCCGCCGCCCGGCACCGCTGGCGATTCCACGGACCGGGCCCGAGATTGTGCTCCATGACCCACTATCTGGTCCGCGCGGAGCCCCGGTGGGAGCGGCTGCCGGTGCTCGAGGGGAAGCTCCGCTCGGGAGCGATCGAGGCGCTGGAGCCGTTCGGCCCCGAGCTCGCCCGGGCTCTCCTCGACGCCCGCATCGACGAGGAGGGCACGGCCGTGTGGGAGGAGGAGGATCACTGCGACCCTCCCCTCGCCCGGGAGCGGAAGGCCGTCCTGGAGGACCACTTCGACGACATCGAGGTGGAGCCGGTGGAGCCCGGCGAAGGGTGGAAGCGGATCTCCTTGCTGCCCCGCCTCATCGAGGAGATCCCGGAGGCCCCCGGACCTCCAGAGCATTGACGGCGCGCCGCACCGGCACCGCCGACCTCCCGCTCCACCGCGGGCGGGCGCCCCGGTGGCTGTTCGACCGGATGCGCCGCCTCGCGCCCGCCATCGTCGAGGCGATCGTCATCGATCGCGGCCCCGCCGCCTTCCTCGAGCGCCTCTCCGATCCCCGGTGGTTCCAAGCCCTCGGCTGCGTCCTCGGCTTCGACTGGCACTCGAGCGGCGTGACGACGACGGTGTGCGGGGCGCTGAAGAGCGGCCTGGCGGGCGCCGAAGCCGACACCGGGATCCGGGTCGCCGGCGGCAAGGGAGCCGCCTCCCGGCGCACCCCGTCCGAGCTCGTCGGGATCGCCGACGTTCTCGGCCTCGACGGCGACGCCCTCGTCTACAACAGCCGGATGGCGGCGAAGGTGGACAGCGCCGCCCTCCAGGACGCCTACCAGGTGTACCACCACGCTTTCTTCGTGGCCGCCTCCGGAGAGTGGGCGGTCGTGCAGCAGGGGATGCGCGAGCGCGACCGTTCCGCCCGCCGCTACCACTGGCTCGGCTCCCGGGTCGAGGACTTCGTCGTGGAGCCCCACGCCGCGATCGCCTCCGACGGGCCCCGCCAGCGGGTTCTCGATCTCACCTCCAGCGACGCCGCCGGCTCCCGGAGCGCCTCCGCCGAGATCGCCCGCGAGAGCCCGGACGCGGTGCTGCGGGAGGTGGACCGGCTGACGGTGCTCCGGATGCCCCGACGCCACGAGATCGACCTCGCCCGCGACGTCGACCCCCGCCACCTGCGGAAGGTGCTCACCGCCACCTGGGAGGAGCAGCCCGCCGATTTCGAGCGGCTTCTCTCGATCCGCGGGGTGGGCCCGAAAGCGGTTCGCGCGCTGGCGCTGATCGCCGAGCTCGCCTACGGGGAGCGCGCCAGCGTCCGGGATCCGGCCCGCTTCTCCTTCGCCCACGGCGGCAAGGACGGCCACCCCCGTCCCGTGGACCGGGAGACGTACGACCGCTCGATCGCGTGGCTGCGGGAGGCGGTCGGCCGCGCCCGCACCGGGCGGACGGAGCGGACGAAGGCGCTGAAGCGGCTCGCCCGGTGGGAGTCGGGCGGCTCCGGCTGAGCCCCGGATCACGGGGGCCTGGCGCTCTCGGGAATTCCGACTACAATCCGCGGACCGAAATCCCATCCCGTCCCCCATGAGCCGAATCCGAAACGAGGTGCCATGCCCGGACCCGTCACGCTCCTTCGCCGGATCCCGACGATCCCCCTCCTGCTCGCCTTCCTCCTCCCCGCGCTGCCGGGCTCCGCGAGCGCCCAGCTGCGGTACGGGCCCGCCGCCGCGCTCGGCGAGGGAACGGCCCGCGCCTACGTGAGCCTCGCCGAGGACGGATCGCCCCTCGAACTCGGCATCGCCATCGACGAAGCGGCGATGAACACGCTGCCGGAGCTGCCGGGCGTTCCGCCGGAGCAGGCGTTCGTCGTCGTGAACCTCGTGCTTCCCGATGGGCACGGCACCCCGTTCCGGACCGCGATGCTCGACTGGAACCCCCGCGGCCACGTCCCCGCGGAGATCTACGGCCTCCCCCACTTCGACTTCCACTTCTACCTGATCGACGACGTGGAGCGGGAGGCGATCGACCCCTCCGACCCCGAGTGGGCCGCGAAGGCGGTCCGGGCCCCGGCGCCGGAGTTCCTTCCCGCCGGCTACGTGCTCCCGGAGAACGCGCTCGAGACCGTGGTCGTGCCCGCCATGGGCACCCACTGGATCGACCCCGCCTCCGGGGAGTTCCAGGGCGAGGAGTTCGACCGCACCTTCATCTACGGGACCTGGAACGGGCGGGTCGTCTTCCTGGAGCCGATGATCACGAAAGCGTATCTCGTCTCGGGCGCCGGCGGCGAGCGACCGATCGCCGCTCCCGAGCGGCGCTCCCCGGCCGGACTCTACCCGACCGCCTACGACGTCGCCTTCGACGAGGTGACGGGGGAGTACCGGGTGAGCCTCGTCGACTTCGTGGCGGGAGAGTGAGCGCCGCGCCCCCCCTCGATCAGCGGGGGACGGGGCCGAGCAGCTCCCCGTCGGCGCCGAGCCGGGGATAGGGGGCGCCGGCCTCCCGGCACCGCTCGGCGATCCGGGGGTAGGCCCACTCGAAGAGCGTTCGGGCGAACGTCTCCTCGTCGAGCCGGCTCTCCTCG
>JAWVZN010000014.1:0-44673 GCA_033722155.1 Gemmatimonadota bacterium | reverse complement strand
CGAAGAGGTTCTGGAGGCCCATCTGCGACAGATCGCGAGGCACGACCGAGCCCTGAACGCGGTCGTCACGCTCGACGAGACAGGGGCACGCCATCGTGCCCGCGAGGCGGACGAGGCTCTCGCCCGAGGAGAGGTGTGGGGACCTCTTCACGGGGTGCCGGTGACGATCAAGGACTGCTTCGAAACCGCGGGCCTGAAGACGACGGCGGGATTTCCCCCGCTCGAGGATCACGTACCCGCAGAGGACGCGACCGTGGTGGCGAGGATGCGAAACGCGGGCGCGATCGTCCTGGGCAAGACCAACCTCTCTCTCCTCGCCACCGATTGGCAGACGGACAACCCCGTCTTCGGCCGGACGAACAACCCGTGGGACCGAAGCCGGACACCCGGCGGCAGCAGCGGGGGTGGCGGAGCCGCCGTCGCCGCCGGTCTCTCCCCGCTCGACATCGGCAGTGACATCGGAGGGTCGATTCGCGTACCCGCCCACTTCTGCGGTGTCTACGGCTTCAAGCCGACGGAGCACCGAGTGCCCTCCACTGGGCACATCCCGGACTGGCATGTCCCCGGGAAAACGCCTCCGGGCAGCGTGCGGCACATGGGCGTCTACGGCCCCCTGGCCCGTTCCGTCGCCGACCTCGAGCTCTCCTTCTCCATTCTCGCGGGTCCCGACGGCTCCCAACCGGAAGTCCCGCCGTTTCCAATGGAACAGGTATCGGCTCCGCCGTCCGTCAAGGAGCTCGACATCGCCTGGTCGGATCGACTTGGAGGAGTCACACCGAGTTCCGAGACACGCGCCATGGTGGAGAAGATCGCTTCCACCCTGGAGCGGAACGGTGCCCGCGTGGAACGGCTGGAACCCATGATTGACTTCGACTCTCTCTGGCGTACTTGGGGGGAGGTCGCGGGCGCGGAGATCGGCGGCCCGCTGCCGTTCCTGCTTCGCAACATGATATGGTTGCAGTTCCTCTTCATGAGGGATCGGACCCCGATCCGTGCGGGAATCCTGGGGGGCATTCGCATGGACTGGAGGAAGCTCGCCGACGCCCTGGCTCGCCGGGACGAGATCATCCGGCGGATGGAGGCGTTGATCGAGCCCTACGATGCGTGGATCTGCCCGGTGACCGCCGGAGCTGCCTTCGCCCATCGAAAACCCGGCAAACCCGTGGAGGTGGAAGACCGGAAGATCCCCTACTTCCTAGCCGTGGGAGGCTACACCACACCCTTCAACGTGAGCGGTCATCCCGTGGTGATTCTGCCCGTGGGGCTCACGGAGAAGGGTCTGCCTCTCGGAGTGCAGGTCGTCGGACACCGCTGGAAGGACGAACGGTTGCTGGCCGTTGCCTCCTCGCTCGACGATCTCGTCGGCGACTTGCGCCATCCCCCGGATCACGGCGCACAGGAGGTAGCGGACGGGAGGCTGTCGTGATCCGTCGCATTCTGCTTTGGACCGCTCCGCTCTGGCCAGGGTCGTCGTCGGAGATGGCGCAGTGCGCGAGCGGGGATCGGTGGTCGTTGTGGGAGAGCGGATCCTGGGGGTCACGGAAAAACGCGTCGAATCGTTCGTCGCTTTCGGAACGGACGCGCCCTGGCTCACCCCTCCGGAGAGTATCCGGCGAGAGATCCGATTGCTGGAGGAGGCCGGCAAGCTCGCGGATCTGATCGTGCTGGACGGCGATACGCTCGAGGACGTCTCGGCGCTGCTGAGGATCGAGGTCGTCGTGAAAGGGGGCGAGGTCGTCGCATCCGATCGGGCCGAGGCTTCTGTCGAATAGACGCTGCACGGCTACTTCGCCGCCTTCAAAGCCCAGACGATCGGCTCGCTATTCCCTTCTCAAGCTCCCGGTCCGGTTCATCCCCTCCCGGGCCCGCTCCACCATGGGCTGGAGGACAGGGTCGGGCTCGTCCCAGTGGGTGACCAGAAAGGAGTAGGCGTCGTGGGCCTTCGTGTGCTCTCCGGATCGCTCGTATGCAACGCCGAGGTGGTAGTGCCAGACGGGATCCAGCCCCCGGATCCGGAAGTACGGGACCGCCCGGTCCGGCTCGCCCGTCTCGAGGTGGATCTGCCCGAGCCAGAAAAGCGGCAACCTCCAGTTCATCCACCGGGTCGCTTCCTCGAAAGCGGGGACGGCGCCCGCTGGATCTCCCCGCTTCCATTGGTCGTAGCCCTGGAGTACCCCGGCCAACGCTCCGAATCGACGGGCCTGGAGCGTGTCCCCCTCGACGTGCACCCGCTCGGCGCGTCGGCGGAGGCTCGTCGCCGCGCGGTCGAGCTCGACCCGTCGGCCGCGATCGTAGGCGTAGAGAGCACGGCAGGCGGTCTGTCGCCCCGACAACGAGTCCGCAGACCCGGGGGCGAGGTGATCCTCCAGAACGTCCTCGGCTACGGGCACCCCCGTGGCGCGCAGAGAGTAGAGGAAGCAGCCCCAAAAACCCTGGCTCGAGCCCGCCGTGCCCTCGATGTGGTCCAGCGCTTCTTCGAGCCGTCCCCGGTCCAGATTCAAGAGAACCCACGAGACCGATCTGGAGATTCCTCGCCTTTCCAGCTCGAGGAGGACGCGTTCCCGGAGGGAAACGAAACGAGGATGGGTGAGAAAGAACGGGACATTGCCGAGGACGGAGGAGTCGAGCGAGGGGAGGGATTCGGAAACGCTCGCACGACGGGTGGAGTCCCCGAAGGCGAGACCGAAGGCGACCTCCGACGCGCGGACCCAGCGGCTGTCGACGCTTTCTCGCTGAATCTCGGCCACTCTCCGCGCCGCCAGAGCGCTGTCCGGCGGACTCTTGAAGGCGAGGTCCAGATTGTGATATCGATACGGCACGAAGGTGGGATCCAGCTCCACCGCGCGCAGGAACGCGGCCTCGGCCTCGTCCATGGTGGCGAGGGTGGCGGAGTTATGGTAGTAGAACTCCCCCAGCAGGTACCACGCCTCGGCGTCGTCGGGGAATCGGCGGGTCGCTTCGCGGGCGCTCTCCACGGCGCTCGGAACGTTCTCCACCATGGCCCACTCCGCGAACACGAGGATTCGTTCGCGCTCGGGAAGACGGTCGACGTGCCGAAGGGCGCGCTCCCGCGTCTCCCGCATGGCCTGTATCTGGGTCTGCCATCCATACGCCGACGCGAGACGGTTCCACGCCATCGCGAAGGTGGTATCGATCTCGACCGCCTCCTCGAACCCCTCGGTCGCCTCCTCGAGGCGCCCGACACGGTAGGCGCTCTCCCCGGTCAGAAACGCCTTCAGCGCCGGCAGCGAACGAGTCGTGAGCGAAGCGAGGTCCACCCGGGGGAGCTCCCCCGCCCCCTCCCTGGCGAGCGCTTCCAGGGTTCCCCGCGCCAATTCGTCGGCGAGGGCGAGCACGCTGTCGGGGGATCCTTCCACCTGTACGCTCCCGAGCGAGCTGCCATCCTCCACCGCGTACAGGTTCGAGACGAGCCGGAGCTCCGGCCCGACGGCCACGGCCGAGCCGAGCAGGGCGTAGCGGGCTCCGGTGGCGCGGGCGACCTCCAGGGCGGTCGAGCGGTCGGCGCGGGCGTCGGCATCCACCCTCTGATCCCACTGGGCGAGCACGGTCCGGTTGTCGATCGCGCGCAGCTCGCCCGCCCCGTCGAGCCCGGTGGAGAGGAGCGTCACCATCCCCTCCCGCCAATCCTCGAGCTCCGGCCCCGAAACGTCGAAGGGGAGCACCGCGATGGCGCGGGAGGCGGCGTCACCGGCGGGTCCGGATCCCGGCTCGTCGAACAACGATCGGCGGGCCAGCAGAACGAATGCGACCAGCAGGGCGAGAGCGGCGATCGTGCCACCGATCTTCGTCTGCCGCGCCGTGGGATACGGAAGGCGTCGATCCGTTCGCTCGGCGACCGGATCACCGGGGAGCTCCACCACCGCGAACAGGGGCCGCTCGCCGGGCACCCCGTGGAGCGCGTGGGAGCCACGTTCCTCGAAGCCGAAGCCGGTTCCGGCGACCAGCTCGCACACCGTGCTCGAAGCGAGGATCTCGCCCGGCTCGGCGGCATCGGCGATCCGAACCGCCGTATGGACCACGATCCCGCTCAATTCCCTGCCGCGGCCCTCCACCTCCCCGGCGTGCAGCCCGCTGCGGACCTCGAGGTCCAGTTCGCGGATCCGACGGTGGATCGACCACGCACAGCGCAGCGCAGCACCCGGACTCTCGAACGTGGCCAGGACCCCGTCGCCGGAGAGGTTCTCCTCACGACCGCCGAAGCGAGCGATCTCGCCGTTCAGCATCTCATGATAGTCCGCCAGCACTTCCCTCCACCGCCGGTCTCCCAGCTCCACGGCGTGTCGAGTGGAGCCGACCACGTCGGTGAAGAGGACTGTCTGGAGGGAGCGGACGGACTTCATGGACAGGAGCGGTTATTGTCCCATGATGGACGAGGTCGCGTCAAGCGACCGAGTGGCTCGGAGGAGTGGGAAACCGTAAGGGTCGCGGATCATGGCGGAGGGGGTGGGATGAAACCCACGCCGGGGACTCCCCCCCTCCGGTTTTCAAGCTCTATCGAGGTTCCCTCGTGATTCCCTGAAAGTCCGTCTGCTCGAGCAACAGTTCGGGCAACACCTCTCCGAGTTTTACACTCCAGACCTCCTGTGATACGCTGATACCACGGTCGAAGCGTCCACCCAACAAGGAGGAGGAAGGAAATGTCGAGGCCCACGGCATTCGACACCGAGGACATGGAACTGCTGATGGAGGGGGACGGTGTGGAGGTGCGACGCGCCTCCGCCGGAGACGAGATGACCCTGGTCTATATCCGCTGCCCCGCAGGTTTCGACTTCGGTCCCGCCCTGGAGGGGTTGCCTCACGACATGTGTCCGTGCGAACACTGGGGGACGATCCTCGAAGGTCGGATGGACATCACGACCCATGACGGCCAGGAGCTCACCCTGTCCGAGGGAGAAGCGTTTCACCTGCTGCCCGGCCACTCTCCCGAGTTCCCCGAAGACTGCTCGTGGTACGAGTTCACCCCGACCGAGCAGGCAGACCGGCTCTTCGCTCACATGGGACTCGGCTGACCAAGCCGAAACGATCGGGGTCGCTGCAGGCTCTATCGTCAGGTCTCGATCGAACGATCATCCGATCGTCAGCCGTGACTTTCGCCGTCGGAGGTTCATCGTGAGCCGCATCCTCCTCGCGACGCTCGGTACCCTGATTCTCTTCTCGACAATGTTCGGACAGGCTCCCGGCAAGGATCCGCCAGAGGAGCGATCCGAGAACACCCAACGGTCGAAGCTCTGGGCCCCGGACGAAGGAGAACGAATCTGGGTTTTTCCCGATAGCAAGGACGAGGTCGGCTCGGGGCTCGATTTCCACATCTACGTGGATCCCGAGACCGAACCCGATGCCCGAGCCAGCTTCGCCCGCTTCTCGCTGGGCGTGGACGGAGCGCTGCCGGAGCACCGGCACGAAAAAACCGAAGAGTTCGCTTACTTCGTCTCGGGAGAGGGTATCGTTCTTTTCTACGAGAACGGAGAGCCTCGGAATGTCGACGTGGGGCCCGGCTACGTGTGGTACAATCCGGCCGGAGTCTGGCACTCGATCCGGAATACCGGAGACGAGCCTCTGGAGGTCGTGTTCGCGACGGTTCCCAACGAAAAACATGGTCTGATGTCGTTCTTCCGAAAGATCGGAGTCAAACCCGGTGAAGAGCCGAAGCCGCTTCCGCCAGACGAGTTGAGACGCATCGCGAATGATCATGACCTGATCCTCGAGCCGCAGAGGGACGCGGAGAAGTAGTTTTGCGAGTCTTGATTTGATGGCTTCCCGGCGCACCCTCCAGACGGTCCTCTTCACGGACATCGTCGGCTCCACCGAGCGGGCCACCCAACTCGGAGACCGGGCCTGGTACGAGCTGTTGCAGGAGCACCACACGCGGGTTCGTCGTGAGATCCGCCGCTTCGGGGGCCGGGAGCTGAACACGGCCGGCGACGGCTTTCTGGCCGCGTTCGATCGGCCGGCGTCCGCCATCCGTTGCGCGTGGGCGATCCGGGCGACGGTGCGCCAGCTCGGCCTCGAGGTACGGAGCGGACTCCACGCGGGGGAGGTGCAGGGAGAGGGGCGTGAAGTGGGTGGAATCGCGGTTCACATCGGCAGCCGGGTCGCCGCCGAGGCCGATCCCGGCCAGATCGTCGTCACCAGCACGGTCCGCCAGCTGGTGACCGGAGCGGGATTTCGTTTCGAGGCTCTGGGACGGCGAGAGCTCGCCGGCGTCTCCGAAGAGTGGGAGATCTACGCGCTGGAGGGTTTGCCGAGCGACTCGGAGGCCTCTGCCACGGGGGGGTTTCCCCTACCTGCGAGCCGCCGAGCCGGGATCGTGGGAGGGATCGCGGTGACCCTCGTCGTCGTCTCGATCGTCGTCGCTTCGTGGACGAGCAGCTCGGAGCCGACCCGACCGGAGGCCCTCCCCGGCAGCGAGCGAACACGCCTTTCCGACCGGAGCCCCGGCGAGCCCGGCGATCGCCTGGAGGAACGCCCGCTCGTGGTGATGATGGACTCCCCGCATCCGTCGAGGGTCTACGACGAGGAGACCCGGGCGGTGGACGGAACCAATGCGGACGTGATCAGCGACATTCTCCTGGATCTTCCCGTCCTGCGACAAAAAGAGACGATCGGCCCGGATTGGCACCGCGATCAGGAGATCCTCAAGTTCGATCCCGAGCTCGTCGTCATACACTACTCGGGCTTCCGGCAGGGGAGAGACGAGGGGCCCCGCGAGCGACTCCGCCTCTTCATCGAGTATTTCGCCGAAACGGATACGAAGTTTCTCGTGTACAGCCGACAACCCGAGGAACAGCTCCGTCAGCGCCTCGAGACCTTGCTCGCCCCCGTCGAGAGGAAGCATCCCGGGATCCTGGATCGCGTCCGCGCCTTCGGGGTCACCGACTACGGCCCTCCAAGGTGGAAGAATCCCATGACCGCCAACCGGCTGAAACTGGCGGTGAAGGAGATTCTGGAACTGCAATAGACACCCGGAATTCCCGGAGCTTCGGCCGCGTGGACATGGCTGACAGGGGGTCGCCCCGTGGGAAATTCTCTTGGCGGAGGGAGCGGGATAGCCCGCCTTCGGCGGCCAACCCCGGGGCGATCTGGCCATCGGTGAGAAGACGACCGGCCTTCGGACATCTCACTGCGCAACTTCGTCGCGCGCCGTATCGTCGGGTTATCACGGGGGGGGGGATTCGAACCCACGGCGGGGTCTCCCCCGCTCCGGTTTTCAAGCTCGATTGAAGTTTTCCGTGTGAGTCCCTGTAAGCCCGTCTGCTCGGGTAACAGTTCGGGTAGCACCTGAACGGGCTTCGAAGATGCTCAAGGCCTGGCCTTTTCGAGGACACGCTCGAAGCCGGGTTCTCCCCGGAGCGGATCCCAGAGAGGGTCGATGCGAAGCTCGTGGGACGTCGGGGCGGCCGGCTCGCCCACGATCCGGTCCAGCACATGAATGGCCTCGTCGTGCATCTCGAGAAGAACGTATACGACCGACAGGTTCACGAGGCTGTTCATGCCCTCCAGATAGCCGCGTTCGAGGGGGATGAGCTCGACGGCCCACCGGGCGTTTCGCACCGCTTCGTCTGCCCGACCCGAGCCGGCGTAGGACTGGGCGAGGTATCGGCGCCATCCAACCTGGTCCGGTTCGTCGCGCACGCGGGCTTCGATCTCGTCGAGGGTGGAGTCGTAGAGCGTCCGGGCCCGCTCCGCTTCTCCGTTCCAGCGATGGATCGTGGCCAAGGGAACCCGCAACATCCTCCGATCCAGAAAGACGCCCGTCCACCGTGAGGACGTGATTGGACCCGTCCCTCCGTCTCCGGGCTCGTACCCACGGAGGACGCGTATCGCGTCCTCGAAATCGCGTTCCAGCCAGCGCGCTTCCGCGCGAGACACCCGAATCCTTCCCTCCTGGAGAGCGTGGTCGGGGAGGCTGTCCACGACGTGACGATACGGGTCTACCTCTCCGCGGAGCTCGTATCTCATTCGCGCGAGGTCGATCCGGGCGTCGTGGGCGTCCGGGGCCAGCTCCAGGAGCCGACTCCACGCCTCCAGCGCCTCCTCGAATTGGTAGTTCACCCGGAAGATGGTTCCCAGCTCCGAGTAGGCCAGCGGATCGAGCGGATCCAGCTCGATCGCCCGTCGGTAGGCGGCGATCGCCTCGTCCCACCTCCCCTGTCGCTTGTGGATGGACCCGGCGACTATCGAGACGAAAGGATCGCCGGGCATCCCTTCTCGTGCGATCTCCAGCTCCCGGAGGGCAACGTCGTAATCCCTGTGCCCCCAGTAATGGTAGAGACCCATCACCAGATGAGCCTCGGGTAGATCGGGGTCCAGTTCGAGCGCGCGTTCGGCGGAAGCGCGAGCCGCACCCAGAACGGTGTCGGGGCGGCCGAAGAACCAGTATCGGTAAAGACGAACGGAGGCGAGACGCGCGTGGGCCAGCGAGAACTCCGGGTCTCGAGACAACGCTCGCTCGAACAGCGTCTCAGCGGTTCGCAGCTGCTCCTGAAACTGGCCCCCGGAAGGGTGATCGGGAAAGTGCTCCACGGCGCGCAGATAATGCGTGTAGGCTTCCGGATCGTTCGTCGGCCGGGTCTCCAGACGGCCTCGCTCCTTCGCGGTGAGTCGCGCCTCGAGCCGCCGGGTGACGGCTAGAGCCAGCTCGGTCTGGATCTCGAATACGTCCGTCATCCGACGGTCGAACTGCTCCGCCCACAGATTCTCCCCGGTTTCGGCGTCGATCAGCTGCACGGTGACGCGGATTCGCTCGCCAGCCCGCTGGACGCTGCCCTCCAGCACCGTGCGGACTCCCAGATCCTCGCCGATCTCCTGAACGCTCTTCTCGGTCCCGGCGTAGGCCTGTACCGAGGAGTGGCTGATCACCTTCAGGTCGCCCACCTTGGCGAGCTGCGTGAGGAGGGCCTCGTGCAGCCCACCGACGAAGAAGACCTCGTTCTCCTCCCGGGCGCTCAGGTTCTCCAGCGGGAGAACGGCGATGGAGGCCAAGCCGGCTTCGGATCCAGTGCCGGATCCGTCGCCCCCGATCCATCTCGCCAAGCCGATGGCCGAGCCGAGGACCAGGACAGCAACGATCACGGCGACCGCCCGGCGAGGAAGGCTGCTTGGCCAGCGTCGTTCCGCTTCGGCCCGCGGCGCGTCCGGGACATCGGTTACCGCGAATAGGCTCCACTCCCCGGGGACCCCCTTCAGCTCGTGTGAGCCGCGAGACTCGAACGCGAAGGCCGAACCGGTCTCCGCCTCGCGGATGGTGCTCGACACCAGCACCTCGCCGGGTTCGGCGAGGGACACCACCCGGGCCCCGACGTGGACGCCGATCCCGGCGATGTCGTCCCCGTGGTGCTCCACCTTGCCGAGGTGGAGGCCGCACCGGATCTTCAATCCTTCCTCCGCGACCGCGTCGCGGATCGCCCACGCGCACCGGATCGCCCGCCCGCTGCCGTCGAAGATCGCCAGAAAGCCGTCCCCGGTCGTCTTCACCTCGCGACCACCGAAACGATCGAGCTCGCGACGCACGATCTCGTCGTGGCGTCGGAGGATCTCCCGCCACCGATGGTCGCCCACCTTCGCGGCCTCCCGGGTGGACCCGACGATGTCGGTGAAGAGAATGGTTCGAAGGGAGCGGACAAGCTTCATAGCTGCTGTCGGTCATTGTCCGACTTCGCCGCGAGCCTAGTCAAGCCGGCGGACACGCCTCACGAGTCTACGAGAGTGCCGGCAGCCGCTCTAACAAGCCTGGCATGGCGGAGGGGGTGGGATTCGAACCCACGGCGGGGTCTTCCCCGCTCCGGTTTTCAAGACCGGTGCCTTAGACCGCTCGGCCACCCCTCCGGGTCACAAGGTGCGGGTGGGGGCGCCGGAGTGCCAGTCGTCGCCGTCGTCCTCGTCGTCCTTCCACTCCTCTTCGTCCCACTCCCAGTACCGCTCCTGCTCCTCCACACCGAGCGAGTGGTCGTCGGGATCGCCGAGGGCGGCGTCCTCGGCCCGCTTCCGCCGGGCGATCTCCCGCCGCACGGAGTAGCGGCGGATCGCGAAGAAGACGATCACCAGGAGCGCCATGCCGATCCACAACGCCCGCTCGTCGGTGAGAGCGAGCAGCCAGCCGTACTCGCTGCCGAGCGTTTCCTGCCAGTCGGCGTAGAACTGGTCCAGGGTCATCCCGTAGGTCGCGCGCATCGCGGCGTCGAACGTGCGGCCGGAGCGCACCCGCTCGAGCAGCGCCCGGATGCCGGCGTCCCCTCCGCGGTCGTGGAGCTCCCGCACCGCGGCCAGGCTCTGGACGTAGGCCGTCTCGGGCGCGGGGAGGTCGGGGAAGGTGCGCTCGAGCTCGGAGAGTGGCGTGAGCCCTCCGGTCATCCGGGCCCACGCCATCCGGATCGGGGCCACCCACCGCCACTCCTCGGCGTAGAGCGCGGCGAACCCCTCGTTGAACCAGCGGGGGATCTCGGACAATCCGGGGCCGGCTGCGGCAGCGAGGTACAGGTGGTTCAGCTCGTGGCGGAGCACCACGGCGGGGTCGGCGTCGGTGGAGCCGGTGAGCCGGGGCGAGCGGATCACGATCCGCCGCGTTCCCGAGAAGGCGACCGCGAGGCCCCAGTCGGGGACCCGTCCGCCGGTGAGCTCGGTAAAGGCGGCCTCTCCGGGAGCCACGACCACGTCGAAGGAGTCCCGCGGGATCTCCATCCCGGCCACCGGGGCGGGCACGAAGCCGCGGGTCCGCTCGGCCAGGGCCGCAGCCACCGTGGAGTCGTCGGGGACGTGGTGGAAGACGATGGTCCGGCCGGCCGGGTTCTCCACGGCGAAGTGTTGGAAGCGCGTGACATCGGGGCCGCTCTGGGAGACGAGCGTCGCCGGCGTCGCGGCCAGCAGGGCGAGGATCGCGAGGATGCGGCGCATGGCGGACTTCACGCCGGATGCTCCCGCAGGATCTCCCTCAGCCGCTCCAGGTCCTCCGGCATGGGCGATTCGACCCGGACCCGCTCGTTCGACCCCGGCGGCCGGAAGCCGATCTCGCGCGCGTGGAGCGCCTGGCGGTCGACGGCGGCCACCGCCTCCTTCGCCCACGCTTCCTGGAGGCCGTGAAAGCCTCTCACCCGCGCGGGGCCGCCCCCGTAGCGGGCGTCGCGGATCACCGGATGGCCCGCTTCGGAGAGATGGACCCGGATCTGGTGGGTGCGGCCGGTCTCGAGACCGATCTCGAGCCAGTCGGCCACGGTGTACCGCTCGAGAACCGTCCAGCGGGTCACCGCTCGCCTTCCCTTCGCGGTGCGGGTGGACATCTTCTGCCGGTCACGCACGGATCTTCCGATCGGCTCGTCGAAGGTCCCCGACTCCCCGTCCAGGTGCCCCCAGGCGAACGCCCAGTACGTCTTCTCCACCGTCCGCTCGGCGAACTGGGCGCTCAGCTCGCGGTGGGCGCGATCGCTCTTCGCCACCAGCAGGCACCCCGAGGTCTCCTTGTCGAGCCGGTGGACGAGGCCCGCCTTCCGCTCGCTCCCCACCCCGGCCACGTCGGGACGGTGGTGGAGCAGGGCGTTGACGAGCGTGTGGGAGGGGTGCCCGGGGGCGGGGTGCACCACGATCCCGGCGGGTTTGTCGACGACGAGGCAGGCATCGTCCTCGTAGAGGAAGGAGAGGGGGATCGCCTCGGGCTCGAGGGAGGGCTCCTCCTTCGGCGGCACCTCGACCACCGCCACCGCCCCCGCGTCCGCCGGATCGGACGCCTTCTTCACCGTCTCGCCGTCCACCGACACCCGGCCCGCGTCGATCAGCGCCTGGATCCGGGTCCGCGACAGCGGAAGCCGGTCCGCCAGGGCCCGATCGATCCGCCCGACACCCTCGAAGAACTCCACCCGATGGACCTTCACGCCGGACCCCTCGGATGGCGATCGGAACACCATCGGATGCCCGCCTACGATCTCAACCCGGCGAAAAGATGTGCAAGGTATCGAAATCGGGCATCCTAGCGATTCCCGTCGTGATGGAAGAGATACGTGTAGGCGAGCGTGATCGCCCCCACCGTCACCGCGCTGTCCGCCACGTTGAAGATCGGCCAGTAGTGCTCCGCCACGCCGACCTGGATGAAGTCGACCACCCGCTCCCACCGGATCCGGTCCACGATGTTGCCGACCGCGCCGCCGAGGATGAGCCCCAGGGCGAGCCGCTCGAGGCCGTGCCCGGCGGGGGTGCGGAGGTACAGGAAGAGGACGATCGCCGAGGCGATCGCCGCCAGGACGAGGAAGATCATCGACGAATGCGGTCCCACCGAGAGTCCGAAGGCGGCGCCCTCGTTCTCGATGTAGAGGAGGCGGACGTTGTCGCCGAGAACGGGAACGGGATCCCCCATCGTCAACTCGGCCCGCACCCACGCCTTCGTCAGCTGGTCGAGCGCGAGGACGACGAGCGGGACCGCCACGTCGCGCGCGACCACCAGCGGACCGGTCCGGGAGTCGGCCGTCTCGACCGCCTCAGCCGCCTCGGCCATGCTCCTCCGCCGTCTTGCACTCGATGCACAGGGTGGCGTAGGGGATCGCCTCGAGCCGGTCCCAGCCGATCGGATCGCCGCAACTCTCGCACAGGCCGAACTCCTCGGAGTCGCGGTAGAGGCGGCGCAGGGCCTCGTCGATCTGGTAGAGGCGCCGGCCCTCCTTGGACGCCATCAGGAACGCCTTCTCCCGCTCCATGGCGTCGGTCCCCTGGTCGGCCATGTGGAACGAGTAGGCGCTCAGGTCCCCCGACGCCTTCTGCATCGTGTCCTGCATGTTCTCGTCGAAGAAGCCCAGCTCCCGGAGCACCTCCTCGCGCTCCTCCAGCAGCCGCTGCTCCAGGACCTCCAGGTTCTCCTTGTCGAGCCCGGCGTCCTTCGCCTCTGCATCGCTCATGGGATCTCTCTCCTTCAGGACAGCGCCGCCACGCACTCGCCGCACAATTCGGGGTGGGCGGGCTCGTCGCCGACGTCGGTCCGCCAGCGCCAGCATCGCCGGCACTTGCGGCCCTCGGCAGGACGCGCCGCGACCCGGAACCCCTCCACGCGGGCGGGCTCGGCCTCCCACGCTTCGTCGGCGGTCCGTACGTGGACGGCGGATACGATGAACAACTCCTCGAGCTCCTCCACGCGGTCGCGGAGGACCTCCTGCGCCGCCGGCTCGTCGGCGGCGATCTCGACCCGCGCCGCGAGAGAGGAGCCGATCTCCTTCTCCTCGCGCAGGGTCTCCAGCTCGCGCATGACCGCCCCGCGGGCGGCCATCAGGGTCTCCCACTCCCCCTCGAGCGCTTCGTCGCGCCGCTCGGGGGCGGGCTCGGGGAACTCCTCGAGGTGCACGCTATCCTCGTCGGCGCGAGGCTCCATCGCGAACCACACCTCCTCGGCGGTGAACGCGAGCAGGGGCGCGGTGAGCCGCGCCAGGGTGTCCAGCGCGGCGTGGAGCACCGTCTGGGCGCTCCGGCGCTCGGCGGAGTCGGCAGGCCGCGTATAGAGGCGCACCTTCACCCCGTCCAGGTACACCCCGGAGAGCTCGACCCCGCAGTAGTTCACCAACCGCTGGTGGGCGACGTGGAACTCGTAGCTCCGGTACGCCTCGACGATCTCCTCGGCGGTGCGCTCGAGCTCGGCCATCGCCCACCGGTCGAAGGGGCCCATCTCCTCGAGGGGCACCGCGTCGGCCTCGGGATCGAAGTCGTACAGGTTGCCCAGCAGGAAGCGGAACGTGTTTCGGATCTTCCGGTACGCCTCGGAGACCTGGTCGATCGCGTCCCAGGAGAAGCGCCCGTCCTTCGTCAGGTCGTTGGCCGCCGTCCACAGCCGGAGGATGTCCGCCCCCCGCTCCTCGATCACCTCGTCGGGGGCGATCACGTTACCGACCGACTTGTGCATCGCCCGCCCCTCGGCGTCGACGATCCAGCCGTGGGTCAGAACGGTCCGGAAGGGGGCCGAGCCCCGGTCCGCGGTCGCCAGCACGAGCGAGGAGTTGAACCACCCGCGGTGCTGGTCGGGTCCCTCCAGGTACAGGTCGGCGGGCCAGGCGAGCTCCTCGCGGCGGGCGAGGACCGCCCGCTGCGAGCTGCCCGAGTCGAACCACACGTCGAGGATCTCGATCTCCCGACGGAACTCCCCGCCGTCGCAGGCCGGGCACCGGGTCCCCTCCGGGAGCAGCTCCTCGACCCCGGCCGCGAACCACACGTCCGATCCCTCCGCGCGGATCCGCTCGCCGACGTGGCGGACGAGCCCGGCGTCCAGCAGGGGCTGCTCGCAGTCGCGGCAGTACACCACCGGGATCCCCACTCCCCAGGCGCGCTGGCGCGACAGGCACCAGTCGGGCCGGCTCTCGACCATGGTCCGGATCCGGTTCACGGTGGAGGCCGGGATCCAGTCGACCCCCTCGATCTCCTCGAGCGCGCGCTCGCGCAGATCCTCGTGATCGATCGAGAGGAACCACTGCACCGTGGCCCGGAAGACGACCGGATTCTTGCACCGCCAGCAGTGGGGGTAGGAGTGCTCCACCTCCCCGCTGGCGATCAGCCGCCCCTCCTCCTCGAGATCGGCGACGATCCGGGGATTGGCGTCCCAGATGAGGGTGCCGCCGTAGCGCGGCGTCTCCTCGACGAAGATCCCGTCGGGGCCCACCGGGTTGTAGATCTCGAGGCCCGCCTCGCGACCGACGGCGAAGTCCTCCGCGCCGTGGCCGGGCGCGGTGTGGACCACCCCGGTTCCCTCCTCCAGCGTCACGTGTTCGGCGAGCAGGAGCGGGCTGTCCCGCTCCTCCAGCGGGTGGCCGAAGACGAGCCCCTCCAGCTCGGCGCCGGCGACGGTGTCCACGATCTCGAGGCGGTCGAAGTGCTCCTCCAGCGCCTCGGCCCGCTCGGCGGCGAAGAGCAGGGTGCCGCGCTCGGTATCGGCGATCGCGTACTCGAACCCGGGATGGACGACCACCGCGCGGTTGGCGGGGATCGTCCACGGGGTCGTGGTCCAGATCAACGTTCCCGCCCCCTCGGCCCCGTCCGGGAAGATCCCCTCCGGATCCTCGCGGAGCGGGAAGACCACCGTGATCGACGGGGAGGACTTCGGCGCGTACTCGATCTCGGCCTCGGCCAGGGCGGTCTCGCACACCACGCACCAGTGGATCGGCCGGAGCCCGCGGTAGACGTACCCCTCCTCGACGAGGTCGGCGAAGGTGTCGACGATCTCGGCCTCGTAATCGCTCGACATCGTGAGGTACGGGGTCTCCCAGTCGCCCCACCCGCCCAGCCGGCGGAACTCCTCCCGCTGCACGTCCACCCACTCGGCGGCGTACTCGCGGCACCGCCGCCGCAGCTCGAGCAGGCCGGGCTGCTCGTCGCGCTCGGAGAACTCGCGCACCACGTTGATCTCGATCGGCATCCCGTGGCAATCCCAGCCCGGGACGTACGGAGCGTCGTAGCCCATCATCGAGCGCGAGCGCACCACGAAGTCCTTCTGGATCTTGTTCACCGCGGTGCCCAGATGGAGGTGGCCGTTGGCGTAGGGCGGGCCGTCGTGGAGCACGTACCGCTCCCGGCCGGCCCGCGCCTCGCGCAGCCGCGCGTACAGGTCGTTGTCGCGCCAGCGGGCGAGGGTCTCCGGCTCGCGCTCGGAGAGCCGGGCCCGCATGGGAAACTCGGTGCGGGGCAGCTGGAGCGTGTCCTTGTAGTCCTTCTGTTTCGTCTGCTCTGCCATCGATCGTTCCCTCTATCCCGCCTCGTCCAGACGCGCCACGGTGCGGCGGATCACCTTCGTCAGCTTCGGCTCCGCCTCGCCCGCCACGGCGATGATCTCCTCGACGTCCACCGGCTCGAGGGCCTCGGGGAAGCACTCGTCGGTGACGATCGAGATCCCGAGGACCCGCAGGCCGCCGTGCCGCGCCACGATCACCTCGGGCACGGTGCTCATCCCCACCACGTCCGCCCCGATCGTCCGGAGGAAGCGGTACTCCGCCCGGGTCTCGAGGTTGGGGCCGGAGACCGCCACGTAGACGCCCACGTGCATCCGGATGCCGGCACCCAGGGCCACCCGATCCGCCAGCTCGCCCAGCGCGCGGTCGTAGGGCTCGCTCATGTCCGGGAACCGGGGGCCGAGCTCGTCGATGTTGGGGCCCCGGAGCGGGTTGTCGCCGATCAGGTTGATATGGTCGTCGATCCGCATCAGGTCGCCCTGCCGGTAGATCGGGTTCATCCCCCCGCAGGCGTTGGAGACGATCAGGGTCTCCACCCCCATCCGCTGCATGACGCGGATCGGGAAGGCCACCTGGTCGAGCGTGTACCCCTCGTAGTGGTGGAAGCGCCCCTGCATGGCGACCACCGATCGCCCCTCCAGCTCGCCGAAGATGAGTCGGCCGGTGTGGCTCTCCACGGTCGAGATCGGGAAGTTGGGGATCGCACCGTAGTCGAGCGAGGCGTCGACCTCGATGTCGTCGACGAGCGCCCCCAGCCCGGTGCCGAGGATCACCCCCAGCTCGGGGCTCCACTCGCCCTCCGAGCGGATGTGGTCGACCGCCTCGTCGATGGCGGCGAGCCGCGCTCCGGCTTCGGCGCTCATTCTCCCTCCTCCTCCACGGCGCCCGCCTCCACCGCGCTCTCCTCGGGAAGCGGGGCTCCGGGCTCGAGGTCCTCGAGGGCCTTCCGGTGATCGTCCAGGAACGACTTCATCTTCCGCAGGAACGCCCGCTCCCGGGACTCCAGCTCCGAGATCCGCTCCTCGAGCGCGCTGCGGCGGCGCTCCGCCTCGGCGAGGATCCGGTCGGCCTCCACCCGGGCCTCGCGCCGGATCAGCTCGGCGTCCCGCTCCGCCGCGTCCTTCGACTCGTCGGCCAGCTTCTGGGCGGAGAGCATCGTGTCCTTGAGCGCCTGCTCCATCTGGCGGTAGTCGTCGAGGGTCTCCGACACGGTGCGGAGGCGCTCCTCGAGCGTGTTGACCCGGGCGACGAGGTCGCCCATCTCCTCGGCGGCCAGCTCGAGGAACGCGTCCACCGCCACGGGATCGTAGCCGCGGAACACCTTGTCGAACTCCTGCTTCTTGATGTCGAGCGGGGTGAGCGCCACCTCAGGTGCCTCCTCTCGGGCCGAACAGGGCGGTGCCGAGCCGAACCATCGTCGCGCCCTCCTCGACCGCGATCGTGTAGTCGTTCGTCATCCCCATCGAGAGCGTGTCGAGATCCTCCGTCCGCGGCGCCTCGCCGCGAAGCGACTCGAAGAGCTCGCGGACCGAGGCGAAGGTGGAGCGGAGCGCTGCCTCGTCGTCGACGTGGGGCGCCATCGCCATCAGGCCGCGCACCGAGAGGCCCGGCAGCTCGTCGATCTCCAGCGCCCGCTCCACGCTCTCGTCCGGGTCGAAGCCGTGCTTGCCGGGATCCCGGCTCGCGTTCACCTCGACGAGCACCGGCATCGGAACCTCCGATCCGTTCCGGCGATCGGAGACCGCTCGCGCGATCCGCATCGAGTCGATCGACTGGACCCAGTCGAAGAGCGCCAGCGCGTCGCGGACCTTGTTGCGCTGCAGGGGGCCGACGAGGTGCCGGACCGGCCGGTGCTCCTCGAGCGCGTCGTGGGCCTCGCCGAACTTCTCCAGCGCCTCCCGGACCCGGTTCTCGCCGATCTCCTCCAGCCCCGCCTCGAGCGCGGAGCGGAGCGTCGTGGCGGGATGGCCCTTGGTGACGGCGACGATCCGGATCTCGTCGGGGTCCCTGCCCGCCCTCTCGCACGCGGTCGCGATCGTCTCGCGGACGCGCGCGATCCGCCGGGTCACACCCTCGTCTCGACCCGCGCGTCCCACGCCCGGTTCAGGGCGTCGCGAAACGCCTCGATCACCGCGGCCGGATCGTCGGCCCGCTGGATCGCCGCGCTCGCGGCCACGCCGGTGACCGCGGGCACGCGAAAGGCGTCTCCCACCCGGTCCGGGGTGAGGCCGCCGATCGCGAGAACCGGGATCACGAGCGCGGGGATGTGCTCCATCAGGGCGCCGCGCCACGGGTCGAGCCGCTCGGCGTCCGGCTTCGTCTCGCTCTCGAAGAACGCCCCGAGCCCGGCGTAGTCGGCGCCGCGCGCCTGGGCGATGAGCAACTCGTCCCGGGTGTGGCTGGATCCCCCGATCACGAACTCCTCGTCGACCTCCTCGCGGGTCTCCTTCAGCGGGGCGTCCTCCTGGCCGAGATGGACGCCGTCTGCCTCCGCGGCGAGGGCCACGTCGACGCGGTCGTTGACGACGACGAGGGTGTCGAAATCGGTCAGCCGGTCGATCCACCCTTCGACCAGCGACTCCAGCTCGCCAGCCTCGAGATCCTTGCCCCGGATCTGGACCATGTCGACCTCGCTCCACACCTCGTCCGGAAGCTTCCACAGCTCCCCGGGCGGCTCCGCCGAGTCGGCGTCGTGGACGAAGCAGAGCGACGGACGGCTTCGATCGAACATCGGGCTCCTCTCGAGCGTGGGTCGAAAAAAGAGGAGGACGTTCGCGGACGCGTCCATCCTCCCCGTCGAAATCCAGGCTGGGAATGTAACGGCCGCCGGGCCTCGCCGCGAGGCCCGGGGAGGGGGGCTAGAAGAGGACCGAGACGCTGAAGTTGTTCGTCCCGCCGAGCCGCCCCCAGTCGCGGAAGGCGTAGTCGAAGCTGGAACCGAACGAGGCGAAGTCGACCTGGAGCCCGGCTCCCACTCCGAGCCCCCGCAGCGACTCGCTGCCACAGCACATGCCGTCCATCTCGCCTTCCTCGTCGGGCTGGTAGGTGTAGCCGGCACGCGCCGCAACCTTCGTGGCCACGTCACCCTCGTCGCGCGCCGGGACCAGCACCTGGCTCCACTCTCCGCCCAGGGAGACCATCGGCTGCAGCTGGCGCGGATTCGCGAGCTCTCCGTTCACGATGAGGGAGGAGCGCTCGCGGTCGACGAGATAGTACGCCACCGCGGTCTTCAGCGTGGTGGGCGGGCGGAACTCCTCCGACGCGATCGCGGAGGAGAGGAGCGACAGGTTGGGGAGCACCGAGAAGCTCGCCGGTCCTGCCGACGCGCGGATCGGCGCCGCCTCGCTCACGAAGCTCGTCCCGAGATTCTGCACCACGACCGCGACCCGGAGGCCCCGGTTCGCGAAGGTGCCGTGGTAGTTGGTTCCGAGGTCGACCTGGAAGGCGTCGGAGCTCACCCCGAAGATGTTCTCGTGGGCCCACTTGACGCTCGCGCCCGCGGTCAGCCACTCGAACACGTTGTGGGCGTAGGAGATCTGCGTGCTGGAGCTCCAGCTCCGGAAGGTCGCTCCCGTTCCGCCGGGCTGGTCCACCGTGGTGACCTCCTGCTCGCCCATCGACAGCACCCCGACAGCCCCGCCGATCACCCCGCGGCCCCCGAACACCGGGGTGCCCGCTCCGACGTAGTTGAACTGCACGTCGAGGGGCATGTTCACGTTCGTGAAGAACGCGGCCGGATCCCGGAGATAGCCGAGCCCGGCGGGATTCCACCACAGGGCGCTGATGTCGTCCACCACCGCGGTGAAGGCCTGACCCATCGCCACGCCGCGGGCGCCGATCGGGATCTTCAGGAACTCTCCACCCGAGCTGCCGACGAACCGATCGTTCGCCGGGCGTTCGAGGATCGTCGGCGACTCCGGCTCCTGTGCCAGGGCCGGACCGACGAAGACGATCGAGAGGGCCGCGGCCGCGAGGGCCTTCAGCCCGAGCCTGTCGAAGAGCTTGTGCATCGCGATCGACCTCCAGGGGTCCGTGTACGCGGCCCTCGCTCCCTCAGTTGATCACCGCGAAGCGGCCGAGGTGCGTGCGGCCGTCCGGGGTGGTGACGTGGAAGTAGTAGTTCCCGCTCGCCACGAGCAGGCCGTAGCGGGTTCGCAGGTTCCACTCCTCCGACCCGTCGCCGTCGCCGACGTGGTCGAGCGTCCGGATCAGGTTCCCGCTGATGGTATAGATGCGAATCGTGACCCGGGGCGGCAGGTTCGTGAAGAGGATCCGCTCCGCGCCCCCGCTCGACTCGCCCGCGATGTAGGGGTTCGGAACGACCCTGATGCGGGACAGGTCCCCGTCCCGCTCGTCTCCATCCTGCGACGTAGAGAGCGCGTCCGGGTCGGTCTCCAGGGCGAGGTCCACCCTCGCGGTGCGATCGGCGGGCACACGCTGCTGGCGGATCCCTCCCCGATACCCCGCGACCCGCGCGGTCACCGTGTGGACTCCCATCGGAACGTCGTCGATGAAGAAGCGGCCGTTCTCGTCGGTTCGGTCTCCGAGGCGGGTGCCCTCGATCGACACGAGGGCGTCGGGCAAGGGCTGGCCGGTGTCTCGATCCGTCACCATGCCGGTGACCCCTCCCGTGGTCTGGGCGGATACCGTCCCCGCCGTCGTCCCGAACGCGAGCGCGACGAGCGCGACGAGAAGAAACCGGGCTGTGAGCAAACGAGGGGTTCGTTTCATAGGCTGACGCCTCGTTCGGCTCCAGAAACGAGCATGCCGCCCCGGACCTCGACCGGGGCGGAGCTCACGGGCTGCACGATCGGATCGGGCGCGAAGCTGCCGCGCCACGGAACCGTTCCATTATAGAGAGGGCCGCGACGTCGTGTCAAAGGGTGCCGGGGCCCCGTCATGCGGCCTACCGGGTGCTGATCCTGACCGGCTGGGCGATCCACACCACCACCGGCTGATCCCGGTTGTAGGCCGTCGTCCAGGTGGTCGTCTGGGCCCACTTCCGGGCCGCCTGGTCGCAGGAGGAGTTCCCGCTGGATTGGAGCAGATCGGTGGCGGTCACCTGGCCGTTGGTGTCGATCCGGATCCCCACCGTCAGCTTGCACGAGACCCCGCTCTTGCGAAGAAGCGGTGGCACGTGCCGGAGAATCGCCTCGGGCGAGCATCCGCTCTTGCACTTCGGCTTCACCGTGTAGGGGGTGAAGGTGAACTGATTGCCCACCTCGGGCTCCGCGGGCGGGGGCGGGGGCGCCTCGGTGACCTCCTGCTCCTCGGTGATCTCGGTCTCGGCAATCGTGATGTCCTCCTCCACCGGCTCCTCGGCGATCACCGGGGTGGCGGGGCGGGCGATCTCCTCCGGCGGGGGCGGGATCTTGATCTCCGGCGGGATCTCGATCACCTCCATCTCCTCGGCTCGCGCCTCGAAACCCTCGCCCCTGGGCGTCACGAAGAAGAAGATGAGGAGCACGTGGATCGCGAGAGCCACGGCGGTGAACCACCAGAAGTACTTCCGGTACTCCCCGTGAAGATCGGTGTTCGCCGTGCGGTAGGTCTCCTGTTCGGCCATCTTCGCTCCCTCCTAGCGGCCCCTCCGAGACACCTCGCGCTCGAGGTTGGTGGTGAAGTTCACGCGGACGGCTCCCGCGTCCCGCAGCTCCTCCTGCACGTCGTTCACCACGTCGTACGGCACGTCGGTGTCCCCCCGGATCGAGACGACGAGGCGGGGCTGCTCGGCGCGAATCGGCGCCATGATGTCCGACACCTGCTCGACGGGCACCCGCTGGTCGTTGATGTAGATGGAGCCGTCCTGCTCGATATAGAGGTTCTGGATGTCCTTGCGCTTCTCCGGGATCTTCTCCTGCGCCTCGGCCACCGGCAGGGCAACGTCGCGCGGTCGCTCGGTGCGGAAGGTGGTCGAGACCATGAAGAAGATCAGCAGGAGGAACGCGATGTCCGCCAGAGAGGACGAGGGGATCTCGCCGCTCGCCTTGTGGCTCTTCTCGAATCCCTTCTCTCTCGCCGGCATCGCGTCTCCTCGTTCGGCGTTCTCCTACAGCTTCATACCGGACTCGGGCCCGAGGGTTCCGGGCGCCGGAGACCCTCGCTCTTCAGGGGGTGCGCTTCGGGGTCCCCTCGTCCTCGTCGAAAGCCCCTTCCTCGCCCTCCGTCTGCACCGACTCGGTCGGCATGCCGGCCGCCTTCTCGCTTGCGGTGGTGCGGTCGATCCCCTCCCGCGGGATGTCCATCCACATGACGTCCTGGATCGCCTGGACCCCTTCCCGCATGTCGATGATCAGCCCGTCGATCTGGGAGACGAACCAGTTGTGGGCGATGTTGATCGGGATCGCGATGGCGAGGCCGCTGGCGGTGGTGATCAGCGCCACCTTGATGCCGCCGGCCACCAGGGTCGCCTCCACCTCGCCCGCTTCGGCGATCGCGCCGAAGGCGAGGATCATTCCCGCGACGGTTCCGAGGAAGCCCAGCAGCGGCGCTACGTTGGCGATCGTGGCGAGGACCACGAGCCCCTTCTCGAGGAACGCCATCTCGATCTTGCCGGCGGCGGAGAGGGCGTGCTCGGCGCCCCGGGCCTCCTCGCCGCGCGCGCCCTCCTGATAGAGGTGCAGGCCGGTCAGCAGGATCGCCGCCACCGGTCCCCGGGTGTTGGCGCACAGCTCGACGGCGTCCTCGACCCGCCCCTCCCGCACGAGCTCCTTCACCCGCTCGATCAGCCGGTCGGTCTTCACCTTCGCCATCCGCAGGGTGACGAACTTCACCAGAATCACGGCGAAGCCGAGGATCGAGCAGGCGAGCAGCGGCCACATGAACACGCCGCCGTCCTGGAACATCTGGAGCAACGTCACCGGTCGGTACCTCGGGACGGAGGAGCGGGGGACGGTTTCGAGGTCAGCGGTCGCCCGCGAGTTTATCCGCCGGTCGGAAGGGTGTCAACCGGCTGGACGGGCCGCCTCCGCGGCCCCGCGCTCAGCTCCGCGGGCAGCTCTCCGGTCTCCAGGTACCGCTCGTAGAGCCGGGTGGCCGCGGTGTCGCCCGGATGGGTTTCCACCCAGCGCCGCAGAAACCCCCGGACCGCCGCCCCCTCGCCGATCGCCTCGGCGAGGTTGATCGAGCGGAGGAACGCGCGGCGGCTGTCCGGGTCGGACTCCATGGCACCCTCCAGCAGCCGCAAGGCCCGGGAGGTGTCGCCGGTGGCCAGGGCCATCTCGGCCATCTCGATCCACAGCTCGGGCTCGACCGCGCGCGGCGTCTCCTGGAAGTACTCCCGCAGCACCCGCTGGGCGAACTCGAAGCGCCCGGCCACCGCCGCGTTGTAGGCGGCGGTCTTGTAGTACCGAGCGTCGAGGGATCCTCCGCGACGCTGCTCGAGGGTGCGGAACAGGCTGTCGAGCCTCTCGAACGACCCGCTCACCGCGAAGATGTTGATCAGTCCGGTGAGGGACGACTCGGCGGTCGGATCGCGGCCGAGGATCTTCGTCCCCCGCCGATGCGCCTCGAGCGCCTCCTCGACCTGGCCTCGACGCGCCTGGGCTGCGGCCAGCTGCAGATAGGTGGCCCCGTAGTTTCCGATCAGCGCCCGAGCGGTGCCGTCCTTGTAGACCGAAGGATCGAGGATCCCCCTGTAGCGATACACCTCCTCCAGCAGAGCCTCGGTTCGGGGAACGTGGAGCCACGCTTCCTCGGGGGGTTGCATCGGCATGATGGGGAGACCCCGCCGAGCCAGCTCGGACGCGGGCGACCGGTGCAGGAGATCCACCACCCCGTGGCGAACCAGGTGTTCCCCGAGCCCCAACTGCCCGCTTCCCGGGACCGTCACCGAGAAGTAGACGGGTCGATCGCCGAGATGCCGGCGAATGACCTGGAGCACCCCGACGTCCTGACGTCGCAGGACGGTGTTCGCCTCGAGCGTTATCGGGATTCCAGCCACCTCCAGCGAAGTCTCCTCGTCGATCACGTAGCCGGGCCTGGACAACGGATGATCGGGCCGACCGGTATAGCCGAGGATGGCTCTGGTGGGACGGGGGCCGGGCTCGACTCCCGCGACCTCGCCAAGCGGGAACGAGGGCATCTCCCGGGGCGGATCGGAGGCCGTGAAGGTCCTCTCGCTCAGCTGTCGGATGTACCAGCCGGTGTTGAGAAGGGCCAGGTTCACGATGGTGACGTCCCGCCGCACACCCTCCACCTCCTGCAGGTACCAGAGAGGAAAGGTGTCGTTGTCACCGTTCGTGAACACGATCGCCCACGGCTCGAGCGACTGGAGCACGTTGTAGGCGAAGTCGCGCGGGACCCAGTTCCCGCGGCGGTCGGCCCGATGGAAGTTGAGCGCGAAAACCGTGGCCGGGACGAGCAGCAGCGCGATCAGGACGGCGACCGTCGGGGCCTGCCGGGCCCGTTCCTCCGCCCACCGGCGCACCGCCTCCCCGACGACGGCGAATACCCCCACCCCCGCCCACAGTCCGAGGAAGACGAAGGAGACCACGAAGAAGTAGTCGCGCTCGCGCACCTCCCGCATCAGCCCGGTGACCTCGGGGGCCTGGGTGTTGCCGAGCGGGAAGTTGAGGTAGACGATCAGGCCGAGCGAGGTGGCCAGGTAGACGAACAGGAAGAAGACCCACGTCTTGCGGTCGGCGAGCCAGTGGTACACCGAGCCGACGATCGCCATCAGGAAGACGAGGATCGACAGCCCCGGCACCCCGAACTGCCCCGGGACCCGAGACTCGAACGGGCCCACCCGTCCGAACAGGTAGTCGAAGTAGAGGGGGATCTGGTACTGGAGGAAGTCGACCGATCGGGGGAAAACGGGCCGGACGTTGTATTGCTTCCGGGCGAGGACCGCCAGCAGCTCCGACCACGTCTCCGGGTTCGCCTCGTTGATCGCGGGATCCATCCCGGCGCGGATCTTCAGGAAGAGCAGCACCGAGGCGCCCGCGACGAAGGCCAGGATCGCCGCCCCGAAGAAGGGGAGCGCTCCGGTCCGGTTCATCCACCAGATCGCCGTGCCGAGCACCACCAGCCCGAGCACCATCGGAACGCCGTCGATCCACGCCCCCCCGCCCAGGATCCCGTCCACCGACACGCCCCGCATCGTCACGATGTAGAGTCCCGCCGCCCCCAGCAGCAGGCTCAGCACGTAGTCGCGATAGGAGGACCAGACGACCGTCACCGCGTAGACGACGACGGCGGGCATGACGAGGAGGGCCATCAGGTGGTTGCCGATCGACAGGCCCATCAGGAAGACGATCAGCAGCAGGAGGTTCCAATCCTTCCCCTGCTCGAGATGGTCGGCCCACCAGAAGGCGAGGAAGGTGACCAGCCCGATCGTCATCAGCGCGATCGTGTACACCTCGGTCTCGGTGGAGTTGTACCACATCGTCAGCCCCCAGGAGGCGAGGCATACCGCGGCCAGAGCGGCGACGTTCACCACCGTGGTGGAGAGCTCCCAGCCGCGGTCGCGGTCGATGCGGTCGAGGACCTGGGCCAGCACCAGGAAGAAGAAGAGCCCGGCCGTGGAGGAGGCGAGCGCGCTCATCAGGTTCAGCTTCACGGCGAAGTCGACGCCCAGGGGGAGCATGCCGAACACGTGGCCGATCAGCACGAAGAGCGGGGTACCCGGGGGATGGGGGATCCCGAGGATGTAGCTGGTGGCGATGAACTCGCCGGCGTCCCAGAAGGTGAGCGTCGGCGCGAGGGTCCAGAGGTAGGAGCCGAAGACGAGGAGAAACGTCAGAGCGGCGTACAGAACCCGTTCGCGGCTGATCGTCCGCATCGTCGCGTCAGGCCCGCGCGCGTGCCCGGGTGAGCGTCTGCAGCCGCTCGGTCAGCTGGTCGGGCGAGAGGTTCTTCTCGAGCCGTCCCCCCACCGCGAGCGAGATCTGCCCCGTCTCCTCGCTCACCACGACGACCACCGCGTCGGTCTCCTCGCTGAGCCCGATGGCGGCCCGGTGGCGGGTTCCGATCTGTGCGTCGTAGACCGGGAACTGGGTGAGCGGGAGGATGCAGGCGGCGGCCACGATGTTGTTCCCCTCGATGATGACCGCCCCGTCGTGGAGGGGCGTGTAGGGGGCGAAGATGGTGGAGAGCAGCTCGGCGGAGACCTCGGCGTGGAGCCGCTTGCCGCTCTCGACGTACTCCATCAGCCCCACCTCGCGCTGGATCGCGATGATGGCGCCCCGCTTCTCCTCGCTCAGCTGGGCGGCGGCCCGCACCACCTCCCCCACCACCGGGCTCTCCTCGACCTTCACGAAGAGGTTCAGCACCGGGGTGCGCCCCAGCCGCGCGAGGGCGCTGCGGAGCTCTGGCTGGAAGACGATGAGGATGGCGATCACCCACACCAGCTGTCCCGCCTGGAAGATCTCGTTGAGCGCCTCGAGCCTCAGCAGCTGCGCCACGTATGCGGCGACCACCAGCACCACGAACCCCATCATCATCTGGAGGGCGCGGGTCCCGCTGACGAGCGTGAACAGCTTGTAGACGATGAACGCGACCACGACGATGTCGATGATGTCGGCCAGCCCCGGCCGGAGGAAGTCCATCCTGGACCAGTGCTCGATCATCGGACCGCCTCCCCGCTCTCCATGGGAGCCTCCGCGTTCGCCGTGCGGAAACGTCGGCGGACCTCCAGCGCGCGGGCGTGGGCGTCGACGTCGTGGACCCGCAGGATCGCCGCGCCGGCGTCGGCCGCGAGCAGGCCCGCCGCCAGCGACTCCGGCAGCCGCTCGGCCGGATTCTTCCGCTTCTCCGGGTCGAGGAAGGACTTCCGGGAGTGGCCGACCAGGACCGGGTGCCCGATCGCCCGCAGGCGGTCGAGGCGTCCGATCAGGCGGAGGTTGTCGCCGGGAGTCTTGCCGAAGCCGATCCCGGGATCGAGGACGATGGAGCCGGCGGAGACGCCGGCGGAGCGGGCCCGGCCCGCCGCCTCCTCGAGGGCGGAGGCGATCTCTCCCAGCAGGTCGTCGTAGACGGGATCGGCCTGCATGGTCCTCGGCTCGCCCTTCATGTGCATCAGCACCAGGCCGGCGCCGGTCTCCGCCGCCAGATCCGCGATCCCCGGAGAGAAGCGGAGGGCGCTCACGTCGTTCACGATCGCGGCGCCCGCGGAGAGGGCCTCCTCCGCGACCTTCCGCTTGGTGGTGTCGATGGAGACCGGGACTCCGCTCCCCGACGCGAGGGCCTCGACCACCGGGAGGACCCGGTCGAGCTCGGCGGCGGCGGAAACGGGCTCGGCGCCGGGACGGGTCGACTCGCCGCCGACGTCGAGGATCGCGGCCCCCTCCTCCACCAGGCGGAGGCCGTGCTCGACCGCGCGCTCGGGCGCCAGCCAGGCGCCGCCGTCGCTGAAGGAGTCGGGGGTGACGTTGACGATCCCCATCAGGAGGGGATCGGGGCCGAGAGCGAGCGCTTCTCCGCGCACACGCCAGCGCGCCTCGACCGACGCGGGGGAGGGGGGGCTCATCGGGAGATCAGGAGTCGCTGGGTAGCGGGGCCTCGCCGTCGTCGCTTCGCGAGAGGGGCTCACGCCGGGTGTCCTCGTCGGGGCGGGTCTCGATGGCGGCGGCCTCGGAGGATCGATCCCCCTCCCCGGCCTCGGCGGAGGCGGTCTCGGAGTCCCCGGTCTCCGGAACGCGCGCGTCGGGGGCCCGGCCGTGGTCGTCCACGCCCAGGGCCGCGCCGATCGTCTCCGGGGTCTCCTCCTCTTCGGGCTCCTCCCCTTCCGTCCCGGGCTCCTCCGGCTCCTCCTCTTCCTCCTCCAGCGGTGAAAGCTGCTCGCCGGCGAGGATCGCCTCGAGCTCCTCGCGGTCCAGGATCTCCCGGTCGAGGAGCGCGTCGGCGAGGTTGTGGAGGATCTCCTCGTTCTCCCGCAGGATCGCCATCGCCCGCTCGAAGGCGTTGGAGACGATCTCCTTCACCTCCTCGTCGATCATCCGGGCCGTCTTCTCCGAGTAGTCCCGCTTCTGGGAGATCTCGCGGCCCAGGAACACCTGGTCCTGGTCCTCGCCGTAGGCGAGCGGACCGATCCGATCGCTCATCCCCCACTTCGTCACCATCCTGCGACCCATCTCGGTGGCGCGCTGCAGGTCGTCGCCCGCCCCCGTGGTCGTCTCCCGCAGCACCAGCACCTCGGCCGCGCGTCCTCCCAGCAGGGCCGCCAGCTGGTCCTCGCACCACTTCCGGGTGTAGATGTGGCGCTCGTCGACCGGGAGGAAGTGGGTCACGCCGAGTGCCCGGCCCCGGGGGATGATCGTCACCTTGTGGACCGGGTCGGCGGCGGGCGTCTTCATCCGCACCAGCGCGTGGCCCGCCTCGTGGTAGGCGATGGATCGCTTCTCGGTGTCGCTGATGACGAGGCTCTTCCGCTCGGCTCCCATCATCACCTTGTCCTTGGCCGACTCGAAGTCCTCCATCAGGACCTTCGGGTGGTCGCGCCGCGCGGCGAGCAGGGCCGCCTCGTTGACGATGTTCTCGATGTCGGCGCCGGAGAGCCCGGGGGTCCCCTTCGCGAGGACCTGGAGGTCCACCTCGTCGCCGAGGGGGATGTCGCGGGTGTGGACCCGGAAGATCCCCTCGCGGCCGCGCACGTCGGGCCGGTCCACCACCACCTGGCGGTCGAAGCGGCCCGGCCGCAGCAGCGCCGGATCGAGCACGTCCGGACGGTTGGTGGCGGCGATCAGGATCACGCCCTGGTTCGGCTCGAAGCCGTCCATCTCGACGAGCAGCTGGTTGAGCGTCTGCTCGCGCTCGTCGTGGCCGCCGCCGAGCCCGGCGCCCCGGTGGCGCCCGACCGCGTCGAGCTCGTCGACGAAGATGATACACGGCGCGTGCGCCTTGCCCTGCTCGAAGAGGTCGCGCACGCGGCTGTTGTGGAGCAGTAGGGGCTTCTCCCCACCGAAGAAGGCCTCGTTGTCGCAGCCGCACAGGTCGTACACGTAGCCGTCGTAGGGGACCATGCGCACCTCCCGCACGACGGGCCTCTTGATCTCCCGGTCCCTCTTCGTCTCGAGGAAGGGATTGCTGGTTCGACCGATGATCAGGGTCCAGTACTCGCCTTCCGGCAGCGGCTTCTCCTTGATCACCCTGCCGGCAATCTGTCTCTGGTGCCGGATGCCCGCTTTGATCCCGTGCATGGCGCACAGCCACGCCAGCTCGCGGATCAGACGGTGGCTCGCCGAAGTGATCGTCAGCTTGCCTTCGGTCGTCTGGTAGCCGTCGCCCCGAGCGTACCCCTCGAGGAACGCGAGAAAGTCCCGCTCCGGGAGCGTCCACAGGATCTCCGGAATCCGCTTGCTCCGGCTGCCATCGCCGCAGTGGCGGGCGAAGAAGCGGCCGAGAGGGGCGGAGTAGTAGAGCAGACGCGTCGTGTTGTCGCGTGTGTGCACCGTCCTCGGCTCGAGGTCGAACACCTCGCGCATGGCCTCGGCGCAATCATCCACGAGATCCTCCTCGTGGGCTCCGAAGCAGAACTCGAGGTTCCCGTTCTCCCGACCCTCGGCCGTGTAGTATCCGAACAGCCTCATCAGAGAAGAGCTCACCTCGATCTCGTCCGGAAGCTCGGTGGACCCGTACCGCATCGAGATCTCCCGTGGCTCGTGCTTGCCCGACTGCCAGTTCCCCACGGTCGCCTGGGAGATGCCGAACCGCCGGCCCAGCTCCCGCTGGGTCATCCACCCCTCGCTCGCCCGGACGTAGTCGTATGCCGCCGCGGTCGCCTCCTGCTCCTCGTTCCACGCCTCGATCGGAAGCGCTCGCACGGAGCGTTGCTCGGGGAAGGAGTGGGCTCGCACGTCATGGCGGGTTCCGTCCGCGGGACTCCACCCCATGCGCGTCTTGTAGGGCAGGTCGACCAGCACGTCGCCGGGCTCCAGCTCCCGGACCTCCTTCGCCCGGATCCCACCGTGGCCACGGACGAAGACGCTGTGATCGCCGGTCGTGCGGACGGTTCCGCCGAGGTACTCCACCTCGTAGATCTCGTCGACCCGATGGCGGTAGACAGCGCGAACCGACTTCCACGCGCTTCCGCCGAAGCCGTCGAGCTTGCCCCGGAACCCGCTCTCGCGCGTTTCGTAACCGAGGGTCTCGACGCCGAACGCCGGGACGACGTGGCCCTCCTGATCGTCCTCGTAGTAGCGATCGACGAACTCACCGATCGGCACGAGCCGCGTACCCTCGGCGGTCCGGACCAGCACGGGGGTGTCTCCCGTCACCGACGCCCCCACCCCCACGAACATCTCCACGAAGTCGGAGCCGCTCATCGAGAAGAAGGGGACGCCCGCTTCGCCGGCGACGGCGCGGGCGAGCAGGGTCTTGCCGGTGCCCGGCGGGCCGAGCAGGAGCACCCCCTTGGGGATCCGGCCGCCGAGGCGCTGGAACTTCTTCGGATCCTTCAGGAACTCGATGATCTCCTCGAGCTCGTGCTTCGCCTCCTCGGCGCCGGCCACGTCGTCGAACGTCACCTTGGGCGCGTCGGCGGAGAGGAGCTTCGCCTTCGACTTGCCGAAGCTGAAGGCGCGCGAGCCGCCCCCCTGCATCTGGCGGATGAAGAAGATCCAGAGGGCGATGATCAGGATCCACGGGAGCCAGGCGATGATCTGGGTGAACCAGTTGATGGGGGGCTCCTCCGCCTCCACGTCGACGCCCTGCGCGATCAGCCGGTCGACGAGGGGGGAGGGGTCCATGTCCTTCGGCAGGACGGTGCGGAACTCGGTGTAGGCGCGGCTCTCGCCGTCGACGGTGGTCCGCGCCTCGCTCCGGAGCTCGCCCTTCAGCTTCTTCTCGGTGAACGTCACCGAGGCGACGTTCTCGGCGTCGATCTGCTCGCGGAACTCGCTCAGGCCGATCTGGACGCGGTCCTGCTCCCGCGGCATGAACAGCTGGTAGATCGTCAGCGGCAGCAGGATGATCAGCAGCCACAGCGCGATGTTCTTCGACAGGCTGGAGAACTTCGGCTTCCTGGGGGACGGTCCGCCGGGTCCGCCGCCCGCGCGCCGGGGTGGCCGGGGGCGGTTCTGTTGGTCGGTCATGATGGGATCAGCTGGACTCCTTCGAATCCGCGGCGGTCAGCCCTCGTCCGGCTCGAACACCGCGATGTGCGGAAGGTTCCGGAATCGCTCGTCGAAGTCCAGGCCGTAACCGACCACGAAGACATCCTCGATGGCGAATCCAATATAGCGGATCGGGAAGGGGTGGGCGAGCGACTTCTCCTTGTACAGCAGGGTGCAGAGCGCGAGGCTCGCCGGGTTCTTTCCCTCGAGCGCGTTCCAGATCTCGACCAGGGTGAGGCCGGTGTCGACGATGTCCTCGACGATCAGCACGTCGCGGCCGGCCACGTCGAGGCCGTCGATCCAGGCGAGGGTCACCTCCCCGGTCGACTCGGTGCCGGCGTACGAGCGGGCGCGGACGAACTCCAGGGTCATCGGCAGATCGATCGCGCGGGTGAGATCCACCGTGAAGTAGATCCCCCCCTTCAGCAGGCACACGATCACGAGGTCCTTCCCCTCGTAGTCGGCCTCGATCTCGGCGCCCATCTCGCGCACCCGCTCCTGCAGGGCCCCCTCTTCGACGAGGGTGCGGGCGAGCCGCCCGCCGTGATGCGACGTGCGCCGCTCGATCTCCGTTCCGGTCTTCGTCATGCGTGCCTCGCCTCTCGATCGGTGTCGGGCGAGCGGTGAAACTCCACGTGCGGTCCCGCCCTGCGCAACTCGCCTCCGCCGGGACACTCCACCGTGCCCCCGCGGCCGCCGCGGAGAAACTCCAGCGCGTTCTCCACCCACTCGGCGCCCGGCGAGCGCGCGTGGGGCGGCGCGCCCCACGCCCAACCCGCCAGCACCACGCGGGAGAGCACGGGGTCCGGGAGGTCGATCAGCGCCTCGGCTCGAAGCCGCCACCGGCGCTCCTCGCGCCGCTCGGTGGCCTCGTCCAGGACCTCTCCGGCGACTTCGCCCAGATAGGCAGCGTCGCTCGCCGCCCGTGCCGCCAGCCGCACGAGCGCGGCGTCCACCCGCGGGTTGAGCTCCCGCAGCAGCGGGAGCACCTCCTCGCGGACGCGGGTCCGCGGGTAGCGGGGGGAGCGGTTCGACGGATCCTCCCGGTACGGCACCCCCGTCGCCTCCGCCCATCCGGCGATCGCCTCCCGCGAGAACGGCAGCAGCGGCCGCAGCAGCAGTGCGCCGTCCCGCTCCTCGATCGGACGGAGCGCGCCGAGCCCGTCCACGCTGGTGCCGTGAACGAGCCGGAGCAGCACCGTCTCCACCCGGTCGTCGCGGTGGTGGGCGGTGACGATCGCGCTCGCGCCGATCTCCCCGGACACCGCGCGGAGGAATCCGTAGCGCAACTCCCGGGCGGCGGCCTGGGGGCTTCTGCCCGTGCGTGCGGCGCGGGCCGGGGCGTCGCCGCTGCCGCGGCGGCAGGCCGCTCCCCACCGCTCGGCGACCGCCGCGACGAAGCGGCCGTCCTCCTCGCTCTCGTCCCCGCGGGTTCCGTGATCGTAGTGGGCGGCCACGACATCCACCCCCTCGCCGGCGATCCCCTCGCGAACGAGCAGCCTCATCAGCGCCATCGAGTCGATCCCTCCCGAGACGGCGAGGACGATCGGGCCGGCGGTGGCGGGCTCGAAGTGATCCCGCCAGTGCTCGCGGAACGCGTCCACGAACGGACCGACGGACGTGGCTGGACTCGGGGAATGCATTCGATCGGCGATGGTGGCGGTGGCAGGATTCGAACCTGCGACCCAGGGCTTATGAGTCCCTTGCTCTACCAGGCTGAGCTACACCGCCACGGCCGGCACCGGAGCCGGGCGGCGTCGCGCGACCCGGAGCCAGAGACAGCGAAGGGGTCAGCCGAAGAAACGATCGGCTCACCCCTCGCTCGAAGTTGGTAGCGGGGGCAGGATTTGAACCTGCGACCTTTGGGTTATGAGCCCAACGAGCTACCAGACTGCTCCACCCCGCATTGTCGATTCGGAAGATATCGCATCCCCCGGGGGGCGTCAACCCCGTCCGGAAGGCTACGGAGCGGGCTCGTCGGGGGCTTCGGGGACGGTGTCCGCCTCCACCCTGCGAGCCTCCATCACGGCCAGAGACTCCGCCGCCGCCTCCCGTACGCTCGGGGGCACGCGGACGATCCGATACACCAGATCCCCCGGACGGATCATTCCCTTCTCCCGGGCGAGGGTCTCGAGCACGGTCGAGTCCCCCCGGACCCGCTCCAGGGCCGTGCGCAACGAGTCCCCCTCCGCCCGGAGCGAATCGATCCGGGCCTCGGTCTCGCGCTCCTCCAGCCACAGCAGCGCCAGGTGGTGGGGGCGGTGGTCGCCGACGAAGAAGGCGTACACCAGCAGCGCCAGCACCAGGGCCCAGAACGCGAACCTGCGGCGGCGGCGCTGGCGGCGCGAGCCGAGGCGGCGGGAGCTCATCGGGTCTCCCCCCCGCGCTCCACCGCGGGGGAGCCGGCGTAACGGGCCCCCTCGCCGAGTTCGCGCTCGATCCACAGCAGCCGATTGTACTTCGCGGTCCGCTCGCCCCTCGCCGGCGCGCCCGTCTTGATCCGGCCGGCGTCGGTGGCCACCGCGAGATCGGCGATGAAGGTGTCCTCGGTCTCCCCGGACCGATGCGAGATCACCTGTCCGTAGCCCGCCTCCCGCGCGGTCGCGATCGCGCGCAACGTCTCGGTGACGGTGCCGATCTGGTTCGGCTTCACCAGGATCGCGTTCGCCGCCCCCCGTTCGATCCCCCGCTTCAGGCGCTCCGCGCTCGTGACGAACAGGTCGTCGCCCACCAGCCGGATCCGCTCCCCGAGCCGGCCGGTGAGCGCCCGCCACCCCTCCCAGTCGTCCTCGGCGAGCCCGTCCTCGATCGAGACGATCGGATACGCGTCGCACCACCGCTCGTAGACGCCGATCAGACCCACGGAGCCGACCGAGCCCGCCCCCCGCTCCAGGGAGCGGTAGACGTCCCCGTCGTACAGCTCGCTGGCGGCCACGTCGAGGGCGATCGCCACCTCCTCCCCGGGGTGGTAGCCGGCCGCCCCGATCGCCTCGACCAGCAGCTCCAGCGCGGCCTCGTCGGAGTCGAGGTCGGGGGCGAAGCCGCCCTCGTCGCCGACCGCGGTGGAGAGCCCCCGCTCGCTCAGGGCGTCCTCCAGCGCCCCGTACACCTCGGCTCCCGCCCGCACCGCGTCGGCGAAGCTCCCCACCCCGACGGGCACGACCATGAACTCCTGGACGTCCACGTTGTTGTCGGCATGGACCCCGCCGTTGAGGATGTTCAGCTGGGGCACGGGCAGGAGGGTGGCGTCGGGTCCGCCCAGCTCGCGGTAGAGGGGCCGGTCCGCCTCGGCCGCCGCGGCCGCCGCGGCGGCCATCGAAACGGCGAGGATCGCGTTGGCGCCGAGGTTCGACTTGTGCTCGGTGCCGTCGAGCTCGACCAGCCGGCGGTCGATCGCCTCCTGGTCGCCCACCTCCATCCCCCGCACGGCGGGCGCGATCCTCTGGTGCACGTTCGCGACCGCGCCGCGGACGCCCTGGCCGCGATAGCGGTCGGGATCGCCGTCCCGGAGCTCGTGGGCCTCGTGCTCCCCGGTCGACGCGCCGGAGGGACCCGCCGCCCGGCCACGCGCTCCCGACTCCGTGACGCACTCCACCGCGATCGTGGGGCGAGCGCGGGAGTCGAGGATCTCCACGGCATCGAGACGGGTGATCTCGCTCATGAATCCGGGTCCCGGTTGGCGGAGCGGGTGGCCGACGACGTGGTGGTGGAGCGGAGGGGCCGGTTGAACGCTACCGAGCGCCCTCCCCGGACGCAAGCGGTCCGGAGAAGTGGTCCCACGAGCGGGGTTCCAGCGGCTCGATCTCCCCCCCGTCGACCCGCCACACCCCCTCGCCCTCGCCGACCCGCCCGATCCGCGTCAGGCCGACTCCCCACCGATCGTGAAAGGGATCCGCGAGGGGCTCCAGCTCCCCCGGGGGAGCGCACAGGAGCAGCTCGAACTCCTCCCCGCCGTGTAGCGCCCACTCCCGCGGCTCGCGGTCGAGCGCCTCGCTCGCGAGCACGGCACCGGGGTGGAGCGGGACCTCGCCGGGCTCGACCTCGATCCTGACCCCGCTCGCCCGGGCCAGGTGGCGGGCGTCGCCGGAGAGGCCGTCGGAGATGTCGATGGCGGCGTGGACCTCGGCCCTTTCGGCGAGCCAGAGGGCCTCCTCCACGCGGGGGGCGGGCCGGGCGAAGCGCTCGTAGGCGGGATGCTCCCGCACCACGGGATCGGTCCCCTGCTCCTCGAGGAGCGCCACCGCCGCTGCGGGGCCGCCCAGCCCGCCGGTGACCCACACCACGTCGCCCGGCCCTGCCCCGGCCCGGGTCCACGGGTCGCCGACCGGGCGCCCGAGCGCGCCGACGGTGAGGTGGAGCGGTCCCTCCGCGCGGGCCAGGTCGCCTCCGAGGATCGGGCACCCCGATTCCCGCGCCAGGGCCGAGAGCCCGGAGTAGATGCCCTCGAGCCGTTCCAAGATCGTGTCCGTCGGGCCGGCGGCGGTGACGAGCGCGCCGACCGGCTCGGCGGCCATCGCGGCGAGGTCGGAGAGGCTCGCCGCCAGCGCCCGGTGGCCGACCGCCTCCGGATCGACCCAGTCGAACCGGAAGTGGACCCCTTCGACGAGCGCGTCCACGGTCCACGCCCAGCGGCCGCCCCGGCCGTCCGTCACGATCGCCGCGTCGTCACCGATCGCGGCCTCACCGGCGGCCTTCGGGCCGATGTCCCCGAGGATCCCCGCCAGGCGGGCGATCCGGTCGAACTCCCCCACGGGGCTCCTCACGGCGCCTCCCCCCGGGCGTCGGGGTGGCGGACGTCGACGGCGATCCGCGTGGGGTCGCGAAGGGAGAGGACCCGGAAGGGCTCCGGAGAAACGACGCCCGCGGTCCATCCGTGGACGGCTTCGAAGTCGCAGGTGCGGACCATCTTCCGGATCACCGGGAGCGCGGGGACGAGCGAGTCGGGCACCGTGGCCCGGCCCTCCGGGCTGTGACCGCGGGCGGGCTGGAAGGCGATCCGCAGCCAGCCGTCGCCGGGCAGCGGGACGACCCGCCCCGAGCCGCACGCGCGCACGGGCTCGTCCACGTATTCCACGTGGAGGCCGGGGAGAGAGTCGCCGGCGAACTCCCACACCATCCGGTCGAAGCCGGGATGCCGTCCCGCCTCCACCCGACGGACGAGGACGGGACCGGTGGCCTTCGTCGGCCGATCGACGACCCCCGCGGTCCACTCGCGGTCCGGAGGGTCCGCGTCGGCGGAGAGGGCCCCCTCCTCCCCGGCCTCGCTCCCACCCCCGCATCCGGAGAGACCGAGCAGGAGGGCCGCCGCCAGAAGCTCTCCGAAGGCTCCCCCCGGCCGCCGGGCGGCCGTGTTCACCGGCCGGTCCCGCCGACCGCGAGGAGCCCGGCGTGGCGATGGTCGATCCGGGCCAGCAGGGCGGGCCCCCGTCCGGCCGAGACCTCGCGGATCGTCAGCGGCAGGTACGAGAACAGGTCGCTCGGGACGAGCCCGCGCTCCCCGCGGTCGGCCCGGGCCCAGTCGGCGGCCACACCGTGGAGCAGAACGGCGGCCCGGGCGGCGAGGCGCGGCTCGACCCCCTGGGCGAGGAGGCTGGCGAGAAGGCCGGTCAGGACGTCGCCGCTGCCGCCGGTCGCCAGGCCGGGGTTGCCGGCGAGGTTCAGCGCGGCGTCGCCGCCGGGATCGGCCACCACGGTGGGGGAGCCCTTCAGCACCACGACCGCTGCCCACCGGCTCGCGGCCTCCCGGGCCGCGGCGACGCGGTCGGCGTCGATTTCGCCGGGGTCCCGGTCGAGCCACCGGGCCAGCTCCCCCGGGTGGGGGGTGAGGATCGTGGCGGACTCGCGCCCGATCGGGCCGGGGTCGTCCGCCAGGACGTTCAGCCCGTCGGCGTCGACCACCGCCGGAGCGTCCGCCGCCAGCGCGGCATTCACCGCCCGGCGCACCCCGCCTCCCGTCGTCAGCCCGGGGCCCACCGCCACCGCGTCGGCCTCGGCGGCGAGCCCGCCGATCGGCCCGGCGGCCTTCTCCGCGAACGCGCCCTTCTCCGTCGCCGGAAGCGCCCGGACGATCGCCTCCGGGGCCACCTCCAGCACCGCAGCGGCCGCCGGCTCCGGGGTGGCCACCACGCACAGCCCCGTCCCGCTCCGGAGGGCGGCCTGCGCGGCCAGCGCCGCGGCGCCCGGGAAGCGGCCGCTGCCGGCGACGATCAAAAGCCGACCGGCGCTTCCCTTGTGGACGTCGTGGCGGCGGGGCGGCAGGGCGGCGGCCGCCTCCTCGATCCCGACCCACCCCAGCGGGCGCTCCCCGGCGGCCTCGAGCGCCGCCGCGGGATACCCGAGCGGCACCACCCGCAGCCGACCGACCCGCTCGGGGCCTTCGGCGAGGAAGAGGCCGGGCTTGGGGAAGCCGAAGGTCACCGTGAGCTCGGCGAACGGGGCGACCCCCAGCACGACCCCGGTTGCCCCGTCCAGCCCGGAGGGGGCGTCGATCGCGACCACGGGGACCTCGATCCCCCCCAGGGCCTCGATCGCGCTCCGCATCGGCTCGCGGACCTCCCCTTTCAGCCCGGTCCCGAGCAGGGCGTCCACGACGCAGGTCGCGCCGGCCGCGGCGGCGATGGCCCCTGCGGCCTCCGCCTTCTCCTCCACCCTCCGGGTCGGCAGCCCCAGCGGCTCGACGAGGCGCCACTGGACGGCGGCGTCGCCGGAGAGGGAGCCGGGATCCACGAAGAGCACCAGCTCGACCTCCCATCCGGCGAGGTCGAGGTAGCGGGCCACGACCAGTCCGTCGCCTCCGTTGTTGCCGCCCCCGACGAGGACGACCGCGCGGCCGGTGTCCGGCCACCGCTCCAGCACCGCCTCGGCCACGCCCCGCCCGGCGCTCTCCATCAGCGCGAGCCCCGACAGGCCGGCGTCGATCGCGGCGCGGTCGACTGCGGCGATCTCCTCGGGCGCGAGGCACCAGCGGGGGCCGGCCAGGGGGAGGGTCACGGGAGTGGAGATAGCCCGCGCGCGACCGCTCGGCAACGGGGCGCGGGGATCACCGGGCCGTCGCCTCCACCGGCGCGAGCCAGCCGCTCCACCACGTGTCGTCCATGGCGGGATCGGAATCGAGCCGCTCGTCGACGAGCCGCAGGCGGGACGCTCCCGCGCGGGCGAGCACCGCGTCCCGCTCCGAGGCGAGCGCCCCCGCCACCCCGATCCGACCCGCCGGCGCGCACCGGAGGGCCAGCCCCTCCATCGCCGTCCGGAGCGTGGAGGCGTCGATGTTCGCCAGCACCCGGTCGAAGCGGGCTTCGGAGGCGACGGCGTCGAGGCCGCCGAGGATCAGGGCGAGCCTCGAGCCCCGCGGATCGGCGGCCCGGTTCTCGGCGGCGTTCGCGATCGCGTCGGGATCGAGGTCGAGACCCACGGAGAATCGGGCCCCCAGCCGGACGGCCGCGATCGCGAGAACCCCGCTGCCGGTCCCGACATCGAGCACGGTGTCGAAGCCGGGGTCTGCCGCCAGCCATCGCAGCAGGGCGCGGGTGGTGGGGTGGGAGCCGGTGCCGAAGCCCGTTCCGGGGACGATCCGGACCACGATCGCGTCCTCCCCGGCCGGCACCTCGACCCCGGGCGGAGCGACCCACAGACCGGGGCTCGCCCGGACCGGCCGCGCCGCCTCGATCCAGCGGGCCGCCCAGTCGACGTCGGGGCTCTCCCGCAACGATCGCGCCCGCGGGCAGGGACGGTCCGCCAGACGGCGCCACGCGTCGCGGAAGGCGGCGTCGGGCCGATCGATCCGGGACGGGAAGTATCCGCGGACCACTCCGGGGGAGACGCTCCACGATCCGGAAGCGCCGGCGGCGTGAAGCGCGGCGACGACCAGCTCCTCGGCGTCGCCCGCGTCGATCTCCAGGGCGAGCGGCCGGTCGCCGCTCAGGCGGTGAACGCTTCCTTCATCCGGCGCCAGAAGCCCCGCTCGTCCTCGGGCGGCGCGAGGTTCTCGGAGCCGGCCAGCGCCTCGACGTGCTCGCGTTCCTCGCCGGAGAGGCGGTCGGGAACCCAGACGGTGATCTGCACCAGCTGGTCGCCCCGCTTGCCACCGCCGAGCGGCGGAAGGCCCTCGCCGGGGATCCGCAGAATCTCCCCCGACTGGGTGCCGGCCGGGATCCGGAGGGTCGCGGAATCGAGCAGGGTGGGAAGCTCGATCTCGTCGCCCAGGGCCGCCTGCGGAAACGAGATCGACAGGTCCATCACCACGTCGGTGCCGTGTCGCTCGAACAGCTCGTGCTCGGCCACCTCCACGACGATCAGGAGGTCACCCTTGGGGCCCCCGCGGGGGCCGGCGTTCCCCTCCCCCCGCAGGGTGAGGTAGTTGCCGGACTCCACGCCCGGGGGGATCCGGACCTTGATCCGCCGCTCCTCGCGCACACGCCCCTCGCCGCCGCACTCGCGGCAGGGATCGGTGATGATGGTGCCCTCGCCCTCGCACCGGGGACAGGTGCGCACGCTGACGAACTGACCGAAGATGGAGCGCTGCGCGCGCTGCACCTCGCCCCGGCCCCCGCAGGTGGGACAGCGTGCTGGATCGCCGCTGGCGCTGCCCTTGCCGTCACACGCCTCGCACTCCCGGAGCAGCCTGGCCCGGAGCGTCCGCTCGACCCCCTCGACCACCTCGGGCAGGGTCACCTCGAGCTTCATCTGGGCGTCGCTTCCCCGGAGCGGGCCCCGGGAGCGTCCCCGGCCGCGGCCCCGTCTCCGCCGCCGGCCCTGGCCGAACAGGTCCTCGAACCCCCCGAAGTCGCGCATGAACGCGCGCAGCGCGTCGGAGATGTCGAACTCCTGGTAGGCACCCCCGGAGCGCCCTCCCACGCCCGCGTGCCCGAAGCGGTCGTAGCGGGCTCGCTTCTCGGCGTCGCGAAGCACCTCGTACGCCTCGGTCGCCTCCTTGAAGCGCACCTCGGCCTCGGGATCGTCGGGGTTGCGGTCGGGGTGGTTCTCCATCGCGAGCTTGCGGTACGCCCGCTTGATGTCGTCCTCCGTCGCGTCGCGCTCGACGCCCAGAACCTCGTAGTAGTCGCGCGGCGTCATCGGGAAATCAGTCGGGCTCGGAGAACGAGGAGAGCAGCCGCGAGGTGTACTCCACCAGCGCGACCACGCGCTCGTAGGGCATGCGGGTGGGGCCGATCACGCCGATCGTCCCGCGGGTGGCCCCCATCTCGTACTCGGTCGAGACGAGGCTGAAGTCGACCAGGGGCGGCACCTCGTGCTCGCCGCCGATCGAGATCACGATCCCGTCGGCCTCCCGGCCGCGGAGCGCCTCGGCGAGCAGGTCGCGCCGCTCGGTGAGCTCGAGCAGCGAGCGCAGGCGGTCCCGGTCGGCGAACTCGGGCTGGGAGGCGATCTGGGTGGAGGGTCCGAGCACCACGTCCTCCCGGGTGGGCCGGGGCGCGAAGACGGTCTCCCCCTGGTCGAGGAAGATGTTCAGCAGATCGGCGTGTTCGGGGGGGGCGTCGGCGAGACGGTCGCGGTACGTCTCCCGGACCTCCTCCAGGGTGAGCCCGGCCAGCCGCTCGTTGAGCCAGCGGGCGGCGGCGTCCAGCGCCGCGGCGGCGTCCTTCCTCGAGCCCTCCACGAAGATCGTCCGCACCGGGCCCGCCTCGAGAGCGAGCACCAGCAGGAGGCGGTCGGTCGAGAGGCCGATCAGCTCGATCTTCTCGAGCCGCGTCTCCTCCACGCTCGGAGCCATCCCGACCCCCAGCTCCCGGGTGACGACGGAGAGGGCGCGGACCGCGCGGTAGAGCAGCTCCTCCTCGAGCATCCGGGCCGACTCGAGGTCGCGCGCGAGCCGGCGGAGCTCCGCGGGCTCGAGCCGCTCGACCCGCATCAGCAGGTCCACGTAGTAGCGGTACGCCTTGTCGGTCGGCATCCGACCGGCGCTCGGATGGGGCTGGGCGAGATACCCCTTCTCGACGAGATCGCTCATCGTGTTCCGGATCGTCGCCGGGCTGACGCCGAGGTCGAACCGCTTCGCGACCGTGCGCGATCCCGCCGGGGCGGCGGTCTCCACGAAGGTCCGCACCACGGCCTCGAGGACCTCGGATTCGCGTGTGGTCAGCTCGGTTTCGGTCATGATTTCTTCGATAACGTACGGTATCGGGGCCCTCAGCCGGTGTCAATCACGCCGGCGCGGGGGCGCGGGGACGGCGTCGGGTCCGCCGAGAGCCACGAGCCGCTCGAGAATGGAGTCCAGCAGAAGAAACCCTTCGTCCGTACACCGTACCCGTCCGTCGAGGTCCTCGATCGCGCCCTCCCGCCGGAGTGCGGCGATCAGGCGGCGGGCGGCGGGGCCGCGGAGCAGGGGGTGGTCCGCGGATACGCCCTCGCGGGTGCGGAGACCCAGACAGAGGGTCTCGATGGCGCGCTCGCCGGGGTCGGGCTCTTCCACGAACGCTCGCGGGTCGTCCCCCCGCGCGAGCGCGCCCGCCCACTCCTCGAGCGAGGCCACGTTGGCCCACCGGCGCTCCCCGTCGAAGGAGTGGGCCGAGGGGCCGAGACCCAGGTACGGCGCCCCGCTCCAGACGGCCGCGTAGTGCCGCGAGCGGCGGCCCGGCACGGCGAAGCAGGAGACCTCGTAGTGCTCGAAGCCGGCCTCGGCGGCCAGCCGGCACGCCGTCCGGTACTCCCCCGCGAAGGCGTCGTCGGGGACGACGAGTCGCTCCCCGCGAGCCGAGCGGCGCGCGAACGGGGTGTCCGGCTCGACCGTGAGGCCCCACAGCGAGAGGTGGGAGATCGGGAGCGACAGCGCCGTCTCCAGGTCCCGCTCCCACGCCGCCGCGCGATCCTCCCCCGCCAGGCCGAACAGCAGGTCGACCGAGAGGTCGGGGACGCCGGCCTCCGCCGCCCGGAGGAGCGCCTCGAGGCCGCGGGGCGCGGAGTGGACGCGGCCGAGCCGCTCCAGCCGCCGGGGTTCGAACGACTGGGCCCCGATCGACAGCCGGTTCACCCCCGCCTCCCGCCATCTCGCCAGGCGATCCCGATCGACGTCCTCGGGGTTCGCCTCCAGGGTCCACTCCGGATCCTTCTCCGGCCGGGCGACCGACCGGCACAGCGCCGCCGCCCGGTCGAAGGCCTCGAGCGAGATCGCCGAGGGCGTTCCCCCGCCGAAGTAGAGGGTCGCCAGCCGGGCGTTCTCGAACGCGCCCCGGCGACGTGCCGCCTCGATCTCCCGCTCCACCCCCTCGAGCCAGGCCCGCTCCCCCTCCCCGTCGTGGGGCCGGACGGCGAAGTGGCAGTAGGGACACACCCGCGCGCAGAAGGGAACGTGGAGGTACAGGTGGAGGGGGCGGGTCACGCGGGCTCGCTCGTCTCTCGCTTCCTCTTCCCTTGCTTCCGTTTCTTCTCCTTCTCCTTCTCCTTCTCCTTCTCCTCGGGCCCCCGCTTCCGGCTGAAGCGCTGACCCGGGTGGGCGCGGGCCATCCCCCGGATCTCGAGCCGGGTGAGCACGGAGAGCAGCGGGGGCAGGCGGGTTTCGAGCCGCCCGGCGAGCGCCTCGATCCCGATCGGCGCCTCGCCGAGCGCGGCCAGCACCCCCGCCTCGAGGCCCCGCTCGGCGGCGATGGCGGCCACGTCGACGGCGGGGGGGTCGGGGGCGTCACGGAGCCCCTCGCACCCCGGCAGCTCGCCCAGCTCGTCGAGCACGTCGTCGGCGGTCCGCACCGGTCGGGCCCCGTCGGCGAGCATCCGGTTGCCGGCGGCCGCGGTGGCGACCATCGGGTGGCCCGGAACCGCCATCACCTCCCGCCCCTCGTCGATCGCCAGCCGCGCCGTGATGAGGGACCCCGATGTCGACGTCCCCTCCACCACGACCACGATCCTGCAGAGACCGGCGACGATCCGGTTCCTGCGGGGGAAGGTCCACCGCTTCGGGGAGAAGCCGGGAGGATGCTCGGAGATCAGGCAGCCCCCTCGCTCTAGGATCCGCTCCGCGAGTCCCCGGTTGCTCCACGGCACCGCCACGTCGAGCCCGCCGGCGAGCACCGCCACGGTGCGCCCGCCCACCGAGACGGCCCCCTCGTGGGCGGAGGCGTCGACCCCTCTGGCGCATCCGCTGACGACGACCACTCCGCGGTTCGCCAGCTCGGCTCCCAGGTTCTCCCCCATCCGGCGCCCCAACGCGGTCGCCCGGCGGGCGCCCACGATCCCCACCGCGGTCCGGTCGAGCGCCTCCCGGCTCCCGCGCACCCACAGCGCCTCCGGGGGATCGGAGATCTCCGCCAGGAGGCCCGGATAGCCGGGCTCGCCGAGCCGGAGATCGGGCGGTGGCGCGCTACCCTCCGCCATCGGCCTCCCTTCGCTCCTTCTCGCGCTCGGCCTCGATCGCCTCCCACATCGTCCCGACCAGCCGGTCGAGCCCCTCGCCGGTGACGCTCGAGATCGTCACCACCTCGCGCGCCCCCTCGAAGGAGACCCCTTCGGGAGGCTCGCCGATGTCGCGCTTCGACCACGCCACGATCCGCGGGAGCTCGAGCAGGGCGGACGACCAGGCGCCCAGCTCGGCCAGCAGGGCCTCGTACTCGAGGCCCGGTTCGGAGGTGGCCACGTCGATCACGAAGCACAGGACCCGGGTCCGCTCGATGTGGCGCAGGAACTGCGCGCCGAGGCCCTTCCCCTCGGCGGCGCCCTCGATCAGCCCGGGGATGTCCGCCACCACGAAGGAGCGGCCGGGCTCGAGGCTCACCACGCCGAGGTTCGGGGTGAGGGTGGTGAAGGGGTAGTCGGCGATCTTGGGCCTCGCTGCAGAGATCCTCGAGAGGAGGGTCGACTTGCCCGCGTTGGGGCTTCCGACCAGGCCCACGTCGGCGAGCAGCTTCAGCTCGAGGAGGATCTCCCGGCTCTGGCCCGGCTCGCCCGGGTCGGAGCGCTTCGGGGCCTGTCGGGTGGAGGAGGCGAACGCCGCGTTGCCGCGCCCTCCCCTGCCCCCTTCGGCGACCACCGCCCGGTCGCCCGCCTCGGTCAGGTCCGCGATCGTCTCCCCGGTGTCGGCGTCGACCACCACGGTCCCGCGCGGCACCCGGAGCACCACGTCGTCCCCGCTGGCTCCGGTGCGGTTTCCCCCCGCTCCCGCACGGCCGTTCCCGGCCGCGTAACGGGTCCGGTACCGGTAGTCGTACAGGGTGGAGAGGTTCGGGTCCACCTCCAGAACCACGTCGCCGCCGTCGCCGCCGTTGCCGCCGTCTGGACCGCCTTTCGGCGCGTATTTCTCCCGCCGGAACGAGACGGCCCCGTTCCCTCCCCGCCCCCCTTCCACCTCGATCCGGGCCTGGTCGACGAACTGCATGGTCCCCCGAAGGCGAGCCTCTCTCAGAGCCGTTCGATCACGGCGTCACCGAACTCGCTGCACCTCACCTTGGTCGCCCCCTCCATCTGCCGCTCCAGGTCGTAGGTGACCACCTTGTCCCCGATCGCCGACTCGATGGCGGCCTCGATCCGCTCCTTCACCTCGGGCCAGCCGATGTAGTCGAACATCCACGCGCCCGAGAGGATCAGGCTGCCCGGGTTCACCTTGTCCTGCCCGGCGTACTTGGGGGCCGATCCGTGGGTGGCCTCGAACACCGCCGACGCGTCGCCCACGTTGCCGCCGGGCGCCATCCCGAGCCCTCCCACCTGCGCGGCGGCGGCGTCGGAGAGGTAGTCGCCGTTGAGGTTCGGCATCGCGAGCACGTCGTACTCGTCGGGCCGCAGGAGCAGCTGCTGGAACATCGCGTCGGCGATCCGGTCCTTGATCACCACCCGGTCGCCGGGATCGCGCCGCTCCCCGCCCACCCACAGGTCGTCCTCCGCGACCGTCCGGTCGCCGAACCGCTCCTCGGCCACCTCGTAGCCCCACCGGCGGAAGGCGCCCTCGGTGAACTTCATGATGTTCCCCTTGTGGACGAGGG
>JAWVZN010000013.1:0-45002 GCA_033722155.1 Gemmatimonadota bacterium | reverse complement strand
GACGATCGGAGCCGGCCCGCGGTGTATCTGATCAACACGTATCGGGCCGGGGAGCAGAGCCGGGCCGGCCTCGAGTCGACCGCCTTCCACGAGACGTATCCGGGCCACCATCTCCAGATCGCGATCGCCAAGGAGCACGGGACCGGCCACCCGATCTCCCGGTATTTCCGCTTCTCCGGATTCAGCGAGGGGTGGGCCCTCTACTCGGAGCGGCTCGCCCGGCAGATGGGGCTCTTCTCGGCGGACATCGACCGGATGGGCCTCCTCTCCAACGAGGCGCTGCGGGCCGCCCGCCTCGTGGTCGACTCCGGGATGCACGCGCTGGGGTGGAGCCGGGAGCGGGCGATCGAGTACCTGCTGACCCACACCGCGGAGTCGCGATCCTCCGCCGTGAGCGAGATCGACCGCTACATCGCCGTGCCGGGCCAGGCGACCTCCTACATGCTCGGCCGGAACGAGATCCTGCGGCTCCGGGAGCGGGCGCGCTCGCGTCTCGGGGCCGCCTTCGACATCGAGGAGTTCCACGACCGCCTCCTCGAGGACGGCGGGGTGACCCTGGGGTGGCTGCGGCGCAAGATCGAGCGGTGGATCGAGGAAGAGACGGGATGAACCGCCGGGCCGGGCCCGTCCGCGCGACGCTGGCGATCGCGGCCCTCCTTCTGCTGCCGCCGACGATCGCCCCGGCCCAGGGGCTCGTCGAGCTGCGGGTCGTCCGCTACGGGACCCCCGTGGAAGGCATGGTGGTGTCCGTCCTGGTGGAAGGCGAGCCGTGGTCGGTCGGCGCCACCGGCGGCGACGGTGTGGTGGAGGCCCCGATCGACCTGGTGGGACTCTCGGAGGGTGTAGAGGTGGTGGTGTTCGAAATCGGGTGCCCCGGCGGGGAGAACGTGCTTCTGGTCCCGCCCGCGGAGTCCCCCGAGCGGGCGTGTGAGCTGCGCGGTCCCGACGGTCGCCCGTGTGGCTGCGCCCCGCTCGGGTCCTTCGCCTGGGGCGGGGACGCCACGATCGATCTGGGTGCGATGGCAGTGGAAGGGGCGGGTCCGGGGGGGCGGGCGGAGACCGTCCCGGGGCCCCGGCCCGAGCCGCGCGCCGAGCCCGAGCCGCGGGAGCCCGGGCCTCCCGCCGGAGTCGCCCCCTCCGCGCGCGCCCCGTGGACGATCGCGATCGGGGCGGGGCTCTCGTCGTGGCCGAACCTCGATCGGGGATGCCGGCTGCGGTTCCGCCGCTCCGTCTCCTCCTGCGACGTGGACGCCGAGCGCCCGGTGATCCGGGCATCGGCGGAGTATCGCCTCGACGGCCTGGCCCTGCCGATCTCGCTCGCGGGAGGATTCGGCTACGCGCCGGGCCTCGAGGTGGAGCACCGCCTGGCGGACGCTCCCGGTCCGCGCGATCCGCTCCGGAACACGGTCGAGATCGACGTGCTCACGTTCGAGGGGTGGGGGGTGGGGCGCTACGGAGCCCGTCCCGATCTCGATCTCTTCCTGGCACTCGGATACGTGTGGGCCTACAACCGCGCCGAGGCGACGACGCTGTTCGGCGATCTCGTGCGGAGCGAGGAGCGGGACGACTCCGGCGGGAGGATCGGAGGGAGGGCCGGGCTCGACTGGTGGAGGGGCGAGCGGTGGGGCGTGCGCTTCCAGCTGGGCGGCATGGCCGGCGAGGACGAGGATATCGACACCAGCTGGTACGGCGCGATCTCGGTCCTCTTGCCCGCGGGGACGCGATGAGGGAAGCTTCGCGCGCCCTGTGCCTCCTCGTGGCGATCCCGATCTTCCTCGCGGGGTGCGACGAAAAGACCGAGGGGTTCCTCCGGCCGGCGGGCTTCGCGGCCGACGAGACCCCGCCCGCCTTCGAGAACCCGCGCCCGGGGCCGGGGGTCGAGGTGGTGGACGCCGACCGGTTCACGATCGAGGTGATCGACCCCGCGCCCGGGGGGTTTCGGCCCTCGGGCGTGGATCCGGGCTCGATCGAGGCGAGGGTGCTCGCAGACGACCCGTTGCCGGCGAACGTGGATCTCCCCGCGGTGAGCGTGCTCCTCGTCAACGTTCCCGACGGTCCCGTCCAGATCGCGGTCGCTGCGCGGGACTTCGCCGGGAACTCGGCGGTTCACGTCTTCGACGTGGTGCTCGACCGCTCGCCGCCGTCGCTGGAGTTCCGCGTCGCGCCGCCGGACGCGGTCCGCTCCGACGATCCCGCTTTACGGGCCGTCCTCCGCGTGCGGATCGAGGCCGAGCCCAACTTCGACACGGGGACGATCGCGGTGCGGACGCCGGGCACCGACGACGCGTGCGGTACGCCCGACGACGAAGAGGTCCCCGACGTGATCCTGGCGGATCCCGCTCGAGAGATCCCCGGCCCGGGCACCGTGTCCGTGGAGTTCTTCCTGGACAACCCGGTTCCTCCGGGCGGCACGCCGCGGACCGACGACGTCTGCTGGGTCGCCACCGCCTCGGACACGGCGGTCGACCTCGACGGTACCGGGGGCGTCCACCGCACCACGATCTCCGAAAGCACCGCGGTGACGTGGGAGCCGCCCCCCTCCTGATGCGCTCCCGATACGACCGTCCCGTCTATCTGTGCGCTCCGGTCCGGACCCCCATCGGCAAGTTCGGCGGCGCGCTCGTCGAGAAGAGCGCGGCCGACCTCGGCGCCCACGCCGCCACGGCGTGCCTGGAGCGCTCCGACATCGACCCGGGGGCGGTGGATCTGACGATCTTCGGCAACGGCCGGCAGGCGGGGGTGGGGCCGAACGTCGCCCGCCAGATCTCCCGCCGCGCGGGCGTCCCGAAGGAAGTTCCCGCCTTCACCACGAACCAGGCGTGCGCCTCCAGCCTGGTGGGTATCGTCCAGGCGTGGCAGACGATCGCCCTGGGCGACGCCGACGTGGTACTGGCGGGGGGCACCGAGTCGATGTCGAACACGCCCTATATGCTCCCCCGGGCCCGGTGGGGCTACCGGCTGGGGCACGGCGATCTGGTCGACGGGATGTACCGCGACGGGTTCCTGTGCCCGCTGTGCGGGGAGCTGATGGGGGCCACCGCGGAGACGCTCGCCGAGCGCTACGGGATCTCGCGGGAAGAGCAGGACGCCTACGCGGTGGAGAGCCAGCGCCGCTACGAGGCGGCCCGGAACCGGGGGGCGTGGGAGGCGGAGATCGCCCCGTTTCCCGGCGGGCTGGATCACGACGAGCACCCCCGGCCGGGGACCACGGTGAAGAAGATCGCGCAGCTCCCCACCGTCTTTCGCGAGGACGGCACCGTCCACGCCGGCAACGCCTCGGGGATCACCGACGGCGCGGCGGCGGTGCTGGTGGCCGCCGAGGGGGCGGTGGAGCGCCACGGCCTCCGGCCGATCGCGCGTTGCGTCGACTGGACCAACGTCGGGGTCGATCCGGGGATCATGGGAATCGGTCCCGTGCCGGCAGTGCACGCGCTGCTCGAGCGCCAGGAGATGGAGCTGGAGGAGATCGACCTGATCGAGCTGAACGAGGCGTTCGCGGCCCAGGTGCTGGCGGTGGACCGCGAGCTCGACCTCGACCTCGATCGGGTCAACCCGAACGGCGGGGCGATCGCGCTGGGCCACCCGATCGGGGCGACGGGCGCACGGATCGTGGTGACCCTGCTGCACGAGATGGCGCGGCGCGGGGCGAAGGTGGGACTCGCCACCCTTTGCGTGAGCGGGGGGATGGGGACCTCGCTGCTGGTCGAACGCACCGCCGGCGAGGGAGCGTGACGGAGGAGGCCACCCCGCGGGTCGTCGTCGAGCGCCACCGGGAGGTCGGCGTCGTCCGGTTGAACCGTCCCGAGAAGCTGAACGCCTTCGCCGGCGACATGCGGGACGCGATCGGAGAGGCGCTGGAGGGGCTCGGCGAGGAGGCAGGCGTCCGCGCCATCGTGGTGACCGGCGAGGGGAGGGGCTTCTGCGCGGGCGCCGATGTCGGCTACCTCGAGGAGCTCGTGGCCGAGGGGAGGGAGCGGGAGTTCGCCGCGCTGCTCGAGGCGGGCGAGCGGGTGGTCCGCACGATCCGGAGCCTCCCCCAGCCGGTGATCGCGGCGGTGAACGGCCCCGCCGCCGGCGGGGGCGCCAACCTGGCTCTCGCCTGCGATCTGCGGATCATGGCCGACACCGCCTCGATCGGGCAGACGTTCGTGCGGATCGGGCTCCACCCCGACTGGGGCGGCACGTACTTCCTGCCCCGCCTCGTCGGCGAGTCCCGGGCGCTGGAGCTGATGTGGTCGGGGCGCATGGTGGGGGCGGAGGAGGCGCTCGAGATCGGGCTCGTCAACCGCGTGGCGCCCGCCGACCGACTCCGGGAGGAAGCGGTGGAGTGGGCGCGAGCGCTCGCCGCCGGCCCCCCGCTCGCGATCTCGCGGATCAAGCGGGCCGTCTACCGCAGCCTCCACGAGGACCTCGACGAGATGCTCGAGACCGAGATGGATCACCAGCTCTCGTGCTTCGAGTCCGAGGACGTCTCCCGCGGCCTGTTCGCGTTCCGGAACAAGGAGACCCCGCGCTTCGAGGGGCGGTGAGCGGCGGGACCGGCCTGCCCTGCGAGGATCCGCTCGCGCTCCGCGAGCGCTTCCCGATCCTCGAGCGGACCACCTATTTGATCTCCAACTCCCTGGGTGCGATGCCGGAGGGAGCCGCCGCGGCGCTGGCGGCGTACGCCGACGACTGGAGCCGCCGCGGGGTGCGGGCGTGGGAGGAAGGGTGGTGGGAGTCCATCGCCGAGGTGGGCGACATGGTGGCGCCGATCGTCGGCGCTCCGCGGGGGACGGTGGTGATGCACCAGAACGTGACCGTCGCTTCGTCCGTCGTGCGCTCGTGCTTCGACTGGACCTCCTCCCGCAACCGGATCGTGCTCGTCGAGCTCGAGTTCCCCTCCTTGACCTACCTCTACTCCGGCGCGCGGCGGCTGGGGGCCGAGCTCGAGATCGTGCCCGCGGCCGCCGACGGGCTCTCGGTCGATCTCGAGCGGCTCCTCGACGCGATCGACGAGCGGACCGCGCTGGTGCCGGTGAGCCACGTGCTGTTCCGGAGCGCCTTCGTGCAGGACGCCGCCGCCATCTGCGAGCGGGCGCGCGAGGTGGGCGCCCGGGTGTGCCTCGACATCTACCAGTCGGCGGGAACGGTGCCGGTGGAGCTCGAGGCGTGGGGCGCCGACTTCGCGGTGGGGGGATGTCTCAAGTGGTTGTGCGGAGGTCCCGGCAACGGGTTCCTGTACGTGCGCGAGGACCTGCACGACGAGCTCGAGCCCCACGTGACCGGGTGGATGGCGTCGCGGCGCCCCTTCGCGTTCGAGCCCGAGCTCGACCGCGCCGCCTCCGCGTGGCGCTTCCTGACGGGCACGCCGAACGTGCCGGCGCACTGCGCGGCCCGCCCCGGCCTCGAGATCGTGGCCGGGATCGGGGTCGAGGCGATCCGGGAGAAGTCGGTCCGCCAGACCGCGCGGATCGTGGAGCGGGCGGAGGAGCGGGGGGTACCGGTCGCCTCGCCCGCGGACCCGGATCGGCGAGGCGGCACCGTGACCCTCGCCCCGCCCGGAGCGGAGGCGGTCGCCGGGCGCCTCCTCGAGGAGGACGTCGTGATCGACTACCGGCCGAACGCGGGCATCCGTGTGGCCCCCCATTTCTACACCACCGACGCGGAGTGCGATCGCGCGGTCGATCGGATCGCGGAGCTCGTGGAGGAGGGGGTCGCATCGGGGACTTCGGCGCCCGAATGAGAGGCGAGGGAGCCTGGATCGACCTCAGCCGCCCGCTCTCGGAGGCGACCCCGGTGTGGCCGGGAGACGTCCCGTGGTCGCTCTCGTGGACGATGCGGATCGAGGAGGGGGCGAGCGTGAACGTCACCGCCCTCTCCGGCTCGGCCCACGCCGGCACCCACGCCGAGTCGGCGCTCCACGTCCGGGCGGGGGACGCCCCGCTCGAAGCGGTTCCGCTCGATGCCTTCGTCGGCGCCGCCGAGATCCTCGACGTGGCGGCCCCGCCGGGCGGCCCGACGGTCCCGACCGTCGGCGTGGACGAGGTCGAGGAGCGCATCGCGCCGGACACCGAGCGGCTGCTGCTGCGGACCGGCTGCGACTGGTCGGAGGGCTTCCCCACCCGATTCCGGGCCCTCTCGGAGCCCCTCGCGCGGTGGTGCGTCGAGCGCGGACTGCGGCTGGTCGGGACCGACGCCCCCTCGATCGATCCGTACGACTCGGAGCGGCTCGCCGCCCACCGGATCGTGACGGGGGCGGGGATCGCCGTTCTCGAGAGCCTCGCGCTGGCGCGTGCCCGTCCCGGACGGTATGAATTGATCGCCCTTCCGCTCCCGATCGACGGAGCGGAGGCGTCGCCGGTCCGGGCCGTGGCCCGGCCGATCTCCTCCCGAACCGAATCCGACGGGAGCGTCCCCCGATGAGCGCCGCCCCCGAGCCCACCGGGATCCAGGTCGTCGCCGTGATCGGGGGGGGGACCATGGGGCGGGGAATCGCCCAGGTGTCGGCCGGAGCCGGCTACGCGACCGCGCTCTACGACGTGGAACCGGAGGTCGTCCACGAGGCGCGGGCGGCGATCGAGGAGACCCTCGAGAAAGGGATCGACCGGGGGAAGGTCAGCCGGCAGGAGAAGGCGGAGACGCTCGAACGTCTCCGCCTCGAGTCGGATCTCGCCGAGGCGGTGATGGACGCCGACCTCGTCGTCGAGGCGATCCCCGAGATCCTCGAGGCGAAGCGGGAGCTGTTCGGCGAGCTCGACGCGCGGTGCCCCACCGGGACGATCCTCGCGAGCAACACCTCGTCGCTGCCGATCGCCGAGCTGGCGGCGGCGACCGAGCGCCCGGCGCGGGTGCTCGGGCTCCACTTCTTCAACCCGGTCCACATCATGCGGCTCGTGGAGGTCGTGGTCACCCCGGACACCGGCCCCGACGTCCGCTCCGCGGCGGTGGAGACGGTTCGGAGGATGGGCAAGGAGCCGATCGTGGTGCGCGACGTTCCGGGCTTCGCCACGAGCCGGCTCGGGCTGGCGCTGGGCCTGGAGGCGATGCGGATGCTCGAGGAGGGGGTCGCCTCCGTGGCGGACATCGACACCGCGATGGAACTCGGCTACAACCACCCGATGGGGCCGCTCCGGCTCACCGACCTGGTGGGGCTCGACGTCCGCCTCGCGATCGCCGATCATCTCGCCGACACCCTGAGCTACTCCCGCTTCCAGCCCCCGGAGATCCTCCGCCGGCTGGTGGCCGAGGGGAAGCTCGGGAAGAAGACGGGGGAGGGATTCTACCGGTGGGAGGAGGGCGAAGCGGTGCCCACCACGCCGACCGAGGATACGCCGTAATCCCGATCGAGGAGGAGCCTTGAGCGAAGACGTGGTTCGAACCGAGACCGAAAGCGGAGTCCGGATCGTCACCGTCGACCGGCCCGAGAAGCGGAACGCCCTGAACGCCGAGGTCCGCTCCCGGCTGGTGGAGGAAGTCGACGCCGCCGAGGCCGATTCCGAGGCGAGGGTGATCGTGTTCGCCGGAGCGGGCGAGAAAGCGTTCGTCGCCGGTGCCGATATCGGGGAGTTCGCCGGGCGGAGCCCCCTGGAGCAGCGGCAGGCGATGGTGCGGCCGACCCTGTTCGACCGGGTGTGGGCCTCCCCGATGCCGACCATCGCGATGATCCGGGGCTACTGCCTCGGCGGCGGCAACGAGCTGGCGCTTGCGTGCGACCTCCGGATCGGGGCCGACGACGCGATGCTCGGCCAGCCGGAGATCCGGCTGGGAATCATTCCCGGCGGCGGCGCCACGCAGCGGCTCCCTCGACTGGTCGGCTACGGAAAGGCGCTCCAGCTCGTCCTGTCCGGGGAGATCGTGGACGCGGTGAAGGCGTACGAGATCGGCCTGCTCGACGAGATCGTGCCGGCGGAGAGGCTGCGCGAGCGCACCCTCGAGGTCGCCGGGGCGATGGCGTCGAAGAGCCCGGCCGCGCTCGCCCTCGCCAAGCGGGCCCTGCGGGCGGCCCACGAGATGCCGCTCTCCGCCGGGCTGGCCCAGGAGCGGGACCTGTTCGCACTGGCGTTCTCGACCGAGGACAAGGAGGAGGGCGTGGCCGCGTTTCTCGAGAAGAGGGAGCCGGAATGGAAGGGACGATGAGCCCCGCCGATCCCGGCGCCGAAGCGGGCCGGTCGGTGTGGGAGAACCTGCGCGACGTGGTCCTCGAGCCGAGCGCCACCTTCCAGGACGTGGCCGAGCGGCCCCGGTGGCTCGCGCCGCTCGGCGTGGTGCTGGCGATCACGGTGGTGGTCTCCTGGGTCATGCTCCCGGCCATCGTCGAGCAGCAGCGGCTCCAGGTCCTCGAGCGGGTCCCGCCCGAGCAGCAGGAGCAGGCACTCCAGCAGGTGGAGATGTTCGCCGGCTGGCTGGGGCTTCTCTTCTCGATCGTCTCCACCCCGGTGATGATCGCGATCGTCGCCTTCCTGCTGTGGGGCTTCGCCCTCGCCGCCGGCGCGAAGCGGGCGCGCTTCGGGGTCGCTTTCACCGCCATGACCTACGCCTCGGTGATCTACGTGCTCCAGGGAATCGCGCAGGCGATGGTCGTGGCGATCAAGGGGGCCGAGCAGGTCGCGCGGGAGGGAGGCGCACCCACCTTCGGCCTCGGCCTCTTCCTCGAGCGCGGCGAGCTCCCCGCGCTGCTGTACGGCATTCTCGTGAACGTCAACTTCTTCTCGATCTGGTACGCGATCGTCCTCGGGATCGCCGGGGTCCACGCGATCAGGATGGGCCAGGGGGCCGCCACCGCCTTCGCGGTGATGATGTGGCTCGTCGGCGGCGTGGTGCTCGCCATTCAGTAGGGGAGCCCGATGAGCCTGCGGATCACCGACTGCCACGTCCACGTCCAGCCGTGGGAGATGCTGAAGCCCTCCGTGCGGGAGCGGATGGCGAAGGGGCGGGAGAACTTCGCCGAGCTCGAGCGGATGATGGGCGACCCCGACGAGGTGCTCCGCCGCATGGACGAGGCGGGGATCGCCCGGATCGGGGTGATCAACTACGTGAGTCCCGGCTTGATGGGCTTCACCGAGGAGGTGAACCCGTGGGCGGCCGAGCTGGCGGAGGCGGCCCCCGAGCGGCTGATCGCCTTCGGCGGCGTCGACGTGGCCGGCGACCCGCGGCCGGGCGAGGTCGTGGACCATCTCCACGACATGGGGATCCGCGCGATCAAGCTCCACCCGCCCCACCAGGAGGTGGCCGCCAACGCCTACCGGCACGGGCTGCCGGGGCTGGCCGAGGTGTACGACCGCGCCCAGGAGCTGGGCCTGCCGGTCATGGTCCACACCGGCACCTCGATCTTCCCGGGGGCCCGCAACGTCTTCGCCGACCCCCTCCCGCTCGACGACGTGGGGGTCGATTTCCCCGAGCTCGAGGTGATCCTCGCCCACCTGGGCCGCCCGCTGTGGCCGGAGACCTCCTTCTTCCTGCTCCGCCGCCACCCCAACTTCTGGGGCGACGTGAGCGGGATCCCGCCGAAGGGGCTGCTCCGCTACTTCCCGCGGCTGCCGGAGGTCGCCGACCGGCTGCTGTGGGGCACCGACTGGCCGGGGCCGATGGTGCCCGGGATGCGGGAGAACCTGGACGACTTCCTCTCCCTCGACCTCGAGGAGGCGGTCGTGCGGCAGATCGTGCAGGAGAACCCCGACCGCCTCTTCGGGCCCGCGCCGGAGGTGTGACGGCGCGGCCGCTCCGGTCCGCGCCCGGATCCGAGCGGCGGCCCCGCGGGTAGAAAGAGGCGTGACGAGGCTTCCGGCCGCCTTCCTGTTCCTGATCCTCGCCGCGGCTCCCGCCTCGGCCCAGACGCCGGGCGTGCCCGAAGGCGGGAGCCTGCTCGCGTGGATGGGGCTCGAGCCCGGCGAATCGCTCGTCTACGAGATCGACGGCAGGCGGATCTGCGTCACCGTCGACGAGCCCCTCGAGATCCGCGGCCGCCGCTACGCCCCGCTCCGGGGGCTCGAGTGGCCGGGCATGGCGAGCGACAGCCGGATCCTGGTGCCGCTGGACGGGGCGCTCGAGCTCTCGACGATCGCCACGCCGGGCTTCCGGCCCCATCCCCGGCCACTTCTCTCGCGCCCCGACTCCGCCCTTGCCTGGGCGGTCGACCTCGAATCGCTGCAGCCGGCGGTCGAATCGCGCTGGACCGCGGTCGGCGGGGAGCGGGACGATCCCCGCTTCCTGGTCCACACGTGGTGCGCGGCGTGCATGGACGCGGGCACCCGGGTGGTGCTCGAGCGGGGTGGCGGCATCCGGACGGTCTCCCGCACCACGATCACGGGGACGACGACCCTGCGCCGGGTGGACGACGTGATGTGCGCCGACAAACCGGAGGACGAGACCGTGGATGTCGAGGTGTACGTGCTCCCGGAGAAGGGCCGGGAGCCCTAGGTCCCTCGCCGCCGGGCTACTCCCGGCGCAACCCCCCGGTGCGGATCATCCCCTGGCGGGCCCGCTCGACGAACGGCCGGAGGGCGGGGTCGGCGTCGGCCCAGTGGGTGACGACGAAGGCGTAGGACTCGTTGGCCTTCTCGAACTCGCCGGCCTCCTCCCAGGCGACGCCGAGGTGATACCGCCAGGCGGGGTCGAGCTCGAGCGCCTGGAAATAGGGCACCGCCTTCGCGGGCTCGCCCCGCTCGAGATGGATCTGGCCGAGCCAGAAGAGCGGCATCTCCCAGTCCATCCACCGGAGCGCTTCCTCGAAGGCGGGGACGGCGGCGGCCGGATCTCCCTGCTGCCACCGGGCGTAGGCCCGCAGGGCTCCCGCGATCGCCTCTCCCCGCCGAGCCGCCAGCGTGTCCCCCTCGGCGTATGCTTCCTCGGCGCCACTTCGGAAGATCCGGACCGCGCGCTCGAGCTCGTCCGGGCGGCCCCGGTCCCAGTCGTAGACTGCGCCGCAGGAGGTTCGAGGGCCGGGCAACGAGTCCGCCGCCCGGAGGGCGAGGTGCTCCTCCAGCACGTCCTCGGGCACGGGCACTCCGATCGAATGGAGGCCGAGGAGCAGACAGGCGGGGAACCACGGGGGACCACCGGGGTCGTCCACGTGATCCAGCGCCTCGGACAGCCGTCCGCGCTTCAGGAGCGTCGTGGTCCAGGTCAGCGGCCTCGTGCCCCCCTTCTCCTCGATCTCCGCGAGGACTCGCTCCTGCACCCCCGAAAAGCGGGGGTGGAAGAGGTATTGGGTCAGCAGGCCGAGGTCCTCGGAGTCGAGCTTCGGCAGCGAGTCCAGAAAGGCGGCGCGGCGGACCGAGTCGCCGAACGCCAGGCCGAGGGCGAGCCTGGTGGACCGCGCCCCTCGGGTGTCGGGGCTGCGCCGGAGGAGATCGGCCGACCGCTCGGCGGCGAGGGCGCTGTCGGGGGGGCTGCTGAACGCGAACTCGGTCAAGTGGAACCGGTAGGGGGCGAAGGCGGGGTCGAGCTCGACCGCCTCGAGAAACGCGTCCTCGGCGTCGTCCAGGGTCGCGAGGGAGGCCATGTGGTGGTAGTAGAACTCGCCGAGCAGGTACCACGCCTCGGCGTCGTCGGGGAACCGCCGCGTGGCCTCCCGGACCTGCTCCACACCGGACGGAATGCCTCGGTTCATGTCCCACTCCGCCTCGACGAGGATCCGCTCGCGTTCGGGGAGACGATGGGAGTGGGCGATCGCGCGCTCGCGAGCCTCCTGGATCGGCTCGAAGCCTAGCTCCAGGAGGCGCCACCCGCGCGCCGAGGCGAGCCGGTTCCACGCCAGCGCGAAGGTGGAGTCCGCCTCGACCGCTTCCTCGAACGCGGCGGTCGCCGCCTCGATCCTGCCGACGCGGTAGGCGCTCTCCCCCGCGAGATATGCCTTCAGGGCGGGGAGCGAGCGGGTCGTCAGGGCGGCGAGATCCACCCGGGGGAGCTCCCCCTCCCCCTCCTCGAGGAGAACTCCCAGGGACTCCCGGGCGAGGCGGTCGGCCAGCGCGAGCACGCTGTCGGGGGAGCCCTCCACCTGGGCGCTCCCGAGCGGTCTTCCGTCCTCCACCGAGTAGAGGTCCGCCACGAGCCGGAGCTCCGACCCCACCGCCACCGCCGAACCGAGCAGAGCGTAGCGGGCTCCGGTGGCGCGGGCGACCTCCAGCGCCTTCGAACGGTCGGCGCGGGTGTCGGCACCCACCCGCTGATCCCACTGGGCGAGCACGGTCCGGTTGTCGATCGCGCGCAACTCGCCCGCTCCGTCGAGGCCCGTGGAGAGGAGCGTCACCATCCCCTCCCGCCAATCCTCGAGCTCCGGCCCCGAGACGTCGAACGGGAGCACCGCGACGGCCGGGGAGATCCCGGCCTGGGCGGGCCCGGGGCTCAGGAGGTCGGAACCGCCGCGGGTCGCGATGAAGGCTCCGACGGCGAGGAGGACGAGGACGCCGATCGCCGCCGCCCCGATCTTCGCCTGCCGCACGGAGAGCTCCGGCACCCACCGCGTGGTCCGAAGGGAGGTCGAGCCCGGCGGGAGCTTCTCCAGCGCGAAGAGGGACTTCTCGTCCGGCACTCCCTCGAGCGTCCGTGTCCCCCGGTCCGCGAAGCCGAATCCCGTCCCGGCCACGAGCTCCCTCACTGTCGCCGACGCCGCGATCTCCCCCGGCTCGGCGGCATCGGCGATCCGGACCGCGGTGTGGACCGCGATCCCGCTCAGCTCCTGGCCGGATCCTTCCACCTCGCCGGCGTGGAGCCCGCTCCGCACCTCGAGGCCGAGGTCGCGGACGAGCTCGTGGATCGACCAGGCGCACCGGAGCGCGGCCGCCGGGCGCTCGAAGGTGGCGAGGATCCCGTCCCCGGAGAGGTTCGCCTCGCTCCCGCCGAAGCGCTCGATCTCGCGTCGCAGCAGCGATCGGTACTCGGCGAGCGTCTCGCTCCACAACCGGTCGCCCAGCTCGGCGGCGCGGCGGGTGGAGGCGACGACGTCGGTGAAGAGAATCGTCTTGAGAGAGCGTGAACCGGACATCGTGCCCGTCATTCTCCCCCGCGCCGCCCGCCGGAGTCAAGCGGATCCGTCACCCGCTCACCCGCTCCGCGTACTCGGTGGCATCTTCGACGCCCGCCTCGGCGAACCCCTCCTTCCGCTCCGCGCACTTGTTGCACGCCCCGCAATGGAGGCGGCCGACGGGGTCGATGCAGCTGAAGGTGAGGTCGAGCCGGAGGACGGAGCCGCGGCGGATCACGTCGGGCTTTTCGAGGCCGGCCAGCGGGGTCTCGATCGCGAGCGGGCCCTCCCGCCCCATGGCGCGGCCCAGCGCCTCCCCCATCGTCTCGAAGAACTCCGGGGTGGCGTCGGGAAACGGGCTCGAGGAGAGCGGGCCCATCACGAGGGCGTCGCACCCCTCCATCGCCGCGAAAACCCCCGCCTTCGACAGCAGCAGGACGTTGCGGCCGGGCAGGTAGACCGCCTCGTTGGCGCTGCCGGCTCCCGGAACGTCCTCGCCGGTCACGCTCCAGTGCTCCCCGTACAGGTCGGCCACCGGCGTCTCGAGCACGACGAGTGGCTCGACGGCGCCCTCCGGGAGCGTTTGCAGGAACCGGTCGAGCCAGTACCTTTCGGCCGGCTCCCAGGCGAGACCCGAGCGGACGAACACGGGCCTCGCCGGGCCCCGCTCGCGGGCCGTCTCCGCCAGCGCGACCGCGCTGTCGAGGCCACCGGAGACGAGGACGCAGGGCTTTCCGTCGTCGGTCACTCCCTCAACGTATCGCGGGGACCATGGACGTCCAAGGCAAGGTCGCCCTGATCACCGGCTCCGGCGTGCGGGTGGGGCGCGAGATCGCCCTCGCTCTCGCCGGGAGGGGGATGAACGTGGCGATCCACTACAACGCCAGCGCCGGCGGCGCGAAGGAGGTCGTGGCCGCCGCCCGCGGCCTGGGTGTCGAGGCGGAGTCCTTCCGGTGCGACCTCGCCGACGTCGCCGACGTCCGGTCGCTGATCGAGGGGGTCGAGGAGCGGTGGGGGCAGCTCGACGTGCTGGTGAACAGCGCGGCGATCTTCCCCCGGACCCCGTGGGAGGAGATCGACGAGGCGGCCTGGGACCGTACGCTCGCGGTCAACCTGAAGGCCCCCTTCTTCACCTCGTGGGAGGCGGCGCCGCTGTTGCGCGCCGACGGCGGGGGCAAGATCGTGAACATCGCCGACTGGGCGGGCCTCCGGCCCTACCGCAACTACCTCCCGTATCTCGTTTCGAAGGGGGGCGTGATCACGATGACGAAGGCGATGGCGAAGGAGCTCGGCCCCGAGATCGCCGTCAACGCGGTCGCGCCGGGGCCGGTAATGCTCCCCGAGGAGATGGGGGAGGAGGAGGCCGAGCGGATCCGGGAGCAGACGTTGCTGAAGCGGCTGGGGAGCCCCGACGACGTCGCCGCCAGCGTCGTCTACCTCGTCGAGATGACCGACTTCGTCACGGGCCACATGCTGGTGGTGGACGGGGGAAGGTTGATCGCGTGAGCGGCTGGCGGGTCACCGTCCGGATCGACTTCTGCTACGGGCACCGCCTGCTCGATTACGACGGCGCCTGCGCCCACCCCCACGGCCACAACGGGCTGGCCGAGATCACCCTCGAGAGCGACGCCCTGGATCACCGCGGCATGGTGATGGACTTCGGCGACGTGAAGCGGGAGATGAAGGGATGGATCGACCGCACCATGGACCACCGGATGCTGGTGCGGGAGGACGACCCGATGGTGGCGTGGCTCGAGGAGAGCGGCGAGCCCCACATGACCCTCGAGGAGAACCCCACCGCCGAGACGATCGCCCGGCTGATCTACGAGCGGGCCGAGGAGCTCGACCACCCGGTCGTCGAGGTGCGGCTGTGGGAGACGCCGAGCTCGTTCGCCACCTACCGGGGCTGAGCGCGGATCTTACCCCTCCCCGAAGTGGTCCCGGATCGCGGCCTCGGCGCCGGGCGCGATCGAGTCCCAGTCGGCGCCGGGATCCTTGCTCACCGTGATCGAGTTCGGCATGAAGAAGACCGAGGCGACGCCGTCGATCTCGAAGAGCGCCGCCGCCAGGGGGTCCTCCTCCGCCTCGTTGGCGGAGTTGTATTGCACCATCCGCTCCTCGGTCACGGTGCGGTCGAGGTGGAAGAGGAGGCTGTTGGGATTGGGCGTCTGCTGGACCCGGATGTCGACGTCGGCCATCGCGATCTCCTGGGACGGGGCGACAGAGGTCGGGCGCGGAACCTGATAGCGGGAACCTAAGGAAGGACCTCGACTCCTACCACCCGATCCCTCATCTCGTCCGCACGACCCACACCTGGATGCCGGACGGGAGGGAGTTCAGCTCGTCCGCGCGGACCAGCAGAGAGCTCGCGGATTCGCCGCCGAGCAGCCAGTAGGCGGAAGAGCCGGGTGCGACGAGGACCCGCTCCCCCACCCCGGCGGGAAGGGGGCGGTACGGCTTCAGGCGGGCGCTCTCCACCACCTCCTGGTCGAGCGAGAAGAGGTTCCAGCTCGTCCACTCGAGGTCCGGATCGAGCCCCTCCACCCGGTCGTCCAGATAGAGCGAGGCCGCCCACTTCGGCAGGAGGTCCTCCATGGGAGCCCCCACGACCTCCTCGAGGTTGGTGACCCCCTCCCCGGGGTGCTCGATCAGCGCCCGATGGATCGCCTGCTCCCCTCCCGGCATGGCCGGACCGAAGGTGTCGGAGAGCCACCGGAGGAACGACCACGACACGCCGTAGATCATCCCCCCCACGCACGGGCCCAGGTTGCTCAGGAAGGTGCACCGCTCGGGGGCTCCCGCCACCCGCGTGTTCGGGTTGCGGAATCCGAAGTAGGAGACCAGGTCCCCGAAGGCGCCGAGGTGCCAGTTGAGGGCGACGTCCTCGAGGATCACCGCCTCGCCGTAGTTGTTCCCCGGTGCGCGGTCCCGGACGGCGAAGCCGACCACCTCCTCGGCGAGCGTGGCCTGCCCCTCCGCCTGCCAGGCGGGAAGGAAGGCGGTCGCATCCGGCACCATGAACCGCCGGCCGAACTGGATGACGTGGGCCACCTCGTGGGCGAGCAGGATCCGCTGGGTGAAGAACATGTCGACCGCCTGGAAGGGCCGCCCCGCCTCCCCCGAAGGGTCGGGGGCGATCGAATAGTAGAACTCCCCCGTGTTGCTGGAGGGACAGGTGCCGCGATCCACCAGGTCCACCGCCGTCACGAAGCCGATCGCCCCGAAGGTCTCGAGCCACTCGTTGAGCTTCCGGGTGACCACGACGACGACCCGCCCGTTGTCGTCGATATCCGGGATCTCGCCGAAGTAGTCGACGAGGGTGGGGAGATTGTCCTCGTCGAAGAACTCGCTCAACGCCCCGTACTGATCGGCCGTGAAGCCGCCCGGGGGGTTCTCGACGTCCTCCACGAAGATCACGTTCTCCCCGACCCGCCGGGCGACCGCGGTGATCGTCTCGAACACCGTGCAGCCGTTCGTCCGGAAGTCGGGGACCCGCACCTCCATCGTCTCCCCCTCCTCGGGGACGGCGGCGGGAGCGAGGGTCCTCCCTCCGGCGCGGGCCCGGAGGGCGGCCGTCGAGAGGTCGGCCGACGCTTCGAGGCGTCGCTCCTCCCGCCGGAGCCGAAGCTCGCCCTCGCGCTGCAGCTCGAGGAGCTCGGGGATCGGGTCGCGAGCGGTCGGGACGGAGGGACCGGACCGCGTGGGGCGGGACGCCGAGGGGACGAGTGCCGAGGCGGCGGTCTCCGGCAGGCGCGCGTGGACTCGCAGACCGGAGAGACCGTCGGAGGTCACGCGGGTGGACTGGACCCCCACGAGGAACTCCTCGGAGGCGGCGAACTGGAGGCACACCTCGGGACCGGTGACGATCATCTGCCGGCCAGGCTCGAGCTCGAACGGCTCGACGAGCGGACGGATCGGGTGGGTGGCCAGCCCGCTGACGTTGCCCTCCACCGTCACCCGGACCTCCGCCGGCCCGGCGGGCAGGCACTCGCGGGGGACGACGATCTCGAGCTCGGTGGCGCTCGCGGAGGTGACCTCCGCGTCAGCCCCGCCCACGGTGACCGCGTTGTTCTCGGGGGTATCGGCGAAGCCGCGGCCGGTGATCGTGGCGGCCTCGCCCGGCACCAGCTCCACCGGCGCGATCGCCTCGATCGCGACGGGGGAGATCTCCCGCACCTCGAGCCGGGCGGTTCCCGTTCTCCCGCGGGCGGTCGCCCGCACGGTCACCTCGCCGGCCGCCCTGCCCGTCGCCAGGCCGCTGGCGTCGATCGAGGCCACCGCGGGGTTCGAGACCTCCCATGTGAAGGTGACACCCGAAAGGGCGCTTCCGGCGGCGCTCCTCGCGGTTGCGCGGAACTGGACCGTTCGGCCGACGTCGACCCGGGCGGAAGCGGGGGTCACCGCAATGGAGGCGATCGTTCGTTCGGGAACGGGCGGACCCGACGGGCCACCGCCCGATCCGCCGCACGCGACGGCGAGCAGGGCGAAGGGGAGGAAAAGTCGTCTCATGAAGGAAGAAGCCTCTCCGTTATATCACGACGCCGCCGCCGGGTCAATTCCGTGGCGGGCCGCTCGATCCGCTACCGGACGGCCAGCATCCGGTCCAGGGCCGCGCGGGCGAGCCCCGCGGTCTCCTCGTCCACCTCGATCCGGTTCACCACGTGGCCGGCGGCGAGGTTCTCGAGCGCCCACGCCAGGTGGGGCTGGTCGATCCGGTACATCGTGGCGCACATGCAGACGGTGGGGCTGAGGAAGGTGATCCGCTTGTCGGGGTGCTGCTCCCTGAGCCGGTTCACCATGTGGATCTCGGTGCCGATCGCCCAGGTGCTCCCGGTCGGTGCCTCCTCCACCGTGCGGCGGATCACCTCCGTGGAGCCGACCACGTCGGCGAGGTCCACGACCTCCATCCGGCACTCGGGGTGCACGAGGACGTTCCCGTCGGGATGCGTCTCGCGGAAGGCGTGCACGTGCTCGGCGCGGAAGACGTTGTGGACCGAGCAGTGGCCCTCCCAGAGCAGGATCCGCGCCCGCTCGATCTCGTCGGGCTCCACCCCGCCGCCGTCGACAGTGGGGCGCCACAGCACCATCTCCTCGAGCGGGATCCCCATCGCCTTCCCGGTGTTGCGCCCGAGATGCTGGTCGGGGAAGAAGAGGACCTGGCGGCGCCGCTCGAAGGCCCAGTCCAGCACCGAGCGGGCGTTCGTCGAGGTGCACACGATCCCGCCGTGGCGGCCGCAGAACGCCTTCAGGTCCGCGCTCGAGTTCATGTAGGTGACCGGCATCACCCGCTCGGCGGGGTCGGTTCCGAGCACCTCGCCCAGCCGCTCCCAGCACGCCTCCACCTGTCCGATGTCGGCCATGTCGGCCATCGAGCATCCCGCCGAAAGGTCGGGCAGGACCACGAGCTGGTCGTCGCGGGTGAGGATCTCGGCGGTCTCCGCCATGAAGTGGACGCCGCAGAAGACGATGAAGCCGGGGTCGGCGTCGGCCGCCTGGCGGGAGAGCTTGAACGAGTCGCCGGTGAAGTCGGCGTGCCGGTACACGTCGTCCCGCTGGTAGTGGTGGACCAGCACCGCGAGGCGCTCCCCCAGCTCGGCCTTGGCCGCCCGGATCCGCTCGGCGCACTCCGAGGCCGGGAGCCCGCGATACTCCTCGAACGGGAAGGCGGCTCCGGACTCGGTGGCGAGCAGGCCGACGGTGCCGTGGGAGTGGCCCCCCTCCCAGGTGGCGGTCCCCTTCTCGTCGCACTCGATCGAAACGTCCTCGAAGATCTTCAGGTCTTCCATCGCGGTCGGGCTACCCCTTCACCTCCTTGACGCGCCGGGTGAGCTCGGGGACGATCTCGAAGAGGTCGCCCACCACGCCGTAGTCGGAGACCGCGAAGATCGGGGCGTCGGGGTCCTTGTTGATCGCCACCACGGTCTGGGAGCCCTTCATCCCGACGATGTGCTGGATCGCGCCCGAGATGCCGACGGCCACGTAGAGCCGCGGCGCCACGGTCTGCCCCGAGGAGCCGATCTGGCGGTCCATCGGCAGCCACTCGTTGTCGCACACGGGGCGGCTGGCGGCGAGCTGGCCGCCGAGCGCGTCGGCGAGCTCGCGGACGATCTCGAGGTTCTCCTCGTCGCCGATCCCGCGACCCACCGCGACGATGACGTCGGAGCGGGAGAGATCCACGGTGTCCTCCACCTCCTGGAAGGTGTCGAGCACCTCGGTCCGCACCTCCACGTCGGAGAGGTCGACGTCCACCTCCACGATCTCCGCCGGGCTCTCTCCCCGGGCCGCCTCGTCGCCCAGGTAGGCGCCCGCCTGGAGGCTGGCGAGGTTCGGGCCCTCGCCGGTGAAGACGCAGTCGGCGTTGAGCTTGCCCTGGTAGGGTTGGCGCACCAGCACGAGGTCGCCGTCCTCCACCCGGTGTCCCACCACGTCGCTGACGAAGCCGGTGTCCAGTGCGGCGGCGAGTCGCGGCGCGTAGTCGCGGACCTGGTAGGTGTGCGGGAAGAGGACCAGCCCGGGCTCCTCCGCCTCGATCGCCCGCCGGAGCGCCGCCGTGTAGGCGTCCGGGGTGTAGGGGGCGAGCTTCCCGTCCTCGATCAGCCGCACGCAGCCGACCTCCCTGGCGGCCGCCTGCTCCGCCGCGTCGCCGTCGCCGGCGCTCGTCACCACCGCCTCGACCGGCATGTCCAGGGCGTCGCCGATCACCTGCGCGGCGAAGATCACCTCGTGGGAGACCGGCTTCAGGCCGTCCCCGCCGCTCTCCGTGACCGCCCAGATCGCGCCCGCCATCACAGCACCCTCGCTTCCTTCTGGAGTCGGTCGACCAGGACGTCCGCCGCCTTGACGGCGTCGTCGCCCTCGATCATCTCCGCCTCGGCCGTCTTCTCCGGCTCGTAGAGGCGGGCGATCTCGATCCGCCGCCCGGCCTCCCCGACGTCGCCGGCGTCGAGGCCCAGGTGGTCGGGCGAGAGCGTCTTGATCTCCTTCTTCTTCGCCCCCATGATCCCCTTCAGGGTGGCGTAGCGGACGGTGTTGATCCCGGACTGGATCGTGAGCACGGCGGGCAGCGGCAGGCGCACCCACTGGAACCAGCCGCTCTCCAGCTCCCGCTTCACCTTCAGGCCGCCCTCCTCCGCCTCGATCTCCATGATCAGGGTGGCGCTCGGCCATCCCAGCCGCTCGGCGACGAGGACGCCGGTCTGCGCCCATCCGGCGTCGTCGGACTGGAGACCGGCCATCACCAGGTCGACCTCCTCCTCGGTCTCGATCGCCGCGGCGAGCGCCCGCGCGGTGGCGGCGGCGTCGCCGTCCTGGAAGGCGTCCTCGCTCAGGTGGATCGCGCGGTCGGCGCCCATCGCGAGCGCCCTGCGGATCGACTCCTGGGCCGCGTCGGGGCCGAGGCAGGCGACGACGACCTCCCCGCCGTGCTCCTCCACGAGGCGGAGCGCCGCCTCCAGCGCGTACTGGTCGCTCTCGTTGATCTCCGTGGCGAGCCCGGTCTCGTCGATCGACTTCCCGTCGGAAGCGATCCGGAGCCGGGCGTCGCGCTCGGGAACCTGCTTGATGCATACGATGATCTTCACGATGTCTCCCGGTGAGCTTTTCGGATCGGCCGGATAGCGCGAGGCCAAAGGGACGGCCGTGAAGGCCGCGCAAAATCGTGCAGAAGTTAGGATTGGCCGGACGGGCCGACAACCGCGCTTGATGCCCGTTCCGGGGCGCCGTATGATGTCGGCGAATGAAGATCGGAGGCTGGATCTCGATCGGCATCGCCGCGGCGGCCCTCGCGGCCGCGCCCGCGAGCGCGCAGGAGACCGACCGCGTGATCGCCCCGGGCGACACGGTGGCGGCGGAGGGCTCGGCGATGATCGCCCGGCGGGGGGCGGACGGCGCCCCGGCGATCGTCGGCACCGTCGTCGACGCGACGACGGGGGAGGCCGTCGCCGGCGCCCAGATCTCGATCCCGGGCACCGGCCTCGGTGCGGCCACCGGTCCCGACGGCCGCTTCCGCGTGGCGGCCCCCGCCGGGGAACACCGGCTTCGGGTCGAGCACCTCGGCCACGCGACCGTCGTGGGGACGGTGCGGGTGCCGGACGACGCGGCTCTGGAGCTCGGCGTGCGCCTGGCCCCCTCCGCGATCGAGGTGGAGGAGATCGAGGCCGAGGCGGTGACGGAGCGCACCCGGGAGGAGCGCCGGCGCACCACCACCGTGCGCGCCATCACCGCCGAGGAGATCGCCGAGTACCCGGCCACCACGATCACCGACCTCCTTCCGCTGTTCGTGCCGGGGCTCCACGTCGCCCGGAACCCGGACACCGGCTGCCCGATCGTCCAGACCGGCCGGCGGGCGCCCACCCTGCTTCCCGGTCCGCGCGGAGGTCGCGAAGGGGACGTGACCCCGCTGATCGTCCTCGACGGGATCCCGAGCCAGGATCCGTGCGCCCTCGACCTCGTCGATCCCGACGAGATCGAGAGGATGGAGTTCCACTCCTCGATGGCGGCCGCCGCGCGGTGGGGCTCCCGCGGACGCGGCGGCGTGCTCGTCATCACCACCAAGAGCGGTCGCCTGGCGCGCTCCTCCGAGCGCGAGGAGAGGCCCGGTCGGAGCTGGGTCGCGATCAACCCCTACGCCGGCCACTTCGGGTTCGACGGCGAGTCGCTGGAGCGGACCCTCGGCGGATTCGACACCGGCCCGCTCTTCGGGATCCGGGTGAGCCTCGGCGGCGGAGCCCCGATCACCGCCGACATCGCTTACGGGCGCTTCGCGTTCGACGTCACCACCACCGCCGTACCCGACGTCTCCCCCGGCCGTCCCTTCGACGAGGACACCTCGATCCACCTCCTGTACGGGGCGCTCGACTGGCATCCGCCCCTGGGCGTACCCCTCGACCTGTTCCTCTCGGCGGGAGCCGGCGTCGCCCGGGTCTCCCCCGCGCGCCGCGACGGCTCCACCGACCTGCTCCTGAACTACGGGGCGGGGGTGTCCTTCCCGGTGGCGGAGAAGATCCGGATCCGGGCCGACCTGAAGGACCACGTCCAGCTGTGCGACGAGCCGGACTCGTTCCAGGAGTCCGGGGCGTGCCTGGAGGAGGAGACCCTCCACAACGTCGAGGCCTCGGTCGGCGTCGTGCTCGACTGGTAGCGATCTCCCGGGGGCGAGACCGGCGTCGGCCTCCTTCCGCCTCGCGACTCGATCTGCTATTGTAGGAGCGTGCGCGAACGAACCGCCCTGCTGCTCGCGATTCTCGCCCTTTCCGGGATCGCCCACCCCGGCGAGGCCGACGCTCAGGTCGACCTCAGCGTGAGCCCCTACGTCGGACTGCTCGTCTACGACGACGAGGTGCTCGCCTTCGCCCGCGGGGAGGGGGACCTGGCGGACGCATTCGGCGTGGACCCGACGGGCATCTTCGGCGCCCGGGTGGGCCTCCACTTCCTCGAGCGGATCACCCTGGAGGGGGAGTTCGGCTTCGCCTCGCTGAGCGGGGAGGTGGAGGGAATCGAGGACGTGGAGCTCGAGGCGCTCGAGGGGGACTTCTCCGTCTACTCCGTCGCCCTCGGCATCGATCTCTCCCCGACCCGGAAGCTCTCCACCGTCGTGCGGCTGGGAGTGGGCGGCGCCACCACCGACTTCGATCTCCGCGAGACCGACTCCTTCACCGATGTCGTGGTCACCGTGGGCGCGGGGGTCGGCTATCCGGTGGCCCCGCGCGTGAGCCTTCGTGCCGACGCCCGCGGGATCCTCCAGTTCTGCGACGAGCCCGACGAAGCGGCGTTCGCGGCGTGCCTCGAGGAGTCCACCCTCTCCCACGTCGAGCTGAGCGGCGGGCTCGACTTCGACCTGTGAGGGGTCCGGCTCTCCCCATCGCGCTCGCCGCGCTGGCCGGCTCGCTGGCGCTGGCGACGCCGGCAGCGGCCCAGCTCCACCTCAACGGCTACGCCGGCTTCTACCGGTTCGACGACGGCCCGTTCGAGGATTTCGACCCGGATCGGGAGGTGGATCCGAGCCCGCTGATCGGGGCCCGGCTGGGGATCGGCGACCGCTTCGAGATCGGCTACGGTTTCTCGCCGATCACCGTGGAGGACGCGGGCTTCGGGGAGGCGCTCGAGCGCGACGCGGGGGTCCACCTCTTCTACGGCGCGTTCAACTACCACCTGCCGATCCCCGCGGTCGACCTGTTCCTCTCGGCCGGCGGGGGAATCGTCCGCCTCGAGCCCGAGGAGGGGGACGGCTCGACCGACCCGCTGGTGAACTTCGGGGCCGGCGTCACCTTCCCGATCAGCCCCCTGCTGCTCTTCCGGGCCGACGTGAAGGACCATATCGACTTCTGCGAGGGCCAGGAGGGCGACGAGGACTTCACCGCCTGCTTCGACGACGAGACGCTCCACAACGTCGAGGTGTCGGCCGGGCTCCAGATCGGCCTGTGAGACCCATCGAAGGGAGGCGAACGATGCGACCGACGCGCTGGATTCCGGCGACCTTCGCCGCGGCCGCGGCGTTGCTCCTCGTGACCCCGTCTCCGGCCCAGGTCCGCACCGAGAGGAACGCCCGGCCGTGGCTCAACCCGTACGCGGGGGTTCTCGCGTTCGACAACGGCGGCATCGAGGACGCCGGCATCGAGGTCGACGTCGCCGGGACCGTCGGCGCGCGCATCGTCGTCGAGCTCGGAGAGCGGTGGCAGGTGGAGGCGGGCTACGGGTTCGCGCCCCTCACGCTGGAGGCGTCGGAGTTCGTGGCGTTCCCCGAGTCCGGTCTGGAGCGCGACGTGAACGCCCATCTCTTCTACGCCACCGGCGGGCTCTTCGTCGGCAGCGAGGAGGTTCCCACCCGGCTGCTGCTCACCGCCGGGGCGGGCGGGATCGCCCTGGATCCCGAGGAGGGGGAGTCCGACACCGACTTCATGGTGACGCTCGGCGCCGGGTTCACCCATCCGGTCAACGACTGGATCCTCTTCCGCGGCGATCTGCGGGATCACGTCCTCTTCTGCGAGGCCCCGCCGCGAGGCGCCGACCCCACCTCGTGTGTGGACGAGGACACGCTCCACAACATCGAGGTCACCGGCGGTCTGGAGTTCCGTCTGTTCTGACGCCGAAAGAGGAGACGTGGTGACGAAGCGTCCCGAAACGGTCCCCGATCTCTTCTTCCAGGCCGTCGAGCGCCACGACCATCCGCGCTTCATGTAGTACAGGGCCGCCGGGGAGTACTGCGCGATCCCCGCGCGCGAGTTCCGGGAGGAGGTCGAGCTCGGCGCCTACGGGCTGATCGCCTGGGGGGTGGAGCCGGGCCAGCGGGTGGCCCTTCTCTCGGAGAACCGCCCGGGGTGGGGCTTCGCCGACCTGTCGATACAGTGCGCCGGCGGCTGGACGGTGCCGATCTATCCCTCGCTCACCGCCGACGAGGTCCAGTACATCCTGGGAGACTCCGGCGCCGTCGCCTGCTTCGTCTCCACCGAGGAGCAGCTCGAGAAGGTGGAGGAGGTGCGTGACAGCTGCCCCGAGCTGAAGTGCGTGATCACCCTCGATCCGATCGAGCGCGATGACGAGCGGACCGGCACCGCCCGCAACCTGATCGAGCGCGGCCGCGAGCAGAGGGAGGCGTCCCCGGGCGCGATCGAGGAGAGGCTCGGGGAGATCGACCCCGAGGACGTGGCCTCGATCCTCTACACCTCGGGCACGACGGGCAGGCCGAAGGGGGTGATGCTCACCCACGCCAACTTCGTCTCCAACGTGCTCGACTCTCTGGAGATGCTGGCGATCACCTCCAGCGACGTCCACCTCTCCTTCCTGCCTCTCTCCCACAGCTTCGAGCGCACCGCGGGTTACTACATCATGATCCACGCCGGGGTGTCGATCGCCTACGCGGAGTCGATCGACGCGGTGGCCGACAACATGCGCGAGGTGCGTCCCTCGGTGATGACGAGCGTCCCCCGGCTCTACGAGAAGATGTACAGCCGGGTGCTCCAGAGCGCGACGGAGGCGGGTGGGGTCAAGGAGCGGCTCGTCTTCTGGGCCCGGAGGGTCGGGATCGAGTGGGCCGAGCAGGAGGTCGACGGCGGCGCGGGCTTCTGGCTGAACCTCCAGCACCGGATCGCCGACCGGCTCGTTTTCTCGAAGCTCCGGGAGCGCACCGGGGGGCGGCTCCGCTTCTTCGTCTCCGGCGGCGCCCCGCTGGCGCCGAAGATCGCCAAGTTCTTCTACGCCGCCGGACTGCCGATCCTCGAAGGGTACGGCCTCACCGAAACCACCCCGGTCATCTCGGTGAACACCTTCAGCGAGATGCGCTTCGGCTCGGTGGGCAAACCAATCCCGAACGTCGAGGTGAAGATCGAGGAGGACCCCGAGCGCCCCGAGGGGGACGGCGAGATCCTGGTGCGCGGGCCCAACGTGATGAAGGGGTACTACGGCATGCCCGAGAAGACCGACGAGGTGATGGCCGGGGACGGATGGTTCCGCACCGGCGACATCGGGATCGTCGACGAGGACGGATTCATCTTCATCACCGACCGCAAGAAGGACCTGATCAAGACCTCCGGCGGGAAGTTCATCGCTCCCCAGCCGCTGGAGAACGACCTCACCCTCTCGAAATACGTGAACCAGGCGGTCGTCGTCGGCAATCAGCGCAAGTACGCCTCGGTCCTGATCGTTCCGGACTTCGAGAACCTCGAGTCCCGGGCGCGCGAGCAGGGGGTCTCCTGGGAGGATCCCGAGGAGCTGTTCGAGGCGGAGGCCGTCCAGGAGCTGTACCGTGGAATCCTCGAGGAGCTCAACGAGGACCTCGCCAGCTACGAGACGCTGAAGAAGTTCCGCCTCGTCGCAGACGAGTTCACGATCGAGGACGGCGAGCTCACCCCCACGATGAAGGTGAAGCGGCGGGTGGTGGAGGAGAAGTACTCCGACCTGATCGACACCATGTACGAGGAGGAGGTGCCGGAGGCCGCCTGACCCGCCGGCCCCCCGTACGGCGCCGCCATCCCCCTGTCCCCGATCCGGTACACCCCCCGCCGGATCTTGTCCCCGCACGGGGACACCCGGAGACACGCCGGGACCGCGACCGGGGGTGCATATGACCTCGTAAGGTAATATGTTTCAAGGACTTGCCGGGATGGAACATTTTGGTGGCACAGCTCGTGCTTTATTGGTGGACCGCGAACGTCACGCATCGTACGGATCTTCGCGGCGGAAGGGGGAATGATCTATGAAGGTGAACAGCGTGAGCAAGGAAGAGACCCGAAGGTTGACCGACAGCGAGCTCGTGGAACGGTTCCGCTCCCACGGGGAGGAGCGTCGCTTCTACGAGCTGGTCGATCGCTACGAGGGACGCATGGTGAACTTCATCCAGCGCACCATCGGCGACCGGGACCGCGCCTACGACCTGGCCCAGGAGACCTTCGTCCGCGTCTACCGGCACATCGACCGGTTCGACACCTCGAAGAAGTTCTCGACGTGGATCTACACGATCGCCTCGAACCTCGCCAAGAACGAGCTGAGGAACCGGTCGCGGAACCCGCTCGTGCTGTTCCAGACCCTCACGTCGAACTGGGACGACGATCATCGTCCGCTCCAGTTCGAGGATTCCTCGATGCGGCCCGACGACATGTACGAGAACCGGTACCTGCAGGAGCTCGTCGAGCGGGCGGCCGAGGAGCTTCCTCCGCATCACCGAGAGGTGTTCATCCTTCGCGAGATGGAGGGGAAGAGCTACGACGAGATCGCCGAGATCACGGGCACCCGGCTCGGCACCGTCAAGTCCCGGCTGAACCGGGCCCGCAACAAGTTCGCCGAGATCATCGAGCCGTGGCTGGAGTAGCGTCCCGGGCCGAGTAAGCCCACTCCGCCGCGGCGTTGACGGGGGCCGGCTCTTCCTCTGGGGCCGGCCCTCTCGCATGTGGAACTCTTCGCCCTCCGCGCTGTATTCCTCTCTGAGGCGCACAACGGTTCCCCGTGCGAAGAAGAGCCCCGTCATGTACAACGATCCCGGATCCTCCCCCTGCCCCGAGTTTCTCGAAGGGTTCTCCGACTTCGTCGACGGCGAGCTTTCCCGCCGTCGACGCGCCGAGGTCGTCGCCCATCTCGACTGTTGCGAGGGGTGCCTGCGGCACCTGACCGCCTACCGGCGAGGCCTGGAGGCGTACCGGAAGGCTCGGATCGAGGTGATCCCGGGCGAGGTGTGGAACGGGGTGCGGCCGAGGATCGAGCGTGAGCGCCCGGCGAGTCGGAACCGCCCGACGGGCGGGCCGTCGGGACGCCATCCCGTCCTCGCGATGGGGGCCGCCGCGGTGTTCGCGATCGTCGTCTTCTGGGCGGGAGTGATCAGCTCCCAGCACTGGTCGAACGGCCGCACGGTCGCGGTCGGGCCGGAGATCTCCGGGGCCGCCGACGCGAGCGGGACCTCGCCGGCGACGTCAGAGCCACGGGGGACGATCGCGGTGGCGGACGGGGCGCCGACGATGGTGCGGGAGGAGGGGACCCGGGCCGCCGAGACGCGGAGCGAGGCTCCGGTCGTTCTGGCCGGCTCCGGCGGTTCCTCCCCGACGGCGACGCGGTCGGAGAGGGTCGAGTCCGTTTCGATCGCCGCCGCCGGGGAGCTCCAGCGGCGCTTCGAGGAGGTCCAGGCGCGGCTTCTGAGCGGCCGCGTCCCCACCTCGCCGAGCTTCCGGTCCGACGGCTGGGTCGAGCCGGTCGAGATCCGGCCGGCGTCGCTGCGCGGCTCGCCGACCCGCTCGGGGCCCTGGACCGTGGAGGCGGCCCTCACCATCCCGTAGCCCCCTCGACGCCCGGATCCGTCTCGTTGACACCCCCGGGGCCCGTTCCTAGCTTGAATCGAGCCCCGTCCCGACCCTCCAGACGCGGTACGGAATGCCCGAGATACAGGCAGACACGTTCCTCTCCGATCCCCCGGACGAGATCCTCGCCCGGCCGGCGATCCTGATCGCCGGCGACGAGCCCTACCTCGTCGACAAGGTGCTCGCGGCGGTGCTCGAGCGGGTGGTCGCCGCGCCGGGAGCCGACCAGTTCGACCTCGACAAGCGCGACGCCGCCGAGCTCTCGGCGGCCGAGCTCGAATCCCTCGTCTCGACGATGCCTCTGGTGAACGACCGGCGGGTGGTGGTGCTGCGGCACGTCTCCGAGCTGCCGACGGACACCAGAGACGCCGTCAAGGCGATCCTGGAGGAGGAGCCCGGGGGGCTGTGCCTGATCGGGACCGGGAAGGCGAAGATGCGGGGCAACCTGTACGCGATCTGGGCGAAGCACGGGGCCCGGGTCGTGTGTGAGCTGCCGAGGAAGTCCTCCCGATCGAAGAAGATCGATTTCGACTTCGCCCGCTGGCTCGCCGGCCACGCCCGGGCGGATTTCGGCAAGCGCCTCGACCGCGACGCCGCGGAGGCCCTGGCCGAGATCGGCGAGGAGCTCCATCCCCTCTACTCCGAGCTCGAGAAGGTCGCCCTGTACGTGGGCGACGAGGAGCGGATCACCCGCGAGGACGTCGAGGCGGTGTGCGTCGGCGGGGCGATCGGCACGGTCTGGGAGCTGGTGGACGCGGTCGGCGCCCGGGACACCGAGCGGGCCTTCACGCTGCTCTCCGAGCTGCTCGAGGGCGGCGAGAGCGCCTATCGCCTCGTACCGCTTCTCGCCAATCACTTCTGCCGGCTCGGCGTGGCCGTCGAGACGGGTTCGAGCGACCCGAGGAAGATCATGTCCGCGCTCCCGGGGCGCTCCTGGTACGGCATGGCGAAGGGGCTCGCGCGGCAGGCCCGACACCACACCCCGGAGTCGGTGGCCCGCGCCCTCGACCTGCTGGCCGCCGCCGACCTGATGTTGAAATCGACCGGCCATCGAGAGGATTTCGTGATGCACCGACATCTCGCCGAGCTGCTGGAGGCCGCATGAACTCGAACCCGATCCCCGTTTCGACCGCGATCGCGCTCCTGGCCGCTCTCGCCGTGACCGCCCCGGGGTCGGCGAGGGCCCAGGAGGATCCCGCCACCCTTCTCGCCTCCGGCCGCGACGCCTACGAGGCGGGCGACTGGGAGGCGGCCCGGGAGGATCTCTGGGCCTACCTCGACGCCACCGCCGGGGTGATCGGCCCCTCCCGGCTTCCCCAGGCGGAAGCCCTCTACTACATCGCGCTGATGGAGCCCGACGCCGCGGTCGCCGCCCGTCACTACGAGACGATCGTGGAGGATTATCCGGCCGCCTCGGTGGCCGACCGGGCGCTCTTCCGTCTCGCCCTCTACGCCCTGGTGGACGATCGCCCCCGGGAGGCGAGAGAGCGCCTCGAGGAGCTGCGCCAGAACTACCCGTTCAGCGAGGTACAGCCCGAGATCCCGCTCTGGACCGGCCGGACCCTTCTCGTCGAGGGAGGCGCCGACGCGGCGATCGAGGCGTTTCTCCGGGGCTACACGAGCGTGAAGTCCCAGGACCTGCCGCAGGAGCTGTCACGCGCCCGGCGGGAGGCGCTCTCCGCGGAGTACGTCTGGTGGCTGGCGACCGCCTACCGCGAGTCGGGCGATCGAGAGACCGCAAACCAGTACCTCGCCCTCCTGACACTCGACTACCCCGACTCCCCCCAGGCCGCCGACGCGCGGGAGGCCCTGGCGGGACGCGAGGCGCCGGTGGAGGCGATGGCGCGGGCCGACGCCCGCGAGGAGATCGCGGTGGATGAGCCCGAGCCCGAAGCGGAGAAGGTGCCCGGGGAGGTCCAGGAGCCGCTGGTGGTCGTTCGCGAGGAGCCCGCGGCGGAGCCGGAGCCCGAGCCCGAGCGGGTCCCCGACGAGACCGAGCGCGAGCGCGCCGAACCCGAGGTCGCGCCCGAGCGCGGCGAGCGCCCCCGCGGCCCCGCGGCCGAACTCGACCAGCCGGCCAAGTTCCCGCCCGAGGCGACCCGTGGAGCCGCCTGGCTTCAGGTGGGCGCGTTCACGAGCGCGTCGAACGCGGCGGACCTCTCCAAGCGGCTGAAGGCCGACGGCTTCGACTCCCGGGTCGAGGTGGGGATCGTCGACGGCCGGGGCTACTACCGGGTCCGGGTGGGGCCCTTCCGCCTGCCGAACGAGGATGCCCGGCTGGCCGAGCAGCGCGAGCGGCTCGAGAGCCTGGGATATCCGGTCCGCCTCGTTTCCGGCGGGGAGTGAGCGCGACCCCGCCCACGATCCGGCACGAGAGCCTCGAGGCGAACGGGGTCAGGCTCCACCTCGCCCTCGCCGGGGACCCCGACGACCCGCTGATCCTCTTCCTTCACGGCTTCCCCGAGTTCTGGTATGCGTGGAGGCGTCAACTCCACGAGTTCGGCGTCGACCATCTCGCCGCGGCCCCCGACCAGCGGGGCTACGCCCGCTCGTCCAAGCCCGAGGAGATCGAGGAGTACCGTATCGAGCGGCTGGCGGGCGACGCCCTCGCGATCGCCGACCGCTTCGGCAAGGAGCGCTTCGTGGTCGTGGGCCACGACTGGGGCGGGATCGTGGCGTGGTCGCTAGGGGCCTTCGTGCCCGAGCGGGTGGAGAGGCTCGTGATCGTCAACGCCCCCCACCCGGCGATCTTCCGGCGCGAGCTCGCCGAGAACCCCGATCAGCGGAAGGCGAGCGAGTACATGACCGTCTTCCAGTACGCGGAGGCGGAGGAGGCGCTCTCGGCCGACGGATTCGCCGCCCTCGAAGGCTCGATCCTCGAGGAGGGGATCGAGGCCGGCTGGTTCACCGAGGAGGATCGCGAGGCGTATCTGGAGGCGTGGTCGCGGCCGGGCGCGCTGAGCGGCATGCTCGCCTGGTACCGGGCCGCGGGGATCCATCCCGGCGCGCCACCCGAATCGCTCGACGAGGGAGAGGCTCGCGACTGGACCGTCCCGGTGCCGACCCTGGTGATCTGGGGCGAGCAGGACCGTTACCTCCTGCCCGGCAATCTCGTGGGTCTCGAGGAGCTCGTCCCCGACCTCGAGATCCGTCGCGTCCCCGACACCGGCCACTGGATCGTCCATCAGAAGCCCGACCTCGTCAACGAGGCGATCCGGGGGTTCCTCGAGCACTGACGGGGCCAGCCGGCCACCCGGAGATGACCGGCTCCGCTACTCCCTCTGGTCCGTCCCTTCATCATCGAAACGAGAGAGGGGCCGACTCGTCAAACGTGACGGGACCTTGCTTCTGAAGGCTGTACCCGCTGGAGTGTCCCACAAGGGATAGGGAACACGATCACCCGTCGCGTCGTTCAACAGCCACTGCGCGATTTCCAACCAGCCTCGGGCTGGACCTCCCAATCTTCGAGCCAGTTCGGTTATCAGCTCCAGGTGCAGCTCAGCCAGAAAGCGGGCGACGTCGAGAGACATCGTATCGCCGGACCTGACGTTTTTCCTGCCGGTCCTGGGAATCGAGATGTCTCCCTCTACGCCGAGAAACTCGAAAATGGATGACAGGAACGCTTCCCGGTGAAAGCGGATATCCTCGAGAAACCCGATGAAAATGTTGCTGGATTCGAAACAGCTCGACCAGATATCGAGGGTTCTCACGTAGTCGTCTCGCCTGCGGATAAATGATTTTTCGGCAAAACTGCGCATGGTCCCGATATCCAGGTGATCGCTCTTGGATTCGGGTTTGAGCTTCGATGACCAGGTGCGCTCGATCGGATTACGAATCAGATAGAGTATCTTGAGGTCCGGGGAGAGCAACGCGATATCCTCGACTGTTCGTCGATCGAGGGCCGAGTAGGCAGGCGTGATTTCTCCACATACCAGACCCGAGCACGGTTCGAATATCCTTCCGTACCATTCCAGGTCTCGTTTCCCCAGGTAAAACGACAGATCTCGCCGAAGCTCGTGCCAATCTTTCTTGGAGAGATCCTTCCGGATGTTGGTTGCCAGGCGACGGCGGATCTTTCTACCCACGCGAGGAAGCAGTGCATCCATCCAACCTGGTCTTCTTCGTTCCAGGCGATCGAAGAAATGGATTTCCTTCCACTTCGGAAGCCAGAGCTCCGGGTGGTGGGAAAGATTGAAGTATAGCCAGGTTGTTCCACACTTCTGGGCACCGATTCCGAGAAAGTCCGGGAAAACATTTCGGTGCTCAGTCACATTTAAAACCTTTTATCGGAGTGAGCCTGGATTTTGATGTTGGAAGTGCTCTTTCCCTGTTCCGAGATTGGTTGCGAGCTCATCAGAGTATGCGGTTCTTGTATCCTGATCAAGAATCGGGCACGTCCGCGGTCCGGATAGCCCTCGGTAGCCGTCCTCCACGTTTCGGCGGGCAGAGTCATCCAACTTCTCGGCTCGCGGGTCAGGCGCGAGAGAGACGGGTCGGTTCGTGGCGTCGGCCCGCGTCCCGGACGTTCTCCACCGTCTGGATCACGACCGCCACCAGAAGCCCGAAGAGCACGATCCCGATGAGCGGCTTGAAGGCGGGGTCCAGCGTCGTGAACGGTCCGTCCGAGACGATCCGCCACAGGACCCAGGCTCCGAAGACGTCGACCGCGATGTCGGCCCACCTCGCCCAGGCGGGCTTCCGGCCCTGGACGAGGATTCCGGCGTGGAGCGCCAGGGCCGACAGCCACCACGCGTCCAGCCAGGGGAGGAACGTCCGGTAGTTCGGATGGAGCAGGGGAGCGACGATCCACTCCCCGTCGACCACCGCGACGTAGCGAAGCCATCCGGGCGCGGTGTGGAAGACCAGGAGCAGGAGGAGCAGGATCGCCACGGGGACGATCCGGCGGACGCGGGAGATCCGCTCGGGGTCCGGGGGCTCCGGCAGGGACGTGGGATCCCAGGATCCGGTCGTGTCCGCCCGGTCTCCCCGCCGGTCCAACCGGTCGAGCAGGGCGAACGCGACGACGAGCGTACCGAAGTTGGCCGTCGCACCGACGAAGACCTCGTACCAGGAGGTGTCCGCGGCGAACCGGAACCAGAAGGGGACCATCTCGATCGTCGTGTGGATCCCCGCGATCCACAGCGCGGCCAGCGCGGCGTAGACGCCGAGCACGACCGCGACCGAGATCCGGAACGCGGGGTAGAGCCGGGGACCGACGAGGGGAGGCCGCTCGGAACGATAGCGCCGCGCGACCTGCGCCGGGGGACCGAGCTCCGCCAGGTAGTCGAGGGTCACGCTCTCCGGATCCCGGCCCGCCGTCTCCTCGAGCCGCGCGTCGATCTCGTCCTCGATCAGGGACGCGAGCTCCCGAGCCACGTCCTCTCGCTGGCGCCGCGGCAGGCGTCGGGCCACCTCGGCCACGTATCGGTCGATCCATTCCGTACGGGTGCTCATGACAGAATCGCCTCCATCGCGCGGGTGAGGTCGTCCCAGTCGACGGTGAGCTCCGCGCGCACCGCGTCCCCGTCGTCGGTAGTGCGATAGTACCGGCGGCGGCGACCGTTCTCGACTCGCCACCGGCTCCGGAGGAGTCCCTGGCTCTCCAACCTCCGCAGCAGCGGATACAGGGTCCCCTCCTCCACGTCGAGGCCCCGTTCGGAAAGGCTCTTCCGGAGTGCGTAGCCGTACGCCTCCTCGACCAGCGCTCCCAGGACCGCGAGGACGATCGCCCCGCGCCGGATCTCGAGCGAGAGATTTTCCTGAACCTCCGAGGATTGTACCATGTGATACACAGTACATAGTATAGCACAGTATGTCAAGCAGCCCGTTTGAACGGATGGGGGACGAGGCCCGTCGATACGAGGAACCCCCGTGCACCGCCCAGCCGATTCCATCGCAGCTCAGGAAGGAGCCATGATTCCGAGACTTGTACGCTCGCTCCCGCCGTGGATCGCCGCCCTGGCCCTGGTCTCGGCCCTCGCGCCCTCCCCGGCGGCGGCGCAGTTCGGGGAGGGGGAGGTTGTCCAGGCGCCCCCCGACCGCCCGATCCCGCCCCCCTTCTACGCCATTCGGAACGCCACGGTCGTCACCGGAACCGGGACGACGATCGAGGGCGGGACCGTGGTGATCGAGAACGGGCTGATCACCGCGGTGAGCCCGAACGCGGCCGTCCCGCCCGAGGCGTGGGTGCTCGACGGCGAGGGGCTCACCGTCTATCCCGGGCTCTTCCACGCCCTCGGCCAGCTCGCGCTGAAGGAGCCCGAGGAGGAGGGCGACGGCGAGGGGGGCGGCCTCGCCCAGCTGTTCGGTGGAGGGGAGACCGCCGAGGGCCCCGAGGACCGTCCCGAGACGTATCCCTGGCGGGCCGCCGCCGACATGCTCGCCGGGGAGGCCGATCAGGTGGAGAAGTGGCGCGAGGGCGGCTTCACGAACGCGATGACGGTGCCCGCCGACGGGATCGTCGCCGGCCAGGGCGCGGTCGTCGCGCTGGCGGGCGAGCCCGGCGAGATGGTCGTGGCGACGCCGGCGGCGCTGAAGCTCGGCCTCGAGACGAGCGGCTTCTTCAGCTACCCCGGCTCCCTCTTCGGCGTGATGAGCTACCTCGAGCAGCTGTTCCTGGACGCCGAGCGGTACGGCCGGGCGGTGGCCGCTTACGAGGCGAGCCCCGGGGGCCGGGAGCGGCCCCGCTACGACCGCACCCTGGAACCGGTCCGCCGGGCGGTGGTCGAGCGATGGGCCACGCTGATCCCCGGCGACGAGCCGAGGGAGATCCGGCGGGCCATCGAGCTGGGCGACGAGCTCGGCGTGAGGACGGTCGTCGTGGGTGGCCACGGGGCGTGGCGCATGCCGGCGGAGATCGCCGCGTCCGGCGCCGCCGTCCTGGTGAACCTCGAGTGGCCGGAGGGCCCGAAGGACCCCGATCCCGAGCGCGAGGTGCCGCTGCGCGAGCTCCAGGCGCGCGTCAACACCCCCTCCACCCCGGCGAGGCTGGAGAGCGCGGGGGTCGTATGGGCGTTCTACCCCGGCGGGGTGGCAACCGCGAAGCAGGCGCTCGAGAAGGCGCGCGACGCGGTGGACGCGGGCCTCGACGAGGAGGCCGCGCTCCGGGGTCTCACCCTGTACCCGGCCCGGATCTACGGCGTGGACGACCGCACCGGCTCGATCGAGCCGGGCAAGATCGCCAACCTGCTCGTCACCGAGGGAGGTCTCTTCGACGAGAAGGCGAAGGTGCGGATGGTGTTCGTCGACGGAAGGAAGTTCGAGATCCCCGAGGTGGAGAAGCCCGAGGAGCCGCCCGCCGCCGACATGAGCGGCTCCTGGGACCTCGCCATCGAGTCCCCCCAGGGCGTCCGCGAGGTGGACGCCGAGCTGGAGATGGAGGAGGACGGAACCCTCTCCGGGACCCTCACCTCCGAGCAGGGCGAGCAGACGATCGAGGAGGGGTGGGTGAGCGGCGAGAGCTTCCGCTGGACCACCACCATCACCATGGGTCCCTCCACCGTGGAGGCGACCTTCTCGGGGACCTTCGAGGGAGACGAGATGGAAGGGACGGTCTCGATCGGCGGCCGCTTCAGCGTGGACTTCACCGGCGAGAGAACGAGCGGCCCGGGAGGAGGTGCCCGATGAGGCTCCGCGAAGTGACATCCGCGCTGACGCTCGTGCTGGCGGCCCTGCTCGCGGCCGAGCCCGCTCCTGCCCAGCGGGCCGGGATGGAGGACCCGTGGGCGCCGGTCGACCGGGACGCCCCCGTCCAGCCCGTCCTGATCGAGAACGGCACCCTGATCACCATGGCCGGCGAGCGGATCGAGGGAGGCTCGATCCTGCTGATCGACGGGAGCATCGCGGCGATCGGCACCGACCTCGACGCCCCCGGCGACGCCCGGGTGATCGACGCCACCGGCAGGTTCGTGACGCCGGGGCTCGTCGACGCCCACTCCCACATCGCCGCCGACGCCATCAACGAGGGGAGCGTCAACGTCTCCTCGATGGTGGGGATCGAGCAGGTGATCGATCCCACCGACATCAACATCTACCGCGAGGCCGCCGGCGGGGTGACCACCTCCCACGTCATGCACGGATCCGCCAATCCGATCGGCGGCAAGAACGCGATCATCAAGCACCGGTGGGGCGAGGACGCCGAGGGACTGGTGTTCCGGGCCGCCCCCCCGACCATCAAGTTCGCCCTCGGGGAGAACCCCCGGCGGGTGAACTTCTCCTTCCCCGGCATGCCCCGTCGCTATCCGGGCACCCGGATGGGGGTGATCGACGTGATCCGGCAGGCGTTCCGGGACGCGGTGGAGTACCGGGCGGAGTGGGACGCCTGGCGGGCCGGCGGCCGCCGCGGCGTGCCCCCCGCGCGGGACCTGGCGCTGGAGCCGCTGGTCGAGGTGCTCGAGGGCGAGCGCTTCGTCCACGCCCACAGCTACCGCGCCGACGAGATCCTCCAGCTGATGCGCCTGGCCGAGGAGACGGGCTTCCGGATCGCCGTCTTCCAGCACGTGCTCGAGGGGTACAAGGTGGCCGACGAGATCCGCGAGCACGGCGCGATGGCCTCCACCTTCTCCGACTGGTGGGCCTACAAGCTCGAGGCGTACGACGCGATCCCCCACAACGCCGCCCTGATGACCGACCGCGGGGTGGTGGTCTCGATCAACTCCGACAGTCCGGAGGAGGCGCGCCATCTCGGTCAGGAGGCGGCGAAGACGATGAAGTGGGGCGGCATGACCGAGGAGCAGGCCCTGGCGATGGTGACGATCAACCCGGCCGTGCAGCTGCGGGTCGAGGACCGCGTCGGGTCCCTCGAGGAGGGGAAGGACGCCGACGTGGTGATCTGGGAGGGCGAGCCCCTCTCCTCCACGTCGAGGGTCACCACCACGATCGTGGACGGCCGGATCGTCTTCGACCTCGAGATGGACGAGCGGCGCCAGGAGGCGATCGCCGCCGAGAAGGAGCGGCTCGAGAAGGCGCTCGAGGAGGATGGCGACGGAGAGGACGACGAGGAGAGCGAGGAGCCCGAGACCGAAGAACCCGAGCCCCGGAAGGGAGGCCAGCGATGAACGCGCACCGCGTCGCCCTGCCGGCGATCGCCACCCTGCTGCTCGCCGCCGCCCCGCTCTTCGCCCAGCACGACCCCAGGGTCGAGCCGGCCGACGTCTACGCGATCACCGGGGCCACGATCCACACCCTGGCCGGCCCCGCGATCGAGGGCGGGACGCTGGTGCTGCGGGACGGCGAGATCGAGGCGGTGGGCTCCGGCGTGGAAGTCCCCGCCGACGCCCGCGTGATCGACGCCGAGGGCCTGCACGTCTATCCCGGCCTGGTGGACGCCTACAGCCGGCTCGGCCTCACCGAGATCGGGGCGGTGGAGGCGTCGCAGGACCTGGGCGAGATCACCCAGTGGAACCCGCACCTCACCTCGGCCACAGCGATCCACCCGGCCAGCGCGCACCTCGACGTGGCGCGGGCCAACGGGATCACCCACGCCCTGGTCGCCCCCGGCGAGGGCGGCGGCCTCTTCAGCTTCGCGCAGGGGGGCGAGGGGGGCATTCCCGGCCGGGCGGCCTTCGTCCACCTGGACGGGTGGACGGTGGAGGAGATGGAGATCGACGACTCCGTCGCCATGGTGATCCAGTGGCCCACCATCCGGACGGAGACCTTCGACTTCAGCACCTTCGACTTCGAGGAGCGCCCCTACACCGAGGCGAAGGAGGAGTTCGACGAGAACGTGCGCGCGCTGGAGGAGTGGTTCGAGGCGGCCGCCCACTACCGGCAGGCGGTGGATCGGGGCGACCCCGCTCGGTTCGAGCGCAACCTGAAGCTCGAGCACCTCGCGAGGACGCTCGGGGGCGGGCTCCCGGTGATCGCGGTGGCGAACGAGAAGCGCTCCATCGAGAGCGCGCTGGAGTTCGCCGAACGCCACGACCTCGACCTCGTGATCGCGGGGGGCGACGACGCCCGGGAGGTGAAGGAGGAGCTGGCCCGGCGGGAGGTGCCGGTCATCCTCGGACCCACCCAGTCGCTTCCGGACGAGGAGGACGACCCCTACCACTCCCCGATGTCGCTCGCCGGCGAGCTCCACGAAGCGGGCGTGACGATCGCCTTCGGGACCTTCACCTCGGCCGACTCGCGCACCGTCCCCTACGAGGCGGCGACCGCGGTCCCCTTCGGGCTTCCGCGCGAGGCGGCGCTGCGGGCGATCACGGTGAACCCCGCGGCGATCCTCGGCGTGGGCGACCGGCTGGGCACGATCGAGGCCGGCAAGATCGGCAACGTGATCGTCACCGGCGGGGACCCGCTCGAGATCCGGACCCCCGTCGAGTGGGTCTTCATCGACGGGATGCCGGTGGACCGCTCCAACCGCCACCGGGCGCTGTACCGGGAGTACCGGGCCCGGCCCTGAGGAAGGGAGCGTCTGGATGGGGCGAAGCGACGCGGCGACGGTGGAGGAGTACCTGGCGGAGCTGGACGAGGATCGCCGCGAGACGATCGCGGCGGTCCGGGACGTGATCCTGGATTACCTGCCCGAGGGATACGAGGAAGTGATGAATTGGGGAATGATCACCTACCAGATTCCCCTCGAGCGGTACCCGGACACCTACAACGGGAAGCCCCTCGCCTACGTCTCGCTCGCCTCGCAGAAGAACCACTGCTCGCTCTACCTGATGGGCGTCTATCAGGACCCCGGGGAGCGGCGGCGGCTCGAGGAGGCGTTCGAGGAGGCAGGCGCGAAGCTGGACATGGGGAAGTCGTGCCTCCGCTTCGGCAGCCACGAGGAGATTCCGCTCGACGCCCTGGGCGAGATCGTCGCGGGCACCCCGCCGGAGACCCTCATCGAGCGGTACGAGGCGAGCCGGGCCTGAAACGAAACGCGGGCGCGCCCGGGAGGGACGCGCCCGCGCCGATTCATCGCCTCCGAATTCCGATCAGAACCGCAGCTTCGTCCCCAGCTGGAAGCGGCGCGGGTCCCCGAGCCCGCTCTGGAGCGTGCCGTCGAAGTTGAACAGCAGGTTCCGGCTGCCGGGATCCCGGAAGTTGTCGGTGTTGAAGAGGTTGAACACCTCGCCGATCACCTCCAGGCCGATCCCGTCGGCGAGCTGGAAGAGCTTGGAGAAGCGCATGTCCCAGGTGAAGAACTCGTCGTCCTTCCGGAGCGTGTTCCGCTCGAGGATCGAGCCGTCGTTGCACACTCGGTCCTCCTGGCTCGCCACCCGCTCCCCGGTGGGGCCGTCCTCGCACACCTCGCTGATCGGCTGGGCCGAGTTCGCCTGGATCAGGTTGGTCCACTCGATGCCGTGGGGGAGGCGGAGGAGCGCGTAGGCGTTGAACCGGTGGCGCTGGTCGCGGTCGCTCCACCCCCAGTCCTCGTCCAGCCGACTGGGATCGGCGTGGCGGAACGTGAACGGATCGCGCTCGTTGTCGTCGTGGGACTTGTCCCAGGAGAGGGTGTAGTTGACGTTCAGGTCGAGCCAGTTCGCGGCGCGGCCCTTCACCCCCACCGTGATGCCGTTGTAGATCGACTCGCCCACGCTCTCCAGAACGGTGAGGTTGTTGATCCCGTTCAGGGTGTCGCCCGCCCCCATCGGGTTGCCGCGCTCCGCGGGCAGCCCCGTCCGCCACGGGTTTCCGAACACGTCGTGGTTCCGGTTCACGAACCGGAACAGGTTGTCGCTGTAGCTGAGGGAGTACTGGAGGAATCCGGCGATCTGCCGCGTCAGGATCCGCTCGTATTCGATCGAGCTCGAGAAGGTGCGCGGCAGCTCGAGCTCCCGGGCCGGCACTTGGATGTCGGGCAGGAAGGGCTGTGAGGCGCCGGCGTCGATCAGGTCCCCGTACGCCGGGGGCGGCAGCCCGAAATCGTTGAAGAACGACGCCCGGAAGATCGTCTGCCCCACCGCGCCGGAGGAGGAGCGGTGCTGGGCGAAGACGAGCATCGGGATCCGGGCGAAGTAGTAGCCGGCGTTGCCCCGCAGGATCTCGCTGCCGTCGCCGTTGATGTCCCAGGTGATCCCGAAGCGCGGCTGGAGGTTCTCGAAGTCGTCGGGGATGTCGCCGTCGGAGGGGAACTCCATCCCGTTCTTCGTCTCCCCGATGAACGGCGCGTAGAACAGCTCGTCCCTCGGCGGCACGTTGTCGGGGTGCCAGGTGCCCTCCCACCGCAGGCCGTAGTTCACGGTGAGGTTGTCGGTGGGCTTCCACGAGTCCTGGGCGTAGAAGGCGAGCTCGTGGACCGAGAAGCTCTGGGTGCCCGCCTGCTCCGCGGTCTGAAGCGGCGGCACCGGGCCGAACTGGAGGAACAGGAGCAGCGGCCCCGTGATGCTCGTCCCCGCCGGGCACTGGCCGTTCAGGCTCGAGGAGCCGTCCGAGCAGGTGACGAAGGTGGGGCCGTTCTCCACGTAGTTGATGAAGCCGTCCACCGAGCTGAAGATGTATCGCCCGCTGGCGAAGCCGATGAAGGTCTGCTTCACGTGGGTGCGGTTCCACTCCACCCCGAACTTGTACAGATGGTTCCCCCGCGAGACGGTCGTGTTGTTCACCAGCTGGAAGCGGGTGTCGAAGGCGGGGTCGATCGGGAGGAAGAACGGCATCCCGAACCGGAAGCCGTCGGCGAAGTCCATTCCGGTGTCCGGGAAGGGCTGACCCGGGTTGATCTCCGGCCCGGCGTAGGGGCGCGGCCGGTCCTCCCTGGCGTACTGGAAGCGGAACTCGTTGGCGATCGACGGCGAGAGCTGGCTGTGGAGCGCGGCGTTGAACGCGTGGCTCTCGTCCCGCTCGATCCCGTTCGCGCTCCGGCCCCACGCGTCGGAGTCGAAGGTGCCGTTGATCTGCTCCGACTCGGTGTAGTTGTACTTGGCCGAGACGTTGTGGTTGTCGTTCAGGATCACGTCGACCTTCCCGATGAACGCCTTCGCGTCGTCGGTCCGGTCGATCGGGCCGAAGTCGTTGGCGAGCTGCGGGAAGCGGCCGGCGAGGAAGTTCTCGAGCTTCTGCAGCTCCCCCGGGTTGACGATCCGCCGGTTCACCTGCTTCGTCTGGTCGAACTCCTGCTGGTCGTAGGAGAGGAAGAAGAACGCCTTGTTCCTCTTGATCGGCCCGCCGATCGTGAAGCCGAACTGCTGCTGGTCGAAGTTGGGGTTGCCGCCGCCGCGGGCGAAGTCGCTCGAGAGCTCGTCCGCCTGGGCGAAGACGTGGGCGGTGCCCTCGAACTCGTTCGTCCCCGACTTCGTCAGCACGTTGATCACCCCGCCCGCCGAGCGGCCGAACTCCGCCGGCGCGCCGGTGTTGAACACGACGATCTCCTCGATGGCGTCCTGGTTGAACGTGAACGCCGGCCGCTGGCCGCCCCGCTGCTCGCCGAAGAAGGGGTTGTTGAAGTCGGCGCCGTCGACGATCACGTTGTTGAAGATCCCGCGCTGGCCGTTGAACGTGAGCTCCTCGCCGTCGGGCCCCTGCACGATCCCCGCACCGGGCGTGAGGAGGGTGAGGTCGAGGTAGTCGCGGCCGTTGTTGGGAAGCCCCTCCACCACGTCCTCGTCGAGCCGCTGGGTGGAGGCCGTCTCGGTGGGATCGACGACGGGCGCCTCGGCGACCGCGATGATCTCCTGCACCTCGAGCGGCTGGAACTGGAGCCTGAGGTTCACGGTCTCGCCCACCCGCACCTGCACCTCCTCGGCCGAGACGTCGCCGATCACCGAGGGGGACTGGACCAGGATGTCGTACGCCCCGGTCGGCAGCTGGGGGGCGGCGAAGACCCCCAGCGCGTTCGTCTCGAGCGTGCGCGTGAAGCCGGTCGCCCGGTGGGAGAGGATCACGTCGGCGTCGGTGACGGGTTCGCCTTCGGTGTCGACGACGGTCCCGCGGATGATTCCGGTGGTGACCTGGGCCGTGAGGTGCGTGGGGACGAAGAGCGAGACGAGGATCGGGAGCGCGAGCGTCAGCCCGCGAAGACGAGTGCGGAGCATTTCCCCTCCGGCGGCTGGGGACGTCGGCCGTACTGCCTCATGTGGTGGAATCCCCCGCGGGGGATGCCCCCACTCTATCAGATGTCCGGGCGCCGTTGCAAGCAGTCGGGAAGAATCGCGCGGGGCCCGGCCGTTACGCGGTGCGGTCGCTACGGCGCCGGGGGGATGCCGAACACCGAGTCCCACACCGCGAAGGCGGGCTTCGGCCGGAAGTCCCGGTCGACGATCCCCATCCGGGAGAAGTTCGCCAGGCCCTGCCGGTCGGGGGGGAGGTCCAGGCTCGGGATGTCGAGGTCGGCGTAGAAGAGGAACACCCAGACCCGGGCGTCCACCCCGTCGAGCAGGCTCGCGATCCGACGGAAGAAGTCGGCCTGCTCGGCCGGCGTGCCGCCGGTGTTCGGCGTCGGCCCCGAGTTCCAGCCTCCCTCCACCAGCAGCAGGGGCAGGTCCGTGGCGTCGTCGAACCTGGAGAAGAAGTCGGCGGGGATCCGCGACGGATCGTCCAGGACGAAGACGGGGTAGGTGGAGAGGCCGAGCGCGTCGACGTCGAAGTCCTCGATCAGGGCGAAGTGGTCGATCGTGCGCGGGAAGCCCGGCAACCCGTACGCCTGGTCCGCCTGGAAGGAGACGAAGGTCTCCGTCCCCGGGGAGGCGGCCCGCACCCGCGGCGAGAGGTCGTTGACCAGGTCGCGGATCTCCGCGTAGAGGGCCGGCTCGCCGAGGTCGGCCAGGGTGTTCACCTCCGAGGCCAGCCCGTACCACGGGGGGCGGACCCGGCGGGCCACCTCGAGCGCCCACTGCTCGTGGATCGCCCGGATCTCCGGCTCGGCGATCGATCGTCCGCGCGCGACCAGCTCCGGTGGCTCCCGCGTCCGGTCCAGACCGTCGAGGGGGTCGAGCAGGAACACGATCTCGAGGCCGAGCTGGCGGAGGAAGCCGATCAGCTCCTCGAGGTCCTCCAGCGCCTCCTCCATGGTCACGGCCCCGTCCAGGAGGGGACCCCACGGAACGTGCTGCTGGACGAGCGCGAGCTCGGAGACCTCCGACATGTCCCGGACGGTCCGGACGACCGCCTCGACGGTCGCGCGCGGCGGGGTGGGGGCGAAGCCCATGCGGAAGGTGCGATGGCGGGGCCCGGGGTCGGGGCCGGGACCCGGCCCCGAGGGTCCGTCTCCTCCTCCCCCGCAACCGAGCAGGACGGTGCTCGCGAGGAGGGGAAGGAGAGGGCGCGCGGTCATCCCCTGTACGATGGACCCCGGGCCGCCCGGGGGCAACCGTCCGGGACTACGGACCCGCCACCCGCTCGAACCGCGCGCCGGCGATCACGAGGGCGTCGGCGGGCCCCTCGTCGTCGGGGAACGCGAAGTCGACCACCGTCCCGCCGCCGACCACGATACGGAGCTGGTCCTCGGCGGCGTCGTACACCTCCGCCCGGCTCCGCACGACCCCGGCTTTCGCCTCGAGCCCCTCGGCGACGACGCGGAAGACGATCCGTCCCAGCGCCGGGCTCTCGTAGGTGCCGGCGTACGCCTCGAGCGGGTGGGACAGCGGCGCCATCCGGGCCGCCCGCTCGGCCAGGTGCTCGGCGATCCGCTCCTCGTAGCCGGCGGCCAGCTGCTCCATCTCGGCCAGCCGCCCGTCGTACTCCGCTTCGAGGTCCTCGCGACCGAGGAGCCGATCGTAGGCGTAGCTGGCCACCAGGTCGGCGGCAGGGCTCGCGGGACCGCCCCCGTTCACCAGCACCACGACGCCGATCTCCGACTCCGGCTCGAAGGACATGTGGGAGCGGTAGCCGGAGAAGGAGCCGAAGCGCTGCACGATCGTCTTCCCCTCCCAGCGGGCGATGTCCCAGCCGTATCCCCAGGCCACCCGCCGGTACGGGCCGAACTCCCGGTCCTGGTCGACGTGCTCCGCGTGGGTGGAGAGGATCGCGTCGGCCGGAAAGGCCCGCTCGCCCTCGATCAGGCCCCCGCTCGCGTGGGCGGCCACGAAGCGGGCCAGGTCGCGCGCGGTCGTGAGGTGGCCGCCGGCGGCGTGGAGGTTGGCGTCGGCCTTGGCGAGCCGGACCCGGCGATACCCCTCGCCCGGCACGATGTCGTGGGGCATCGCGATCCGGTCGGGGTCGACGGTGGAGAGCCGCGCGGTGGTCGAGGCCATGCCGAGCGGCTCGATCACCTCGCGCCGCACCACGTCCTTCCAGCCGTGGACCTCGTCGGGATCGAGCGCGAGGCCGAGGATGTTGTAGCCGAGGTTGCCGTAGTCGAAGGCGTTCCCGTTCCCGGAGGGACCGTAGCCGGCCAGCAGCTCCACCATGGTGTCGGCGTCGATCTGCCCGGTGAAGGCGGTCCGGATCACGACCGGGCCGCCGTCGTCGATCCCGTGCGTCATCGTCAGGAGTCGCTCGATCGTGACCGAGTCCGCGTCCAGGGGATCCCGGAACTCGAGGCCCGGGATGTAGCGGGAGGCCGGGGCGTCGAGGTCGATCTCCCCCCGCTCCGCCACCAGGACGACGGCGGTCGCGGTGAGCGCCTTCGTGGAGGAGGCGATGTAGAAGATCGTCTCCTCGCCCACCTCGCGGCCCGTGCTCGCGTCGGCCACGCCGAACCCCTCGTCCCACACCACCCAGTCGCCCTTCGAGATCGCCACCGCCATCCCGGGCGCCAGCCCGGCGTCGATCACCCGCTGGGCGAAGCGGGCCACGTCGGCCCGCCACTCCCCGCCGATCGTGGCCTGCGAAAGGGCCGATGGCGCCCACACGAGAATTCCGATGACCGCGGTCGCCGAGCACATGAATCGTCGCATCGCGATGTCCTTTCGGTGGCGGGGTGCTAGAGATCTTGATCGCGACAATTGTAGCGATTCTCGATTCGAGTGTCAATCGCCCCCTCGGGGCGCGACCCGACGGACGTCCAGGAGCCGGCCCTCCACCCGGAGCCGTCCCGAGGGAAGCCCCGCGCTCACCCACCGGCCCTCGTAGCCGCCAGCCGTTCGGGTCAGCCACACCTTTCGCCAACCCCGCGAAACCGCCAGTAGCTGGAGCGATCCGTCCACGTCGCCGGCGGCGGAGACCGCCATCGAGCGGCTCCCGATCGTGAGGGTGCCGCGCAGCAGCCCGTCCCTCTCGTGGAGCGTCAGCCGGCCGGCGATCGTGTCGCCGGGAACGGCTCGAACTCGGCCGTCCGGGTCCTGGGCGAGGGTGTTCTCGACGGAGCGGAAGGCGTAGCCGCCGCTCCACCCGGCGGCCCTCGTCGAATCCACCTCGGCGCGGCCGGGGAGGAAGAGCTCGGCGAGCCACTGCGCCTCTCCGTTGTTGAAGAAGATGCT